>JAEUQG010000339.1 GCA_016789755.1 Bryobacterales bacterium
CGCCGACGGGGTTGATGCCATCGACGGAGCTGAAGAATGTCGTGGTGGCGGCGAAGCCCTGATTGGAATTGTTGACGTAGCGGCTGGTGGTGGGGAGGAACGTCATGCCGTATCCGGCGCGGAGGGCGAGTTTGCTGGTGATGGAATAGGCGAGGCCGAGGCGAGGACCGAAATTGTTCCAGTCGATGTCCTGTTGTTTGCGCGGATTGCCACTGACGCCGACGAATTCGAGTCCGCCGCGGAGGTTGGGGAGGCCCGTGGGTGTGGCGAGTGGGGAGGCGACATCGGGATTGAAGTAGCTGAGGCGATTGAAGCGCTCCCAGCGCGGGGTTTCGACATCCCACCGGATGCCGGCATTGATAGTAAGGCTGGTGTTGACGCGGATGTCGTCCTGGACGAACAGGCCGTGATAGAGCTGTGGCGATGCGGAAGGTTCGAGAATGATGATGTTGCCGCTGGCCGGATTGCCAAGCATGAAACTGGCGAAGGAATTGCCGCCGCCTCCGGTTTGGGCGTTGGGGCCGCGGGTGAAGCCGGTATTGAAGGCGAACTGTCCGGCGGCGGTGCCGTTGTTAACCCAGTTGGCGCGATAGACTCGCCAATCGGTGCCGAGTTTGAGGGAATGACGCCCGCGCACTTCACGAAAAGTCACGGCGAGGGCGTGGACTTCGGCGATGCGCTCAAAGAGATGATTGGAGCTGAGGCCGAAGTATCCCGCCGGCGAAATGCGAGGGAGCGACGTATCCTGGCGGGCGGCGGAGAAGGCGGCCGGCCAGCCGTAGGTGGTCAAGTCCGTGCCGGTGCTGCGCGGTTCGCGCACGTTGCTCTGGCGGGTGAACCCGTAGCGAATGTTCAACAAACGCGTGGAGGAGAGTGTCAGTGTATCGTCGAGGACTCCATTGTGATTGCGGATCTGCTGGGCGAAGACGCCGGGAGAGGCGATGTTGCCGAACCAATCGGGCAGCAGGCCGTTGTTGTGGTTGTAGGAATGGCGGCCGTAGAAGCGGTGAGTGGGGGAGAAGAGGTGATCGATACGTCCCGTAAGTTGCTTTTCCTTGTCGGTGGCCGAGGCGTTAGAGATGAAGTTGTTGGTGCCGGACGTGTTCGGTTCGGGCCAGAGGGGGGAGATCTTGACTGCGACGGAATCGAAGCGGGTTGCGGGAATGCGGTTGCCTGCGAAGGGCTGACGAGTGAAGGTAGTGCCAGATTGGGTGACGGCGAGGGGATCGAAGATGCTCTGGGCGAACTGACCGTTCTTTTCAGCCGCAGTGGGTGTGATGCCGGACAGGAAGGCGCCGCGGCGGTTTTCAATGCCTTCGTAGTTGGCGAACCAAAACGTCTTGTCGCGGACGATGCGTCCGCCGGCGCGTCCGCCGAATTGGTTATAGACGAAGTGGCCTCGGCTCACGCCGGCGCGGTTGCTGAAGAAGTTATTGGCGTCGAGGTTGCGGTTGCGGAGGAACTCGAAGAGGCTGCCGTGGAACTCGTTGGCGCCGCCGCGGGTGGCGTATGTGATGACGCCACCGCTGGTGCGGCCGAATTCAGCGTCATAGAGATTGGTGCGGACACGGAATTCCTGGGTGGCGTCGATGGAGGGGATGAAGGCAATCTGGTTCTGGCAGCAGAGTGAGAGAGGGACACCGTCGACGAGAACATCGTTATGGGCGCTCATGCCGCCGTTGACAACAAGGTTGGCAGTGGCGGCTTGGATGAGGGCGGCGCGGCCGTCGGGGGTTCCGATGCCGAAACTGGTACCGGGCACGACACCGGTGACCAGGGCGGCGAGTCCGACGACGTTGCGGCCGTTAAGGGGGAGTTCGAGGATTTTTCGATTCTCGATGGCTTGGCCTAGGGATGCTTCGCTGGTGTCGAGCAGCGGGGTTTCGGCGGTGACTTCAATGGATTCGGTGACCGCTCCGATGCTCATCTGGATATCGACGCGGGCGCGTTGACCAACCTGAATGGTGACGCCGTTGCGGACGAAGCGCCGGAAGCCCTGCGTTTCGGCGGTAAGTTGATAGTCTCCGGGCAGCAGTTGGCTGAGGATGTAGCCTCCGGTGGCGTCAGTGGTGGCTTCGCGCGATTCACCCGTGGCGGTATTGCGGAGGGCAACTTTGACGCTGGTAATAGGGGCGCTTTGTTCATCGGTGACGTTACCCGACAATTCCCCGGAGGCCGATTGCGCCATGCAGGCGGCCGCGGGAAGCAAGGAGCAGAGTAGGAGACGTGAGACTCGCATGGGGGTGTGGACTCGATTGTAAAGGCGAGGTTCCGGGCGCGGAAGTGACGGGCGGTTCCAACACCCACCAAACATACGCGTAACTTGTTCAAACATGGACCACTTGATATGATCGGGGAGAAATGGTGGAAACGCGCGGCCGCGAGCAGAAACGGGAAGCTCTGGATGCCGTGCTGGCGAGCCGGACCTTTGAACGCAGCCCTCAGTTGAAGGCATTTTTGCGCTTTGTGTGCGAGCGCGAAATGGAGGGTGCGGCGGAGACGTTGAGCGAGTATGTAATCGGGGTAGACGTCCTGGGGCGGCCCGACGGATACTCACCGACGGAGGACGCAATCGTGCGGAACCGTGCGTTCGCGTTGCGGCGGAAACTGGATGAGTATTACCTGCATGAGAACGCTGGGGCTCGGGTGCGGATTGAGATACCGCGGGGACAGTATGCTCCGATCTTCGTGGCTGTGGAGGCCGAGGCGGGGGAGGAAGCGGAAGGGCCGGACGTTCCGGTGAAGGAGAAAGCCGGGCCGTGGAGAGGCGGTTTGGCCATTGCGTTTATGGCGGGATTGGCGGTGGCTTCGCTCGTATGGTGGATTGGGCGTCCGGCAGAAGCTGAAAGGGTGGACGAGGCGTTGCGGGCGTCGTGGGGACCGCTTTTACTGGGGCCAGAAGCCACAATCGTCCATATCTCAGCCCCGCTGCATCTGTTCGTGCGTCCCAACGATACGCGGATGCCGGATGAGCGGCCGCGGATTGAGCAGGAGGATCTGCTGCGGTGGTACCGGCACTTTCCGCAGTTGCCGCCGGCGGAGCGGCTGTTCGTGCGGCCGACACCGAATGCTCCGTTGTGGGGGGATGCGTTGTCGATGTCGATTGTGGGGCGGGTGTTGGAACGGTCGGGGGTGGCATGGGAGGTCATGCCGGCGCGGGTGGGATCGGAGCCGCTGTTGCGGAATCGGAATGCGCTGGTGCTGGGACGTCCGGAGTATAGCCGGGTGGCGGGAAAGCTGCTGGAGCGGCAGCCGCTCACGGTGGAGTATCACGAAGGGTTGCGGGAGTACGCGGTGCTGGATCGGGGTAAAGGGGAGCGGTGGTTTCTACCGAGGTATGGAGCGAACGATTATGCGGAGGTGGTGTACGGTTTGATAACCGTGATGCCGAGCGAAGGATCGCCGGCGGGGGACCGCAGGACGGTGGTGCTGACCGGGACGAATTCGGCGGGAGCGCAGGCGGCGGCGGAGTTCTGGAGTTCGGCGCGGGAGATGGGGGCTTTGCGCGCACGAATGGAAGGGGTGCTGCCTCGCGGTTACCAGGTGCTTGTGCGTGCGACGTCCAGCGCTACGATGACGCTGGACGTGTTTTACGAAAGCCACCGTGTGGTGGAGCGTTAGAACTCTTTTCCGTTGTACAAGGCAGAGACGTGTTTTTCGTACCCGTTGTACATGAGAGTGGGGCGCCGCTCCATGGTGGGGATGACCTTCTCGAACGCTTGAGACCAACGCGGGTGGGACTTCTGGGGATTGACGTTGGAATAGAAGCCGTATTCGGAAGGCTGCAACTGATGCCAGAGGGTTTCCGGTTCCTTGGCCACGAATTCAATTTTTACGATGGATTTGATGCTCTTGTAACCGTACTTCCAAGGCACGACGAGACGGATGGGAGCGCCGTTCTGCTTGGGGAGCGGCTTGCCGTACATACCGGTGACGACCAGTGTGAGCGGGTTCATGGCTTCGTCCATCCGGAGGCCTTCGGTGTAGGGCCAGGGATAGAAGGGCATGATTCGGATGCCAGGCATTTCCTTGGGGCGGTTGGCAGTCTGGAAGCGGATGTATTTCGCCTCGGACTTCGGCTGGAGAGCTTTGACAAGATTGGCCAGCGGGAAGCCGGTCCACGGGACGGCCATGGACCAAGCCTCGACACAGCGGAAGCGGTACAGCCGTTCTTCGAGGGGGTACGTTTTGAGGATATCGTCGAAGTCGAGGGTCTGCGGCTTGGCGACGAGGCCACTCACTTCGATTTTCCAGGGGCTTGTGACAAAGTTGCCGACCTTGTGACGGACGGCCTGTTTGTCCTGCGCGTCGAATTCGTAGAAGTTGTTGTAACCGGTGGCGGCGAACTCTTCGGTGACAGGCCGATCGAGCGCGAACTCGGAGTTACGCTTGGCGGGATAGAGGGGTTGGCCTTCGGCGGCAGCGAGCAGGCGTTCCACACCGAGGAAGCCGGCAGCCTTGAGGATTTGGCGGCGGTTGAGGAATACGTGCTCCGGAGTCGCTTCACGCTCCGGGATCTCCCAGCCATTCGGAATCTTAATCAGCATCGTCGAGCCTTTCTTTCCCTATTCTATCCCTTTACTATGGCCACATATTCCCGATATGCTGCCTTTCATGCAACACAGACATTGGACGGACGAACGAGCACGGGGAGGCCGGTGCGGGCTGTTGTTCGCGCTGGGGGTCTGCCTGCTGGGCGCCCAGGACATCGCCGTTGTGGAGAAGAAGGCCGGCATGGTGGCCTTCTATGACGCAACGGGCAAGCGCACGGGGGAGGTGAAAGTCGGCAGCCATCCTCATGAACTGATGTTTTCGGCGGACCGGAAGTTTCTCTATGTATCGGACAACGGGATGCTGTGGATGACGGACAAGGGGGAGGGGTGGAACACGATCTCCATCATCGATGTGTCGAAGCGGAAGAAGGCAGGGGTGATCGATTTGGGGAATTACCGGCGTCCGCACGGTCTGGATCTGAATCCGAAGACCGGGCAGATTCTTTCGACAATCGAAAATCCATACGGGTTGCTGCTGATCGATCCGGTTGCGCGGAAGGTGCTGCGCAAGTTCGATGTGCAAGGGACGAGCCCGCACATGGCGATCTACGGGCCGAGGCACGAGACGGCTTGGGTCAGCAACTCGGGGACGGGGACGCTGGCGATCGTGGACCTGACGAGCGGGGCGGTGAAACTGGTGGCGGTGGGCAAGAATCCGCAGGGGGCGGTGATGACACGCGATCAGAGGACGGTGTATCTCACGATATCGCAGGAGAACCGGATTGCGATCATCGACACGGCGAGGCAAGAGGTGACGGGGAACATCCCGACGGGAGGCGCTCCGGCGCGGCTGGCGCTGACTCCGGACGAGAAGATGCTGGTCTACAACTGGCAAGAAGACGGGGTGGCGTTCGCCGATATCGCGGCGCGCAGGGAAGTGGGGCATGCCAAACTGCCTGGGCGTCCGTTGTCGCTGTATTTGTCGCGTGACGGCAAGCGGGCGTACTTGGGGATTCAGGACAGCGACAAGATTGCAATTGCGGATGTTACGACGCGGAAGGTGACGAGAATTTTCGACACGCCGAAAGGGCACGGGCCGGACACGATCGTAGAGGTACCGTAGGGGATCAGCGGGCGTTCTTCAGCTCCTCATCGAGGATGGGCTTGAGCAAATCGGGCTCGATCTGGGCGCGGAATTGCTTGCCGTTTATAAAGAATGTGGGGGTACCGGAGACGCCAACGGCTCGGCCTTCGTTGAGATCCTGCTCAACCTGGCGGCGGTACTTGCCGGATTCGACATCGGCGGCGAAGCGAGTCATGTCGAGCCCGAGTTCCTTGGCCCAGGTGAGGATATTGGCCTTGTTGATGGCCTTGGAGTTGGCGAACATTTTGTCGTGCAGAGGCCAGAACTTGCCTTGGGCGTGAGCGGCGAGCGCGGCTTGGGCCGCCAATTCGGCTTGGGAATGGGTATCGAGGGGAAACTGTTTGAAGACGAGGCGGATTTCGTTGGGATACATCTTCAGGATGTCGTAGATTTTGGCGGCGGCGATGCGGCAGTAGGGGCACTGGAAGTCGGAGAATTCGACGATGGTGATGCGCGGCCTGGAGGCGCCTGTGGAGGGTGCACCGGTAGTGTTGAGGGCGACCTTTTCGCCGAGCAGGGAGGCGCGGCGGGCCTTCATGAGTTCGGAGTTGCGGAGCGAGGCGCGCACTTGTTCAGGGGAGCGTCCGGCGCGCATTTCGGCGGCGGCCATGGAGGCGAGCAGGCGGCTATCGGAACAGGCAGGGTCTTTGATGCGGCATTCGGCGACCTTCATGCCACAGGTACAGGCACAGGATTCCTCGCGAAGGATTTTGAGCACGGCGGACTTCTGCACGGCGGTGAGGCCGGACATGTCGAGGGCCGGGAGGTCGGTGGCGGCTTTCCAATCCTGAGCGGCGAGAGAGGCCGCGAGGAGCGCGAGAAGGGGGAAAAGGCGGTGGATGCTCAAGTTCTCATTATCCATCAGGCGGTGGCTGGTAGAATGTGTGTATGGGGGCCCGTAGCTCAGGTGGATAGAGCATCTGCCTTCTAAGCAGAGGGTCGCTGGTTCGAGTCCAGCCGGGCCTACCAGCCTTCGCCTTCGGCGAAGGCTGCCCGCCGAAGCCCAAGGGCGAAGGTGGGCTCTACGATCCCTGCAAGAACAGGCTGAAACCCATCTGTGTCAAAAATAGAGCTTCAAGCCGAGCTGCACGACACGGGCGTCGGCGGCGGTGTTGATGGCGCCGAAGTTCGGGCTGCCTAGGGCCGTACCGGGAACTCCGAGATTGACGTAGTTGAAAGCATTGAACATTTCTCCGCGGAATTGTACGCGGAGACGCTCGTTCACAAGGAAGTTCTTCATGATGCCGAGATCGAATTGGGTTGTGCCGGGAAGGCGTCCGACCGAGCGTGCGGAATCTCCGAACAGAAAACGCCCCGGTTGCGCGAAGGCTGCGATGTCGAACCAGCGGGCGGCGGTGCGCTGTTGTTCGGGCAGTTCGGGATCGCGGAGAATGTTGGCGCGCTGCGCTCCGGCGGAGGAACACTCGCAGGTGTTGTTTTGCGTCACGACTCCATAGGGAGCGCCGGTGAGCAGGGTGCCGAGGACGGAGATTTGCCAGCCTCCCAGGATTTGGGCGGCGGGTCCGGCGGTGAGCCACTTGCGGCCGGCGCCGAGCGGGAGGTCCCAGATGGCGTTGAAACGGGCGTTGTGGCGGATATCGTTCGGGCTGAGGGCCTTGTCCAGACGGCGATTGTAGAAGTCCTGATACCCGGCGCCAGGGGTTCCACCGAAATCGCCGCTGGCGATATGATCGACGTTGTCGATGAATTTGGAGAAAGTGTAGTTGAACAGGAACTGCAAGCCGCCCTGGTAACGCTTCTCGGTATGAAGCACGAAACCGTGATAGCTGGAGGCGCCCCAATTGGGGGCAACCATGGTTACACCGCTGAACTGCGGATAAGGCCTGCGGGATTGAATGGTGCCCGCACCACCGAGAAGTTCCGGGCGCACCTGGTTGATGTTGACGTCGGAGGCAGTCAGCTTACGCCCGAGGTTGCCGATGTACTGCAACTCCACCAGCACGCCCTTCAGTTCCTGCTGTAGGCCGAAGTTGAATTGCTGCGAGTATGGGGCGAGGCGGCGCCGCTCATAGTACGTGATGTTGTTATTCAAGCCGAAGGCGGGTGTGCGGCTCTGGGGCCCTGGGAGATCGAAGCGGGGCAAGCCATCCTTAAGGAAGAACGCCGCCGTCTGGTTCTGGTCGGGGCTGACGAACGCGGCTTCGGTGGAGAAGCCAAGATTGGTGCCGGTGAGATAGCCGATGTCGTTGGTGTTGCCGAAAAAGATCCCGTAGCCGCCCCGAATGACGCGGCGGTCGTTACCGGCGGGACGCCAAGCGAACCCGAAGCGGGGAGCGATGTTGTTGCCGTCGACATCGGCCAACCGCCGCGGGTAGCCGTCGACACCGGCGAACTTCACCACTCCAGGGACGCGCGCGGTGGGGTGGATCTCCGTCATGCTGAATCCGTTGAAGGTATCGTCGGGCGAGGTGGGCGGGGGTTCGATGTCGTAGCGCACTCCGAGGTTCAATGTGAAGTTCGGAGTCACCTTCCAGTCATCCTGGAGGAAGCCGCCCAGAGAATAGTTTTCGGTGCTGAGCGGGATCTGATCGCGGAGGGTGGCGCTGGTGACGAAGCCTAGCAGAAACGTCGCGAAACCATCGCCGCTGCGGGCGTTACCTTGGAGGCCGGTTCCCTGAGAGGCGAAGATCATGTCGCCGGAGGGGATGGTGTCGAATTCGTCGGTTTGTCCGTTCCAGCGGTATTCGAAGCCGGTTTTCAAATTGTGCTTTCCGCGGCTGTAGGTAAACACCTGGTTGATCATGTAGGTGGGGCCGCGCTGTTCGCGGAAGGCGTTGCGGGCTCCGACGAAGGTGTAATTCTGCGGGGCGAAGGCTGGGAACGCGCGGTCGCTGGCGGTGCGGAAGCCGAGCTTTGCGGGCCATCCTTGATCGATGCTTTCGTGCAGGACGCTGCGGCTTTGCTTGAGCCAAGAGAGGCGCGTCTCGCTGACGAGAGAGGGGGACATGGTGCGGGTGAAGTTGCCCATGGCGGTATGGGCCAGGTTGCGGATGGTGCGGGTCTGCGGGCCGGACGAAGAGGCGGCGGGTTCGGGGAAGACATTCACCTGGGGAGTGAAATTGTGCTGATTGATGTAGCGGAAGAAGATGCGGTTTCTGTCGGAGAGAACGTGATCGAGACGTGCGGTGCCGTGGTGCTGGGTGCGCTTGGGAGTAGCGTTGACGTTGAAGTTGTTAGCGCCGGCAAGATTGCCTTGGACGTTGGGCTCGGGGTAATAGGACATGGCTTTGACGGCCACGGGGTCGAATAGGGAAGAAGGAATCAGGTTGTTGGGGAAGGGATCGCGAATGCGGAGTGTGGCGTTGGCGGGCGATTGGCGGGTGGTGAAGGGATTGTAGAGTTGCAGCACGTTGCCGCTGGCGTCGGTAAGTCCGGTGAACACGCCGCGCTTGCGATTGGCGTCGGGGACGGTAAGGATGACGGGAGTGCCGCGGGATTGCCTGGTCTGTTCGTAGCCGGCGAAGAAATGGGTACGGTCCTTGCGGACGGGTCCGCCGAGGGTTCCACCGAACTGGTTGTAGCGAAGCGGGGCCTGGGTGAGGGAGAAGGTGTTGCGGGCATCGAAAGCGTTGTTGCGGAGGAAGTGGAAGACGGTTCCTTTGAACTGGTTGGTACCGGATTTAGTGACGGCGGTGAAGACGCCACCGGCGCTACGGCCGTATTCGGCGGCGTAGTTGTTGGTGATGACTTTGAACTCTTCGACGGAATCGACCATGGGGCCGAGTTCGGCCATGGCTCGGGACATGCCGGACTTCTGGACGGAGCCGCCATCGACGTAGAGACCTTGAGAGAAAGCGCGTCCGCCGGCCATGCTGGCAACGGGGATTTCGGCCGCATCGCCGATGCCACCCACGAACACGGTGGCTGCGGAGAGTTGGACGAGATGCCAGGCATTGCGGCCGTTCAGGGGCATCTCAACAATGGACTTGTTGTTGATGACCTGGCCGACGGTGGAGGTTTCCGATTCGATGAGGGGAGCCGTACCCACGACATCGATGCGATCGGCGACGGCGCCGACTTCGAGGGTGAAATCGAGGCGGGCGATCTGTTCCACTTGCAGGCGCACGCCGGATCGGACAGCGGCTTTGAATCCGCTCTTCTGGACTTGGACTTGATAATTGCCGGGGTTGAGGAAGAGGACGGTGTAGTAGCCCTGATCATTGGTTATGGCGTTGCGTTTGTCGCCGGTGTCGGTATTGGTGACGGTAACATCGGCGCCGGGTGTGAGCGCGTTGCTCGGATCGGTAACGCGGCCGGTGATCTGTGCATTTTGGGCGTACATCGACACGCCCAGAAAGAGGAGGAGAAAAGTGTGCTGCATGTGACGCCCGTTGTGCCCGCCATTATATAGGAGGGCAGAGGGGGACGGCGTCTATAGATGCTTTTTGAGGAACTGCAAGTAGATATCCCAATCGGAAGGCACGGTGCCATGACCGCCGTCGTGCATGAGATAGCCGAGGGTGTTGAGGATTGCCGTGCCAGGCGCGGGGAGTTGGGCTGTACCGAGGTCCTGCTTGCCGAAGAGGCGGTAGACGGGACCTGCGGCGACGGCGGCGAGGAACTCGCCCATAGGATCGGACCACTTGTCGGTGTTGCCGGTTTGCAATAGGAGAGGACGTGGGGCGATGAGGGCGACTAGCAGATTGGCATCGACGGGGAACTCCTCGACGCGCTTGCCGTAGTCGGCGTACTTGGGGGTGAACTGGTAGGGGTAGCGCGAAGCTTCGGTCAAATGGGCTATCGTCTCGCCGTAGTTGCGGCGGCTGAGCGCAGCGCCGCCTTCGCCGGAGCAACTGGCGATGACGGCGGCGAAGCGGGTGTCGCGGGCGCCGGCCCACATGACGGTCTTGCCGAGGCGCGAGATGCCGGTGATGGCGACGCGTTTGGCGTCGACCGCGGCGTCGGTTTCGAGGTAATCGAGAGCGCGGCTCATGCCCCAGGCCCAGGCGGCGATGGCGCCCCAGGACTCCTTGAATTGGCCGCGTACACCAAAGGATTCGCCGCCGGCGAAGTCAGGTTCGACATCGCCGTAGTAGAAGGTGGCGACACCGATGCCGGCTTCGAGGAAGGGGAGAATCTTGAGGCTTCCGAAACGGCGCCCCGTCGCGGCGGGGACTCGTTTTTTCTCGCGGCTCCAGACCTCGCCCTGTTTCACGCCGGGATCGTCGACCATGTTGGAGTTGGCGGTGAAGGCGATGTTGAGGAGAACAGGGACGCGCTTGGCTGCGTTGGCGGGGAGATAGAGGAGCAGGTCGAGTTTGGGGCCGGATTTCACTTCGGAAAAGTGAATGGTGATTTGACGGCGGAGGGCCTTTCCATCGTAGGCGGGCGTGCCTTTGTCGAAGACGTCGAAGCTCATTTTCGGGGGACGTTGCGGAGCCTGGCCGTATTGATTTTCTTCGAAGAGCCGGACGATTTCCGGGCGCCGCTTGGAGACCCAGGCTTTGGCGTCGCGCACGGGCTTGCCGTTGGCGAGCTTGAGCGGGTCGGGCAGCGTGTAGGCGCCTGCCTGCGATTCGGTGTAGTTGACGGGGATGCCGGCCACCTGGGCGGATGGCGAATCGGCGATTTGCGGCAGGGCGGATGCGGCGAGGAAAAGCGCGGCGCACACAGAGCGGCTGAACATGAGCCCCATTATAGGGCAGGCTTGCGTCTTCGGCGGACGGCGAGGATAGTAAGGGCACCGGCCGGCAGGAGGAAGAAGGACGCAGGCTCTGGGACTGCGCCTGGAGCGTAGAGGATCTCGGAGATGCCGTACATGGGTCGCGGATCTAAAGGATCTCCACGGGTGTACGATACCGGTCGTCGGTGAGCCAAGATATCCCAACGCCAGGAAGATCGGAACCGAGAGGCCACACGGCACCGTACTGCGTGCCATCGGCTTGCGTGCCGGTCCAAACGGAGTTGTTGTTGATCGTGTCGAGTTCGGTGATCACTATGCCCGCCAGAATCGATCCGTCGAACAGGTCTGCAGCTCCGTTGGCCACGAGCGTTCCATCCAGCCGGTAGATGGCGTGGGATTCGAGCCGCCGAGATGGCGACAGCCGTGACAGCAATGGTAGATCCGACGGCCTTCCAGGAGGCGCCGAGCGGCTGGAGATAGGACCCTCCGGCATTGGCGGCGTCATCGACGAAGGTATTGTAGTCGGCGATGTTGGATGACAACGCATCGCGATTGCCGGCGGTGATGAAGACCAACCGGTAGGGATCGCCAGGATTCAGCCCCGGGGGAACCGTGAAAACAGCGGCGAATGACACCGCCGGGAGCAAGGAGAAAGGAAGAACGTGGCGGAGCGCATCGAGCCTCGGCTACGCATGCGTCGAACGGCGCAAACAGGGGTCAATTTCGCCGGAAGGGAAATTTCGAGCGGACGGCAAGGACGAGGTCGTGCTCATCGCCGGGTTTCGCTCCGCTGTAAAAGCCGACGGTGGTGTTCAAGCGAAAGAAATAGGCGTCGCCGGCCTTAGCGGGGTAGCGCCCTTCGTTGCCGTCAGCGCCCCCACCGGCGACCATGTCGCCCTTGCCGCGGAGGACGAAGTAGATTTCTTCCTCCGTCTCATGGTGATGAGGGATATTGGTGCCGCCGGGGGCAAAGTCCATGATGAACAGACTCGCCATCTGGCTGGCGGCGGCGAGTTTGTCGCGAGTGCTTTCGGTGGTCCCCATGAGCAGCTTGAACTGGGCGGTGGGACCGTGGCCGCCGAGAATTTGGAGAGGCACGTCGCCGGCGTTGGCAACCATGGCTTTTTCCCGGCGCGCGGTCTTGACTCCTTGGGGAATCTTGAAGCCCATGACAAGCAACCGCACGGGCGCGGAAGAAAAGTTCGCCATGCCGTGGCGGATGCCGGGAGGCAGATACATGAAGTCGTGCTGGCGGACGGGACCTTTATCGGCGCCATAGAGCAGGTCGCCGTTGCCTTCGAGGATGAAGTAGAGTTGCTCTTCGGCGGGGTATTCCACCAGAGCGCTGGACCCGCCTGGAGAGACTGTCAATTCCCCGTAGCGGGCGACACCTTTCAACTGCCTTGCCTGAGAGTCGCCGATGCCGAAGATGGGCTTGTAGGACGCACTTTTGGCATTTTCGGTGAGATCGCAAGCGGCGGGCTGGATTTCATCCAGCGACCGCCGCAGAAACGTAGGATCTGCCCCACCCAGCAGGGCGGCGAAGCATGCGGCCATCGCCAGGCGCAGCATACGTTTTTCCTTCCTAGACGAACGACCAACCCTTGCGGAAAGAGGGCTTGATGTACTTGTTCGCCGCCGGATGGTTGGTAATGCGCATCTTCACGGGATCCCATTCGAGCTTGCCTTCGACACGGAGCGCAATCACCCCAAGAAGCATCCATTCGACGAAGGGGACGGCGTTATTGAAATTGGAGCAGGCCGGGTCGCCGCCTTTGCATGCCCGGATCCAATCGCGATAGTGACCGGGGGAGCGAGTGAGGAACGGGTCGGGGAACTTGTAGTCCTTCATGCGATCAACCGGGAGCAGGCGAGTCTGCTCGCCATAAGTGCCGGTAGTGATCATACCCTTATCGCCGATAAAGAGGCTGCCGTTTGGGGGAGGAGTGCGGGCCTCGGGGTCGTTCCTGACCGCCTCGAAGCCGGCATAGTCGAAGACACGGCCGACGAATCCTGTGGGAGCTTGGGCAGGCCTCGGCGGGGGTGCGCCTTGCGCCTGACCCTGGCCGCGGCGGCCGCCCGCACCGCGTCCGAAGCCGCGCATCGGAAGATCGCCAAGGATTTCGCCGGGGGCCACGCCTTCGATCTTCGGATTCTCTTTCAATCCGTCATACCAGAACAGCTTCAAGGCAGGCATGTTGCCCCGGGCGGGAAAATCGAAACGGGTGACAGATTGGCGGGGGAACTGAATGTCGCTGGTGCCTTCTTTCTTGATGCATTCGACACTGGTAGGAGAGCCGAGTTGCAGGGCAAGGTTGGGCGCCCCGAGGATGTGGCAAGCCATATCGCCGAGGGCTCCGCAGCCGAAGTCGTAAAAGCCACGCCAATTGAAGGGCTGATAGAAGCCGCCGTACTGATTGGGGTAGCCTTCGCCGCCCATGGTAAAGGGGCGGTTTTCGGCGATGCCCAGCCAGAGATCCCAGTCGAGGGTGGAGGGCACGTCGGATGGGGCAGGGGCGGCCGTCAGTCCTTGGGGCCAGAGCGGGCGGTTAGTCCAGGCATGGACTTCCGTGACGTTGCCGATGGCGCCGCTCCAGATCATTTCGGCGACCTGGCGGGTACCTTCGTTGGAATAGCCTTGGTTGCCCATTTGGGTGGCGACCTTGTATTTGTTGGCCGCCTCCATCAATTGGCGCGCTTCCCAAATGGTGCGGGTGAGAGGCTTCTGCACGTAGACGCCTTTGCCACGTTCCATGCACCACATGGCAGCCGTGCCATGCATGTGATCCGGCGTGCTGACGATGACCGCATCGATGCTCTTGCCTTCTTTATCCAGCATCTTGCGGAAGTCTTTGTACTTCGGCGCCTTTTCGTACTCCTTGAATTTACGGGCGGCCTGCTTTTCATCGACGTCGCAGAGGGCGACGATATTCTCCGATGCACAGCCATCGATGTCGCTGCTGCCCTTGCCCCCGGAGCCGATGGCGGCAATATTGAGCTTTTCGTTCGGGGAGCGGTAGCCCATGCTGCGCAGCGATGCGGAACTGCCGAACCCGCCGCTGGGAACCGCGCCGGCCAAGAGCGTGCCGAAAAAGAAATGCCTTCTGCTGGATTCGAATGCCATAGATGAAGAAGCCTCGTTTACGAGACTACAACGTTGCGTTGTAAATTGCATCCGCATAGGGGCCGGGCACGGTACGTTAAGATGAAACTTCGCATGAACACGACACCGTTTTCGCTTGAAGGGAAGACCGCGCTGATCAACGGAGCAAGCCGTGGGATCGGGTTAGCGATTGCGCGCGGGATAGCAGCCGCAGGGGCAAGGACGATACTGGCATCCCGCAGCCTGGAGCAACTGGAGGCCAACGCCGCCGAGTTGCGGGAGCAGGGCTATCAGGCCGAGGCGTTGCGCCTGGATATGGCAGATACGGCGAGCATCGAAGCCGCCGCGGCGGCGGTGGGCGATGTCGACATCCTGGTAAACGTCGCGGGTACGAATATCCGGAAGCGATTCACGGACTATTCGCCACAGGAATACGAGCACCTGCTGCAGACGAATTTGCACGGCATTGTCCGGCTGACGCAGTTGGTGGGCGGCAGGATGGTAGAGCGGGGCAAGGGCGGGAAGATCGTGCATATCGGCAGCCTGATGTCGGTGCTTGGGTTGCCGTTTCTTACGGTATACGCGATCACGAAGAGCGCGCTGGCGGGCTTCACCCGGACGCTCGCTGCCGAATGGGGACGGTATAACATCCAGGTCAATTGCATCGCGCCGGGGTTCATCATCACCGATCTGAACCGGAAGATGTGGGAGGCGGAGCACATGAAGAACTGGTTGAAAGGGTGCCAGGCGAATCCGCGGACGGGGACGCCGGAGGACATCGGAAACGTGGCTGTTTTCTTGAGCAGCCCGGCTTCCGACTACATTACGGGCCAAGTGATTGCCGTGGACGGCGGGTACACAACCACGGCGGTATGGCCGTTCGAGGGGTGACCGCCGTGCCCTTCCCGCTGTTACTGCTGGTTGCCTTCGTTCTGCCGGCACAGCAGGTTCCTGAAGCGGTGGCAGAAAAAGAAACTGTGGAATTCGGTTTTTTTTGTCCCATGGACAAAGACATCCGTTCCAAAGGACCGGGCAAGTGCGGTAAATGCGGCATGAAGCTGATTCCCGAGATCGCCGATCCGGTGGAGTATCCGGTTCATCTGCACCTTACGCCACGCGTGGCGAAACCTGGAGCACCAGTGGGCATGGAGTTCCGGGTGGAGAATCCGGCCGACGGCAAGACCGTGGAGAAATTCGAGATTGTCCACGAGAAACTATTCCACTTGTTCCTGGTGAGTGAAGATCTTTCTTATTTCGCGCACGAGCATCCGGAATACGAACCGGGCGGCGTGTTCCGCTTTCGCACGGCATTGCCGAAACCTGGAGCGTATCGGGTGGTGACGGATTTCTTCCCGGCGGGAGGCACGCCGCAGATGAATACGAGTACGCTGTTTGTGGCTGGAAAGGCGGAGAAAGTTCGGCCGCCCGAGGCGGATACAGCGCCGCAGCAGGGTGCGAATCTGGAGGCTTCTCTCGTGATGGAACCGGCGCAGCCGCTGGCTGGATTCAAGACGCTGCTCTTCTTCACCTTGAAGCCTCGGGAGGGCGAGTTGAAGCTGGAACAGTACCTGGGGGCGTGGGGCCACATGCTGGCGGCGAGCAGCGACTTAATCGACTTGGTGCACACGCATCCGTTTATCGCCGACGGAGGGCCGAAGGTACAGTTCAACATGATCTTCCCTCGCGAGGGTGTGTACCGGGTTTGGGTGCAGTTTCAGAACAAGGGAGAAGTGAACACGGTTGCGTTCAACGTGCCGGTGAAGCAGTTGCGGTGAATCAGGCCGGCAGATCGAGCAACACGAAATGGGTATTGGCATCGGCGGCAAAGTGCAGCACAGTCTCTGCGTCGATGCGAGCCTGATCGCCCATGGCCAAACGTTCCCGATTGAGGGAGAGAGTCCCTTCGTTGACGAAGAGATAAGCCTTGCGTCCGGTGCGGAGTTCGTGGGTCAACGTCTTCCCTGCCCCGAGGCGCGACACGTAGACGACGGCATCCTGATCGATGACGAGGGTTCCGGGGATGTCGCCAGAGGAAACAACCGGTAGGAGTTTGCTGTCGCGGTCAAGAAACTCCCGCTGCTCCCACCGAGGGGTCAGACTCTTGTGGCGCGGCTCGATCCAAAGTTGCAGGAAGTGAACGGTATCGGTGGAGGAGGCGTTGTATTCGGAGTGGCGGATCCCCGCCCCTGCCGACATCACCTGCACTTCTCCGGCCCGCAGGACCTGACGAGTGCCGATGGAATCAGCGTGTTCGAGGGCGCCATCGAGAACGATACTGACGATCTCCATGTCGCGGTGGCCGTGCGTGCCGAAACCCTGCCCGGGCTGAACAACATCGTCATTGAACACGCGTAGTGGGCCCCAGCTCACGTTCTCGGGGTCCCAGTAGCTGTCGAAAGAGAAATGCCAGCGGGTGGAAAGCCAGCCGAAGTCGGCATGATGTCTTTGTTCGGACGGGACAATGCGGATCATGTCATTTTACCTGTGTTGAGCATATTCGTTATCACGAATATTGTCAAGACGTGATTCTCAGGCCGGTACGGATCGGGATGAGGTTCAGAGGCAGGCGCGGGCAATGTGGCCTGCCAGAGGCAGGTTCCATTCCTTGCCTTCCAAGGCACGCCAGATGGCGAAAAACCAGGTGAGGGTCAGGATTAGGCTCGCGGCAAACGCCGCAAACAGCGCCCATGCCACATATTCGAGCGGAAGAAGCGCGGAAACGGCGATCGCTAGGGCAATGGCGACAACGGCGCCGAGGCTGAAGAAGATGGACTGCCAGGCGTGGAATCGGACGAATCGGCTGGTGCGATAGCGGTGCGACAACAAAAAGAAAAGAGCACTGACGGGGCCGAGTATATAGCAGAGACCGCCGGCCATGGGCTCCGGGAAGTTCGTGCGCCTGTCCGCCATGAACATATTGTACGCTTTGCTACCATAAGAACTTATGACCCTGGAAGAACTTCAGAGGGAGTACGTTCCGCTCCGCCAGCAGGCAGACGCTGTGCGGAGCTATCTTTGACGCTCCCGCCAAGCGAAAGCAGTTCGAGCAGATCGATCTAAGAGTATCCCACCCTGATTTCTGGAATAACCCCGAGCAGAGCCAAAAGGTCATGCAGGAGCGCAAGCGCCTGGAAGAGGCGTTGGCAAGCGATGCCCAAATCACGGCAATGACATCGGACATCGACACGTTATTTGAGTTGGCGGGGGAAGGGGAAGCGGTGGGCGCGGAGATTGAGCAGAGCATCCGGCAGCTTTCCACGCGGCTTCACGTGCTGGAGACAGGAATGCTGCTGAGCGGAGAGAACGACTCCCACAGCGCGATTGTGACCATCCACCCCGGGGCAGGCGGGACGGAGAGCCAGGATTGGGCGGAGATGCTGCTGCGCATGTACTTGCGCTGGGCCGAGCGCATGGGGTTTGAAGCCGTCATTACCGACCGGTTAGAAGGCGAAGGGGCAGGCATCAAATCGGCCACTTTCGAGGTCAACGGTGAAAAGGCATTCGGGCTGCTGGCAAGCGAAGTGGGAGTGCACAGGCTGGTGCGCATTTCGCCGTTCGACGCCGCGGCGCGCCGGCACACCTCGTTTGCCTCCGTATTCGTCATTCCGCAGGTCGACGATGAGATCAAGATCGAGATCAAAACGGAAGACTTGCGTGTAGACACATTCCGCGCGTCGGGGGCGGGCGGGCAGCACGTGAACCGTACCGACTCGGCGATCCGAATGACACACCTGCCGACGGGGATCGTAGTACAGTGCCAGAATGAGCGGTCGCAGCACAAGAACCGTGCGGGTGCCCTGAAGCAACTGCGGGCGCGGCTGTACGAGTTGGAGATCCGGAAGCGGCGCGAAGAAGAGAAAAAGCTGGAAGACGCGAAGCTCGACATCAACTTCGGTTCCCAGATTCGGAGCTACGTGCTGGCGCCCTACCGGATGGTGAAAGACCACCGGACGAAGCTGGCGATCGGCGACGTCGACCGGGTGCTGGACGGGGATTTAGAGGATCTGATGCACTCCTATCTGGTGTGGCGGAAGACCGGGAAGACGGCGGGTGACGCGAAGGACGACTTGCCCGAGTAGCGATGATTTCCAAAACAGAATTGGAGCACGCAGCACGTCTGCTCAAGGAGGGTCAACTGGTGGCCATTCCGACGGAGACGGTGTACGGGCTGGCGGCGAACGCATTAAATGCGGAGGCAGTGGCGCGGATTTACGAAGTGAAGGGGCGTCCGGCGAGCAGTCCGTTGATTGTGCATGTGGCGAGCGTGGAGATGGCACGCGGACTGGCTCGGGACTGGCCGGAGGCGGCCGAGGCGCTGGCTGCGCGGTTCTGGCCTGGCCCGCTGACTCTGGTGGTGGAGAGAACTGAGGCGGTACCCGGCATAGTGACTGCGGGGCTGGGCACGGTGGGGCTGCGGATGCCGTCGCATCCCATAGCGCTGGCATTGATCCGCCTTGCCGGAGTGCCGGTGGCAGCACCCAGCGCGAACCGGTTCACGGAGTTGTCGCCGACAACGGCGGAGCATGTGAGGGCCTCATTGGGAGACCGTATCGAGTGCATCCTGGACGGCGGCCCATGCGAAGTGGGGATCGAATCGACGGTGTTGTCGGTAGCCGGCGGAGCACCGGTTCTGTTGCGCCCGGGGATGATTTCACACGCGCAATTGGAAGCGGTCTTAGGGCGTACGGTGGCGATTGGCGGCGCGGTAGAGGGAGCGCATCCGTCACCGGGGATGCACGAGCGTCACTATGCTCCGCGGACCACGGTGTATTTGGTGCGGAATGGGCAACTGCCTGCGGGGCGCGGCGCTTATCTCTACGTGGATCGCCGGGCCGAGGCGGAGTTCGCGGTGGCAATGCCGCCGGATGCGGTGCGCTACGCACAGGTTTTGTACGAAGCGCTGCACCGTGCCGACGAGGCTCGCCTGGAGTGGATTGCCGTGGAAGCGCCGCCGGACGGCGCCGAATGGAGCGCCGTGCACGACCGGTTGCGCCGCGCCGCTACCAGGGAGTGAGAAACATTCGAGTTAGGAATGCCGCCATCTGTGCGCGGGTGGTTGGATCGTTGACGCAAAACGCAGTCGCCGTGCAACCGAGCGTAACGCCTGTCTGACGCAGCTTCTGGATGTGCGAGAAGAAGGTGTGCGAGGCAGGCACATCCGTGAAGGACTGGGTCAGGTTGTACTGAAAGTTGTTGCCGTATTTCGCGCGGATGAGGAACGCCGCCATCTGGCCGCGGGTAACGGAGTCGTTAGGGCAGTACTGAGTCAAGTTGCAGCCCTGGGTGACGCCGATCTGGCGAAGCTTCTGAATCCACTTGTAGAAGGGATGCGTCGCCGGAACGTCGGTGAAATAGGGTGCCGCCGGGAACTGGAAATCGTCGCTGCCGAGGAGGCTGCGAACAATGAAAACAGCCATTTGGCCTCGCGTCGTGTTCTGTGTGGGACAGTAGTTTACGGCATCGCAGCCGGATGTGATGGCGTTGCTTTTCATGATGCGGACATAGTCCACGAAGGCGTCGGAATTGGGGACGTCGCTGAACGGGGGCACGGTGGAGGTACCCTTCTGAAGAAGGTGTACCTGGTTGCCCGCGACGTGAACGAGGGCCGTGCGGGGTCCGGCCGAGGCGTTGTCGGCGAGTGTGAAGTTAAGCGAGCCGGGCCCCTGAGACAGGGCGTTGGAGGTAAGCGCAACCCAAGGCGTACTGGAGAATGCATACCAGGGGCAGAACGAGCCCGCCACGCCGATGCCGCTGCCGCCTCCCTGCGAGGGGAAGGTGGTTCCGGCGGGAGTGGCGGTGGATACGCATTCGACGTAGTTGAATCCGGTGGCGCGAGTGACGAAGACGTCGGAAAGGCCGTTGAAGGTCTGATCGTAAGCCTCCCCGGTGACCGTAAGGCCGCCGCCTGTAGTACCGGCAAAGACCACGTCCCCGCCCGGGGCGGATGCGGATACTTTGACGATGTCTTCGGCCGAGCCACCGAGAACGGAGGAAAAGGCCAGAGAGTTCAGCATGGGAGTGAAGACGGAGACAATGCCGTCCCCGGCGAACCCGCCCGAGAACTGCCAGGCGTCCAGAGTGGTGGGGTAGGAATTGGAACTGGAGAACCCTGTGATGAGAACATGGGCAGCATCAAGAGACCGGGCGGAAGAAGCAAAGTCGAGACTGGTGGTCCCGATCAAAGTGCTGGCAATCACCTTCGAGGCTGTGGAATTGAGCCGCGAAACAAAAGCATTGGTCACGCCGCGCATGTTGGTCTGATAAGCGCCGGTGGTGGTGGGGAAATCGTTGCTGGTCGTTTGGCCAGCCACTAGGATACGGCCCCCAGGCTCAATGGATACCCCGAACGCCACTTCCTGACCAACGCCGCCAAGGAGGGTGCTGAAGACGACGCGTTTGCCAGATTGGCTGAAGCGGGCGACAAAGGCGTCCTGGATGCCCCGCTGGGTGCGTTGGATGGCCCCCTCAGTTGTAGGGAAATCGGTGGACTGAGTGTAGCCGGCCAAGTAGATATCCCCGCCGCCGTCCACGACGAGTGCGCGCGGAATTTCATGGGAGTTACCGCCATAGAGCGTGGAGAAGACGAGTTGCTGGCCGGTGGCGTTGAGCTGGGTCAGGAAGATGTCGGTTGCACCGTTGTAACTGGTATCGACCGCGCCGTCGGTGGTGGGGAACGCGAAGGATGTCGTGAAACCGGCGATCACTGCGTTGCCGGCGGCGTCGACGCCGATAACAGTGGCGCGGTCTTCCGAATCGAACGCTCCGACATAGGTGGAATAGACAAGTTGATTCCCGTTCGGACTGAGCTTGGTGACGAAGCTATCCACCAGGCCGCGCAGGTCCTTTTGGTACGGGTTGGTGGTGGTAGGGAAATTGTCGGAAGTGGTTTCCCCAGTCACGTAAGCGTTGCCGGCGGAGTCGACGGCGACACCGCTTATGGCATCCTCGATGTTTCCACCGATGAAGGTGGAGTAGAACAGTCCCTGCCCGTCGGCGGAGAGTTTGGTGATGAATCCGTCGCTGTTTCCGGTTAGTTGCGAGTTCGGGGGCCCGGAAACGAGAGGATAATTGGCGGAGCGTGTGCTGCCGCCGACAAAGGCGTTGCCGGCCGCGTCAAGGGCAAGGGCGAACGCGTCGTCGAGTTGCGAACCACCGATGTAGGTGGAGTAGAAGATGGTGGGGTCGATGACAAGGGCCAGTTCTCTGCGGTATTCGCCCAGTGTGAAGGCGAAGCGGTGCTCACCCTGCGCGGTATAGCGGCCCTCGACTGGAATCCGGACGCCACCTACTTCCTGGTAAATGACCGGGCGCTTATGGCGGATGTCGCCGGCGGCGGTGCGCAGGAGGATATCGCCATTCTTGTCGATCTGGGAACTTTCGACCCCGTCCCACGCCATTTGGATTTGCCGCGGGTCGGCACCCGGGGCGACCACGAAATCGTACTCCATCCGTTGTTCGGTGCTGTAGTAGACAAGATCGATGCCGGGGTAGACTTGCTTGAACCGGACCTTGGCGTAGTGGGGGACATCGGTGTGCCAGTTGGCCGGATCTTTACCGTAAAAATAATTGCTAATGCCGCGCAGGGGCTGCTCGAATTCAACGGAAATCGGGGAGGCAGCGCCGACTAATTGCATGGTTATGGGGTCGGCGGTGTTGGAGTTGAGGTAGAGGGTTTCGCGCCCGCTAAGGAGGGTGAGGAATCCGCCGCCACGGCTGACGGCGAGGATGGATTTGCCGGCTTGGCCGCGGTTGGGTTCGAAGTAGAGGGAGGAGTTGCCCGTCAATTGCTTGGCTCGCTGACGGACGGAAGAAAGATCAGGGGATTTGGGGGGAGAGGAGGATGGAGCGGACTTGCCGGCAGCCCAGGCGGAGACGGCAGAAGCTGCGAATACGGTAAGACACACGAACCTCCGAAGCGCTCGCCTTGACGGCGATGTTGTTTTCATTTTGCGTAAGCTCCTTACTACGGAATGTCTTTTTTATCTTAAACCCTTTGTTCCGGCGAGCGGTTCGCTCGACCGGCAGAGAAAGCCGGAATCGGTGGCAAGCCAGAGGACGCCCTGAGGCGTCGCGGCAAGCCAGACACGATTTCCGGTTACACCTTGTAACACGTATTCCGTCCAGTCTCTTAGCTCGTTGGAAATGTAAACAGATACGGCGCCTGGCCGGTCCGGCGCGGCGGTGGGATGGACGGTTGCAAGGCAGCCGAGGCCTGAGAACAGCCAGGTGTCCGTGACCGCGCGGTCTTTGCGCCGAAAGACTCGCTCGCTCGATCCGGACTTGAGGTCAATGGCGAAGACCTCGCTGGGATACTCAAACTCATCGTGGAACTCGACGAGGGCAAGGCCGCGGCCGTCGCGGGCGTAGCGGACGCGGGTGATCTTGCCGAAGATGGAGGTAACCGAGTGACGCCAAGTGAGGCCGGCATCCCGCGTTTCGAGGGTGACGGAGGCGCCGGGCCATTCTTTTCGCCGTGATGCGCGGTCGGGATCGAGCCATGCAGGGTAGGATTCGGTGCGCCCTTTGCGCGGAGGGCGGGAAGCCCCGGAGATGACTCCCACACGGGGGGTTAGGAAAGAAATCCAATGATAGGCGGTGTTCGCGGTATTGGTGGTGGGCTCGTCGGCGGCGGGGATACGCCGCCATTCGCCGTCTTCACCATACTCCAGGATGGTTTTGCCGGCCCCGGCCGCGTAGCCTTTGGGCCCAATGAAGACGATGTGCTCAAGCCCTTCGCCCTCCCAGCGTTTCTGCCATTTGGCGCCGCCGGCCGCGCGGGTAAAAATGCCGGAGCGGGCGGCGATCCAGAAAGCACCTTGGGAAGAGGAGACGGAGGAAGCTGCTTCCGGAAGGGGCTCACGCCGCCAATCGCCGTTGAAGTGATGAATGATGTAGGAGGACGACGGCCCGCTGGCGAGGAGGACAGGGGTTTCCCCTTCGCCTGGAGCCACGGAAACGACGCTGAGCCCCGATTCGAGACGCAGTACACGTTCGAAAGTAGGCTGACCGGTCGCCGCAGCGGCCGCGCCCAAGGAGAGAAATGCGCGGCGGCGCATGCTACATTCTCGGCGTGATCGGGCCGGCAGAGAGAACGAGATCGGCGTGATTTGACTCCTCGATAACGGCGCTGGGCATGCGGGCCAGTACGAGGAGGCAGCCGACTTGTTCGCCGACCGTCGTGATTACTTCCATCTCGTTGCCGGAGTGGGAGTGGGGTTGGCGGTGGTGGACGTTGATGACGCCGACGACCCGGTTGCGGGCAATGACGGGGGCGGAAAGGAAGGCTTCGAAGGTGTCTTCCGGCAGGTCGCCGAAGAATTTGAAGCGAGGGTCTTTGAAGGACTCGCGCGAGATGGCAACCATTCGCCGTTCGCGGGCAACCCATCCGGTCAAACCTTCGGTGAGTTTGAGACGCACCTTGCCGATGACCGAAGGGTGAGGCGTGTTGGAGGCGCAGAGGACGAGTTCCTTGTCTTCCATAAGGTAAAGGAGACAGGAATCGCAGGCGGTGAATTCAACGACGAGGTCAACGATGCCCTGGAGTACGTCCTGTAGAGGCATTTCGCGAACCATGAAGCGGCTGATTTTCTGGAACATACGCAGTTGCTTCTCGGTACGCTCCAGGCGCTCCTCGATGTCTTTCTGTTTCGCCACGCTGTTATTATCACATCCCGGCGGGGTTCGCGTTGATACCATGAGAGGGTGAACTTCGCGGAAATTCGGCGTGAGTACGAGGGGACGCCGTTGGGTCCTGACTCGGTTCATCCTGACCCCGTGGTGCAATTCCGGCGTTGGTTCGATGAGGCGCTGGATGCGGGGATCGGGCAGGCGAATGCGATGGCCTTGGCGACGGCTTCGGCGGACGGAGCACCTTCGGCACGGATGGTGCTTCTAAAGGGATTCGACGAGCATGGGTTTGTGTTCTTTACAAACTACGGGAGCCGGAAGGGGCGGGAGTTGGAAGAGAATCCGAGGGCGGAACTGGTGTTTTATTGGGAGGAATTGCACCGCCAAGTGAGGATTTACGGGCAAGTGGAGCGGGTGAGTGCACTGGAGAGCGAGGAGTACTTCCAGACCCGGCCTTATGAGGCAAGGGTTGGGGCAGCGGTGTCGCGGCAAAGTGAGGAACTAGGGAGCAGGGAGGAGTTGGAGGCTGCGATCAGGGACAGGCGTCGTAAGAACCCGGCGGGAGTGGAGCGGCCGCCGCATTGGGGGGGATATAGGGTGAGACCGGTGCGGTTAGAGTTCTGGCAAGGAAGGGAGAGCAGGCTTCACGACCGTGTGGAGTACTGTTGGGAAGGTTGCGGGTGGAGGATTGTAAGGCTGTTCCCTTAGGTTATCGCTTTTCCTTCCCTATCCGACAAACCCATATTTATCTGTAGGTTAGAGTGTGTCGTACGGACACAGCGGTGTGTCATTTTGCCTTGACACAGGGAACGTAATCCTGGTAAGGTTGGATGGTTGTAGTTGCTCTTTCGTAATCTTTCGGTTGTGGGTTGGGCGTAGTCCTGCCCCTCTACAGGACTAGCTCGGCTTTCTCTAGAATTCCAAATGAAGCAGCAATACTTCATCTTAGTAGTGGCCCATTCCCTGCATGGGCGTCTGCGCCGCTTTCACGTTCCTCATTCCGCTGTGTACGTCGTGCTCGCGCTTGCCCTCCTGGGCAGCTTCTCTTTGTTCGGCATGGTATCGAGCTACCTTCGAATGGTCTGGAAGGTAACTAATTACAACACTTTGCGGGCGGAAGTGGACTCATTGCGGCAGCGTTATTCGCAACTGGAAAAGACCGCCAATCAAACCAACCAGCAGCTCGCGAACCTACAGTTGTTCGCCAGTGAAGTTTCGATGGCTTACGGGCTAAAAAGAAAGCTGGAAGGCCCCCCGGACATCGTGAACGAGGGAAGGCTGGTACCGACGCTCAGGGAGAGTCTGGCCGAGTATGACTTTCTCAAGTCGGCCCGGATTGCGCGACATACACCTAATACGGCGTTATACCTGAACACGAAACCGATGATCTGGCCGGTACAGGGACGCCTGATGAGCTATTTTGGCGCAAGAATTGACCCGTTCTCGGGAGACGGCGCGTTCCATGCGGGCGTGGACATTTCGGCGATGACGGGAACTCCGGTGCGCGTGACTGCGGACGGACATGTGCGATTTGTGGGAAACATGTCGGGGTACGGCAGGATTGTGATCGTGGAACATCCAGCCGGAACGCAGACTTATTATGCTCACCTGTCGCGATTCAATGTACTGCCGGGGCAATCGGTACGCATGGGCGAAGTGGTAGCGTTTTCGGGCGCTACGGGACGGGCAACAACCCCCCATCTGCACTATGAAGTGCGGGTCAACGGGAGTCCGATCAACCCCTACAAGTACCTGCAGAGCGCGAGCTTTGCGGCATCGGCGCCGAAGAAGGACATTCCCTTCTGAGCAGCCTCGGGCGTAGCGAGTTTTGCATCCACGTCCCAGGCTAGGTTTGATATACTCCTGAAGTTACCTGAAAGGAGCTTTATCCACGTGTTGTGCTGTTCCCGCGCTTCCCTGTTCCTGCGAGGCGGTTTGATCCTCGCCTTCGGATTTCTGCTGTCATCGGCCTACCTGCGTGTTTCGTCACCGGCGGTGATGTCGGAGGCGGCGAAGGCCTATCTTGCCAGTCTGAATGCCGACCAGCGGAGCAAGGGCACCTTCGACATCAAAGATCAGGAGCTGTTTTTCTGGCATTTCGTGCCGGACAACAACTTGGTGCAAACCGTGAAGCGAGGGCGGAAAGGGCTGACGTTGCGTGAGATGACGCCGACCCAAAGGCACCTGGCGCAGGCGCTCCTGTCGGCTGGATTAAGCCAGCGCGGTTACATCAAGGCAACTTCCATCATGAGTCTGGAAGATATTCTCCGGATCATGGAGAAGGACGATGGGGAACGGCGCAATCCGGAGAAGTATTACTTCTCGGTATTCGGCGAGCCATCGGAAACCGGCGCGTGGGGCTTCCGGGTGGAAGGCCATCACTTGAGCCTGCACTTCACGATCGTGAATGGGAAGGTGGCGAGCACACCGATGTTCATGGGTACGAACCCGGCACATGTTAAGGAAGGACCGCGGAAGGGCCTGCGAGTGCTGGGACGGGAAGAGGATTTGGGCCGGGAATTGGTGCAATCGCTCAGCGCTGACCAGAAGAAGACAGCGATCGTTGCGGCGGAGGCTTATAAGGACATTCTCACGGGGGCCGACCGCAAGGTGGCGCTGAGCGGACAGCCGAGCGGTCTTTCGGCGGCGAAGATGACCGCCAAGCAACGGCAAGCGCTGCAGGCATTGCTGGAAGAGTACGCGAGCAATCTGCCGGAGCAGGTGTCGCAGCATAGGATGGATCAGATCCGGAAGGCCGGAACGAATGTCAACTTCGCCTGGGCCGGAGGCGAGGCGGTTGGAGCGCCGCATTATTACCGTGTCCAATCGGCGACGTTTCTGGTGGAGTACGACAACACGCAGAACGGGGCGAATCACGTGCATTCCGTGTGGCGCGATCTTACCGGCAATGAGTGGGGAGAGGATCTGCTGAAGGCGCATTACGCAGCGGCTCACAAGTAGCGTTTTGGCGTTGACTCCACACTCGTACGAAACGTATATTAAAGAGGATTCATTCCTGAAATTGTGAGTTCCTCTACAACGCTACAGCCTACGTCAGGCAACCTCTTCAAATACGACGGCCCTGCCGGCACGGTAGTATTTCTAGTAGCTCTTCCGCTGTGTCTGGGGATTGCACTGGCCTCAGGTGCGCCTTTGTTTGCCGGAATTATCTCCGGAATTGTGGGGGGCCTGTTGGTCTCCCTCTTATCGGGATCGCAGTTGAGTGTGAGCGGACCAGCGGCGGGTCTGACCACGATTGTTTCCGCGGCAATTGTGGATTTCGGCAATTTTCAGGTGTTTCAAATGGCGGTGGTGGCGGCCGGCGCCATGCAGATCGGCCTGGGGATGTTACGGGCCGGCGTGGTAGGCGATTATGTGCCGCACGCCGTCATCAAGGGAATGTTGGCGGGCATCGGGTGGGTGATTATTTTGAAGCAGATTCCGCATGCACTGGGGCGGGACAAAGATTACGAGGGCGATTTTGGATTTTTCGAAACGGGCTCAAGCAACACGATCACCGACATTTTGGAAGCGATAGTGACAATGAGTCCGGGGGCAGCTTTGATTGCCGGAATCAGCTTAGCGCTGATTGTCGGCTGGGAATGGCGTGCGTCGAAGGGGTCTAAATTTTTCAAGATTGTGCCCGCGCCGCTGATCGCGGTAGGGACTAGCGTGATGCTGAACGAAGCGTTCCGCATGTTTGCACCGGGAATTCACGTGAGCGCCCAGGAGCACATGGTAAGTCTGCCGGTGATCTCTTCGGCTCACGAGTTCGCTTCGCAGTTCACGCTGCCCGACTGGGGGCAACTGACGAATCCGAAGATATGGAAGGTCGGCTTCGTCATTGCGATCGTGGGGAGTATTGAATCGTTGTTATCGTTGGAAGCGGCGGACAAGTTGGATCCCTACCGGCGCATCTCACCGCCTAACCGCGAGTTACTGGCGCAGGGTATGGGAAACACGGTGAGCGGACTGATCGGCGGGCTACCGTTAACTTCGGTGGTAGTTCGGACATCGGCGAACATTTACGCGGGCGGGCGCACACGGATGGCCTGCTTCACACATGGGGCGCTGCTGTTGATTGCCGTAGTTGCGATTCCGGGGCTCCTGAACCGGATTCCGCTGGCGTGCCTGGCTTCGATTCTGATTCTTGTGGGATACAAGCTGACGAAGCTGGACATCTACAGGGAGCAGTACCGGGCCGGGTGGGCACAATTCCTGCCGTTTATCTTCACGGTGGCGGCGATTGTGTTCACGGACTTGCTGACCGGTGTGATGCTGGGACTCGCATTCGGGTTGTTTTTCGTAATCCGGTCGAACCATCACGCAGCGATCACGCTGGTGCATCAGGAGCGTTTCTACCTGATCCGGTTCAACAAAGACGCGACATTCGTGAACAAGTCGGATCTAAAGACGAAGCTGCGAAGCATACCTCCGGGTTCGCACTTGTTCATTGACGGAACACGGGCGTTTTACATGGATCACGACATTTACGAAGTGCTGCATGATTTCGAGAAACTGGCGCCGTACGAGGGCATCACACTCGAGTACCGGAACATTGATGACCCGCACAGGAAGTGACCATGGATTCCTACAAAAAACTGCTGCTGGCGAACAAGGCATGGGTGCAGGACAAGCTGAACATCCGGCCGGACTATTTTGAAGTGACGGCGGAAGATCAGAAGCCGGAATTCCTGTGGATCGGGTGCTCGGACAGCCGCGTGCCGGCAGAAGACATCACCGGCACGGAGCCGGGAGAATTATTCGTCCACCGAAACATTGCCAATCTGGTGGTGCATACGGACTTCAACATGCTTAGCGTGGTGCAGTACGCGGTGGAGGCTCTGAAGGTGCGGCACATTATCGTGTGCGGACACTATAATTGCGGCGGTGTTCGAAACGCACTAACGCATCAGGATCTCGGTTTGCTGAACAAATGGCTACGGCACATCAAGGACATCTACCGCATTCATGCGCGAGAGTTGGAAACCATTTCCGACGATAAACAACGCTACGACCGGCTGGTGGAGTTGAACGTCAGCGAGCAAGTGCAGAACCTGGCGGAGATGTCGATTGTGCAGAAGGCATGGAAGGCGGATCAACGTCCGCATCTGCACGGGTGGGTATACGACTTGAAGACGGGATATCTGCGGGAGATCGCGCGGATGGACCCCGGAGCGAGGATCGAGGAAATCTACCGGTTCGATTGGTAGGCAGGGTTGAGGACGCAGGCGCGGGAAGCCTGCGCCGGGTGATGTTGCGTTATTCCTCGGAGGATTCGAGGGCGGCGATGGCAGCGGCGCGGACGAAGTATTTGTTGGTGCCGAGATCGCGGATGGTCTTGATGCCAAAAGCCGCATCGAGGTTCTTCGCATCGGCGTCGGAAACACCGCTAAGAGCGGCTACGGGTGCATCGAGAACTTCCTTGAGGGATTTCCCTTCGTAGGCTTTGTCGAGAGCTTTATTCAGGTTCATGTTTTCTCCGAATGTGGAATTGAGCCGGATACGCGGCTCTGCCTATTGAACACCAACGGAGGCCGCGGAGACAAGAGGTTCCGAACGACGCGCGCGACCACGGATGGAGCCAGGATGCTGAGAGGCGGCGCGAGCAGGTTGGCGACCTTGTGGAATGCCATAGCGACCACAGGATCGGCATGGGCAGCCCGGTGCAGTTTCTGCATGTACCAATTGACAAAACGAACCTGAGCGGGGCGAGGCCCCTTGGCTTCCGGCATGCGCAGGTCATTGCCAACGGCGATGCTCCAAGGGATGTCGATCAGTTTGGCGGCCTCGACGAAGAACCGGCCGGCGAGGCGATGGGGACTTTCTTCCAGGCAGCGGCCGAGCACCTGAGCCTGAAGTGTCGAGACAGACATGCCTTGTCCGTAGATCGGATTGAAGCTGCAGATGGCATCGCCTGCGACAAGAAAGCCTTCTGGAAAGTCTACGAGACGCTCATAGCGGCGTCGCAGGCTGGAAGGGAACCGCGCCGAAACAGCGTCCCCCAGGGGTTCGGCGCTACGAACAACTTCGTAGATATAGGGCGCGGGCAGGCGTTTGGCGTAGTCGATGAAGCCGGAAAGGTCTTCGGGAGCATGGGGACCGAAGTGACCGATGAGGGTGACGGTCCACCGGCCATGTTCCTGGCGGACCATCACTCCCCCCATTTTGCCGGTGGGGGTTGGGGGCACTACGGCGCCTGCGTCGCCATCAAGGTGGTGCGACTGATGACGGAACAGGCGAGTAGTGTAGGCGAGGGCGATATGAAGACGCTCCTCCGCAGGAGGAGCATAGCCAAGCGAGGCAAGCCAATTCGGGGATTGGGAACCCCGGCCGGTGGCGTCGACAACGAGGTCCGAGGCAAGTTCCTGGCCGCGGATGGCGACCCCGGTGATGCGTGTTCGGTCAGAAGTGGCGAGAAGGCCCTCGGCGCGGTGCCCGCAGAGGAAACGGACATTTGGGAGCGCTGCCACACAGCGGCGAACGTGCTTTTCGAGCAAGGGGCGGCCAACGACAAAGCCGTCGAGTCCACTGGCGAATCTGGCCAGGCAGTTACCCGCCTGAAACCACCGAATATCGCGGGCCATGTCGGCGGGAATGGCGCCAGCCTCGAGCAAGTCTCGGGATAGGCCGGGGAACATCTGTTCCAGAGCTTGGCCGCCGCTGGCGAGCAGGCCGTGGGTGTGGCGCGCTTGCGGAGTACCCCGACGGTGGAGTGGATCTTCGGGAAATTGGTCCTGATCGACTATAGTGATGCGGGCAAAGTGGCTGGAGAGGATACGTGCGGCGGTGAGGCCGGCGATGCTGCCTCCAAGTACCACCGCGTGAGTTGGCTGACTGCTGCTGTACACATGGAAGGTTACGGCCGGAAGGCCGGAACTGGATGCGGTGAAACGGAAAAACGGCACATTCGCAAAGGAGCGAATGTGCCGTTTGTCTGAAAACGAGGATGAGAAACGGTTACCGGCTACGGCGGTATAGACCGAGACCGATCAAACCGAGGGCAATCATGGAGAGGGTCATAGGCTCCGGCACCGGGTCGGCATTAGCTGACAGGATTTCAACTCGCAGGCCAGTTGGATTTGCCCCGGCAACGACTGGCGAGTTGAAGACAACAAAGTCAATCGCCATTTGCTGGGCAGTAAAGACTGACGGCCCAAGGGTGACTGCCGGCTGGCTGTTGAACGGGTTCACGTTGTGTGCCCCGCTGTTGGAGGAGGCGACGCGAGTACCGGCTCCGCAGACAGGGCTGGTCGGATTGGCGGCGGCGCAAACGCGGATGTGGGATTGCTCAGTTGGAACATTGACATTGTTGATGTTGTTGTCGCTGAGCCAACGCAACTGCACGGTAGCAGTGTTGCCATAGAGCCCCAAAGCGCCGAAGTTGACGAACAGCCGGTAAACGAAGAAATCGCTACTGCTATTGAAAATCGTGTTGGCCTGAACGTTGCGCTGATCGCCGATGGGTCCAACCCACGCCGAATTCGCATCGTTTGCCGTCCAGATGGGGTTCGCGCCGTCGGGAGGACCGATGACCGTGACGGCGTTGGGTCCGAAACCAGTGCAATTAGAGGGCGCGGGCACAGCATCGCAACCGGCCGGCTTGATCAAGAAATAATGGCTGTCAACGGTATTTCCAGCAAGTACTACGGCCGCATTGTCGAGCCCGGTACTCCAGACTCCGCTGGCGGTGTTCTTGAAGCTGACTGCCGTAGCGGCAGAGCTCAGGCACAACAGTACTAGACTGCTCAAGACGAATGAACGCATGTTTCCTCCGCAAAAATGTCTCGAGAGACGATATCAGTATAAGCGGAGGAGCTAGTACTAATCAAGAAGAATCTTAGTACGACAGGCCTAGAAAGGACTAGTATCCCTGAATCTCTCAAGCAAGGAGCGCCTTGATGACGTTCGCTTTTTCCACGCCCGTAAGCCGCTGGTCCAAACCCTGATACTTGTAGGAGAATCGTTCATGATCGATACCCAGCAAGTGGAGGAAGGTCGCCTGGAAGTCGCGAATGTGGACGGGGTTGCGGACGATGTTGTAGGAAAAGTCGTCCGTTTCTCCGTGAACAGTACCGCCTTTGAAACCTCCGCCAGCCATCCAGAGACTAAAGCATCGCGGGTGATGATCGCGGCCGTAGTTGTTGGCGGTCAGCTTCCCCTGGGAGTAGATTGTGCGACCGAATTCTCCGCCCCAGATGACAATGGTATCGTCAAGCATTCCGCGCTGTTTGAGGTCCTGAACAAGGGCGTAGCAGGCCTGATCGACGTCTTTGCACTGGCTGGGGAGCACGTCGGGCAGGTTGTTATGGACGTCCCAGCCTCGGTGGTAGATCTGCACGAAACGAACGCCCCGTTCAGCTAACCTGCGGGCCATGAGGGCGGCGTTGGCGAAAGTTCCCCCTTTCTTCGCCTCTTCGCCGTATAGTTTGTAGGTACTCTCGGGCTCCTTGGACAAGTCCGTTAATTCCGGCACGGAGGTTTGCATCCGGAACGCCATTTCGAACTGCTCGATGCGGGCACGAGTCTCGGGGTCAGCCACCTTCTCGTACTGTATCTGGTTCAACTGGTTGAGGCCGTCGAGCATGCGGCGGCGCACTTTCGCATCGACTCCATTGGGGTTGTTGATATAGAGGACGGGGTCGCCCCCTGCCCGCAAGGACACGCCTGCATACTGAGCCGAAAGGAACCCGGCGCTCCACAGCCGCGCGGAAATCGCCTGTACACCGGCGCGGGGGTGTGTGTGCTGGGCGTTGATGACGACGAAGGCCGGCAGATCCTGGTTCATGCTGCCGAGCCCATAAGAAATCCAGGAGCCGATGCAGGGCTTTCCGGCAATCTGATTCCCGGTCTGGATGTAGGTGATGGCCGGTTCGTGGTTGATTGCCTCTGTGTGCATGGTGCGCACGATGGCGATGTCGTCGACCATCTTCGCCTTCCAGGGAATCAACTCGGAGAGCCAGGTTCCATTCTGGCCGTACTGTTGAAATCTGAAGATGGTGGGAGCAATGGGGAACCGGCTCTGCCCGGATGTCATTGTGGTGAGCCGCTGTCCATTGCGCACCGATTCCGGCAGGTCCTTGTCGTACCATGTCTTCATCTGGGGCTTGTAATCGAACAGATCGTGCTGTGGCGGGGCGCCTACCATGTGCATGTAAATCACCCGTTTGGCCTTCGGGGTGAAGTGAGGCAAGCCGTTCACATTGGCCCCTTGCAGCAGGCTTGCTAGAGCTGCGCCGCCGATGCCTCTGGCCGAGCGCCCGAAGAACTGGCGGCGGGTTTCGACCATTACGGATTCTTGAATCGGGTTTATCATTGAGCCCCTCGCTTACTTGTTCAATGCTTCGTCGAGATTCAACATTTGGTTAGCCATCATGGTCCAGGCGGCGAACTCATCCACGGGCAGGCTGGGATCAGGCTTGGAATCGCCCATACCCGTCAGGCGCACGGCGGCGCCGGTCTGTTGGCGGAAGTGCGTACGGAAATCCTGGAAAGACGCCTGGGCGATCTGCCGCTCTGCGGCGTCGAACGGCCGCGACAGCACATAAGCGGTGAGCAGATCGAGCCGCTGATCGAAATTCTTGCCGGCCTCGCGGAGGACGCGTTGCGCCAAATGCCGCGCTGCCTCCACGTACTGCACGTCGTTCATGGTCACCAGCGCCTGCAACGGAGTGTTGGTGCGTTCCCGCCGCACGGTGCAATTCTCACGAGTGGGGGCGTTGAAGATCTCCATTGAGGCGGGCGGCGCGCTGCGCTTCCAGAATGTGTACATACTGCGGCGGTAGAGCGCATCGCCTTTGTCCTGTTTATAGAAGCGGGTATCGCTGCCCTTCATGGCCACGGTCTCCCAGATGCCTTCGGGCTGGTAGGGGCGAACGCTGGGGCCGCCGATTTTACGGTTGAGCAAGCCGGATGCGGCCAGAGCGGTATCGCGAACCATCTCGGCATCCATGCGATGCCGCGGCCCGCGTGACAGCCAGCGATTCTCCGGGTCTTTTTTCAGCTTTTCGCGAGTAGCCTGAGCCGACTGGCGGTAGGTTGCCGACATGGCTATTGTCTTGTAGAAGGCTTTCACGTCCCATCCGGACTGGCGAAACTCGACGGCTAGGGTATCGAGCAGTTCCGGGTGTACCGGTGCCTCACCCTGCGAGCCGAAGTCTTCGGCGGTCTTGACCAACCCCGTTCCAAACATTTCCTGCCAGAAGCGATTTACGGTGACGCGCGCCATCAGCGGATGCGCCGGGTCCACCAGCCACTTGGCCAGACCCAGCCGGTTGCGCGGCAGATCCCTGGCCATGGCAGGCAGCACCGACGGCACGTCGGCAAAGACCTCGTCGCGGGGTTGATCGTACATGCCGCGGTAGAGCACGCGAGCCGACGGCCTGGAGTCCATCTTCTCCTGCATGACGTGAGTGATGGCGCCGCGCCTGCGGATCTCGCGACGCTCCATCTCTACTTCCTGGAGGGCCGCGCGCACCTGCCTATATTCGGCATCCTTGCGGTTCAAGAACATCAGCAGCAAGGACTGGCGGTCAGGTTCGGCATCGCGTTTCCAACGAGCGAGCAACTGGACTTCATCGGGCGACAGGGCTTCGCGATAGATGCGGACGCCGGCCAGGGCGCCGCCCTTGAAATAGCGCCGGCCATCGGAGCCCAGGCGAAGCGCCATGCGGGCGGGGTCGCCATCCTTGAGAACCTCCTCCGGATCGCGAGGAACCCGGCTCGAGTCGAGCAGACGCCCGTTGAGGTACATGGTCACGCCTGCCGTTTCTTTGCTTCCGTCGTAGGTCACCGCGAGGTGAGTCCAGGCATCCACTTTCATGCGCTGCACATTGCTGCCGCGCTGCTGCACCTTGTCGGTTTGCCCAGGGATGGTGAACAGGAAGCGGGGAATACGGCCACCTACATCGAGCAGCCATCCACGGGCCTGGTTCCGCGCATCCGTATGACTGGCGATCACGGCGGCGTCCTCCCCGCCGGGAAGGTAGACCCAGGCCGCGAAGGTGAAGGGCTTGGACGGATCGAACTCCGGCACATCCGGCACGGTGAGCATGGCCTTCTCGCCGAAGTGCAGCGCGCCGGGTTCCTGCGCAGGACCTTTGCCCGCTGTAACGCCCTTGGCCGGGGCTAGTTCCAACTTCATGGGTTGCGCGGCCACAGGCGCCGGCCAACTCTTGTGCTCTCCGGTGGCAATCCACGCATCGAGGCCTTGCACGGCCGATCTGCGGCGGGCCTCGCTCCTCTTCTTCAACTCCTCTTCCTTCGCCGAGGTGTCCATCCATCGTTCGGTGTCTTCGGCGCGCGGCACGACGATGACGGGCGGCGTATCGGGGATGTTGCCGTCCATGGGCTTTTGCACGGTGTTTTTGAAGAAGGCCACCATCTGGTAGAACTCCTTCTGAGCGATGGGATCGAACTTGTGATCGTGGCAAGTGGCACAACCGGCGGTGAGTCCCATCCAAACGGTAGCAGTGGTCTCGACCCGATCCTTCTGATAGATGGCATCCACCTCTTCCGGAATCGAGCCGCCTTCGTTGGTGGTGATGTTGCATCGGTTGAACCCGGAGGCAATTTGCTGCTGCAGCGTGCGACCGGGGAGCAGATCGCCGGCAAGTTGCTCGATGGTGAATTGATCGAACGGCAGGTTACGGTTGAGGGCCTGAATGACCCAGTCGCGATAGGCCCACATCTCACGGTAGTTGTCGATGTGCAGGCCGTGGGTATCGGCATAGCGGGCAGCATCGAGCCAGTAACGGCCACGATGCTCGCCCCACTGGGGAGAGGCCAGCAGACGGTCTACTAGTTTCTCGTAGGCGTTGGGGGCGTGGTCGTTGAGGAAGGCATCCACTTCCTGGGGCGAGGGAGGGAGGCCGGTGAGGTCGAGGCTCACACGCCGGATGAGCGCGCGCCGGTCCGCTTCGGGGGCGGGGGTCAAGCCCTCCTGTTCGAGTTTGGAAAGGATAAAGCGGTCCAGCGAGTTTCGGACCCAAGCAGTGTTCTTCACGGGAGGTGCTTCACGCTTCACGGGCGTGGTAAAGCTCCAATGCTCCTTCCAATCGGCGCCTTCGGAGATCCACTGGCGGAGGGTTTGTTTCTGGGCTTCGGTGAGTTCCTTCTTCGTTTGTGCCGGAGGCATCCGTAGCGTGCCGTTCGGATGCATCACACGGGCCATCAACAGGCTTTCTTCCGGCTTACCCGGCACGATGACCGTGCCTGTGTTACGGGTGGCGAACGCTCCCTCCCGTGTATCCAGACGCAGGCCGGCCATGCGAGTCTTGGCGTCTGGCCCGTGGCAATGGAAGCAGGCGTTGGAGAGAATCGGACGAACCTGCCTTTGGAAATCGATGCCATGCGGAGCAGCCGAGGCCATGCCCGCGAAGAGCACAACGGCCCCTGCAATGGGTTGGAGGTAAGGCACCCAAACATTGAATCACAACCGGCGGCTTGGGAGAATAAGGCTTACTGCTCATGAAAACCACACGCAGGGCCTGGATGCAGGCAACCGCGGCAGCCCCGTTGCTGGCCGCTGACGCATCGCTCGATCTCGAAACCACCGCAGCCCGGAACCATGACAAGGGGGTGGAGAACCTACTCCGCATCCAGATCACGGAGCCGGGGCATCGGCATCGGGGCTCGTGGCCGGACGCATTTGGCATCCACTACCCGGCATCTCCGGCAGCATCGTCGGACACGTTCACGGCGGCGTTTCTGCATCCGAAATCGAAGTTCCACAAGAACCCGCTGATGTTGGAACGCATGAAACTGGGCATCGACTACGCCGTGAGCACAATGACTCCCGACGGCAACATCCATTTGCCTTTCACCAACTTCAACTCGCCACCCGATACCGCGTTCGCCGTGTGGGGCGCAGGCAACGCGGCTTGTCTGGCAAAGAAGCACGGCGCACGGGAGATCCTGCAGACTCTGGATCCGTTCCTGACCCGGGCCAAGAGGGGCTTGCTGAACGGCGGCATGCACACGCCGAATCACCGCTGGGTGGCATGCTCGGCGATGGCACTGTTGCACGAGGCGAACCCGGACCCGGCGTTCCTCAAGCGCATCGAACAGTGGCTGGCCGAAGGGATCGACATCGATGAAGACGGACAATACGACGAACGGAGCATTATCGGCTACAACGTCATCGTCGACCGTTCGCTGGTGATTATGGCCGACAAGCTGAAGCGGCCGGAACTGTTGGAGCCGCTGCGGAAGAACCTGGATGCGGCGTTTTACCTGATGCATCCAGGTGACGAGATGGTGACTGAGATCAGCCACCGCCAGGATCGCAACGCCATCGGGAATATCGGGGTTTACTGGTTCCCCATGCACTACATGGCGACGCGCGACAACAACCCACGTTATGCCTGGGTGGCGCAGAAATACGCACCCGCCCATGCGGCGCTGTCGATGCTGATGTCTTATCCGAACATGCTCAAACCGCTGCCGGCGGTGGAAGCGCCCTCGGAGAACTATGCGAAGGAGTTCAAGGCCCTGGAAATTGTCCGCATCCGGCGGGGCGAGAAGAGCGCCACCATCATGTTGCGAGGCGACAGTCGTTTTCTCATGCTGCGCAGCGGCGATGCCGTCGTTGGCGCGCTCCGCTTCGCCAGCGCCTTTTTCGGCAAGGCGCAGTTTATCCCTCGCACCTGGACGAAGTCAGGCAGCGGCTACGTGCTCAAGCAGGAACTGAGCGGTCCATACTATCAGCCGCTCAACCCACCGCATCGAGTGAAGGCCGGCGAATGGAACGAGACAAGGCCGGAGCGCCAGCGGACGGAGGTTTGCCACCTGGAACAGATTGCGACCATCACCGAAACAGAGAGGGGCTTTCGTGTTCGGATACAGGCGCACGGCACGGACAACGTTCCACTGGCGATCGAGATCAGCGCGCGCGACAAAGACCAGCTCAACGTCAGCAGACTGGCGGCGGCTCCGCAGGCAGCGGGCGCATGGCTGCTTGGGAAGGGCACGGGAAGCATCAAGAGCGGGCGGCACGAAGTCCGTTTCGGCCCGGGAGTGGAAGCGCACCAGTACACGCAGGTACGCGGGGCTGAGGCGATGATGCCGGGCCAGAGTGTGTATCTCACGGGATTCACGCCCTTCGATCACACTATCGAGTTTGAATGTCTTTGAGCGCGACGCGAAGCAGCACGATGTCTTCCATGTTTTCGGAGTGGATGACGTAGAGGTAGCCGCCGTGCTCGAGCAACTGCGGATAGTGGTAGCCGGCGTAGCCCGGGTCTTTGCCGGCGTAGCGATAGACAGTGTCGCGGCCGCGGAGGATCATCATCCAGTCAAACACGACGCCGTCGTCTGAAAGGGACAGGCACAGGGGGATTCTTTTTCCGGAAGGATTGGGGCAGGACGCCATGGCGTAGGCTCCGTTCGAGAGCCGCAGAACGTTGAACTTGGCCATCGCATCGGGAAAGTCCGTAGGTACGGGAGAACTCCAGCGGCCGCCGCCATCTGTACTGAAGGAGCGGAACAAACGGCGTGACCGGCTGCCATCGCGGAAGGCCGTCGAGAGCGCCCCATTGGGCAGGGTCCACCATTCGGGCTCGTCGAGCATGGCGCCACCGGCGGGTTTGGGCACCTCGACTGCTTTCCAAGCCGATGGGGACGTACGGCCACCGATGAGCAGTGAAGCACGCATCTTATGGTCGCGCCGGGTCATCATCCAATCGCCAGAAGCCAACAGGCGCGGAGCGAAGTTGTTGATGGCATCCTTGGCGACAAGGAACGGTTCACTCCAACGTCCGTTCCAGCGGTAGCCGCGCAGTTCGAGTCCGGGTCCGAATAGCGGCCGCACGGCTTCGTCACGAGCCGCCAGTGCGATCAACTCCCCGTTGCGCACCCAGAGGCCACGAGCGAAGTAGCGATAGTTCTCTTTCTCCTCGCTGGGAGTCAGCATGCGGGACTCCGACCACGTCACACCATCGCGGCTCGTCGCATAGCGAACATATTGACCGGCCTGCAAATCGCGAATCTTGTTGCAACTCCAGATGGCCCAGAACCGGCCATCGAACCACGCCAGGTACGGATGCATGTTGAAGCCAGTCATCGTTTCGACGCCACGGTAGACGGTGATGGTCTCCACCGGCACCGGCAGCAGCGCATCGAGGGCAGGCCCCGCATACATGTGCGACTCCACCTTGGCGATGAAGGCGTTCGCCCTTCGGGCGGCGTCTTCTGGCACGTCGCGGGGAATGCCATGCCCCGAACCAGCCATCCATGCGAGTTCAATGTTCGGGCGATCCGGCACACGCAGCAGCTTGCGCGGCGGGCGATCCGTACGGCCTCGATCACCCCACATCGACAGCAGCGGCAATTTGGTGGATTGGAGGACGGCCGAGCCATCCCACTGGCGCCACACCGAGCCGAATGCCTTGCGCTGCGACTCAGTCAACTGCCCCAGCACGTCCAGCATCTGCGGCGTACGCTTCGATGGCTCGCCCACTTCGAAGGCTTCGGCCTGCACCTGATGATGCGTCCAGCCCTCCATCGCGATTCCGCCTGCCACCTGTTTCGGGCGCAAGCCCATCAGTTCAATGGTCAGCATCCCGCCGATGCTGTGGCCACCGACGTAGTACCGCTTCAAATCGAGGGCGTCCACCACTGCCAACACATTCTCCGCAAGACTGCGCATGGTAGGCGCCTCGTCCGCGGGTTGCGTGGCGCCGTGACCCGGCAGTTCCACGATGATCACGCGGAGATCGGGCCGCAGCACATCGAGCATGCGGTGAAAAGAGGAATGATCGCCCCAGCTTCCCGGGATGAGCACCACGTTCGGCCCGTTGCCGTCGCGCACGTAGTAGGCAACACGCCCGGCAAAGCCGGGACGAAGCCGGACCGTGTCTTTGAGCCACTCGCGCAGCCTGCGCCGTTCGGGGAGGTCGCGCAATGTCCAGGCGTCGTTGTGGTTGCGGAAGGGGATGGGGACAAAGGTGAAGGGGGCCTTGACGCCGGAGGCTTTCACATACTGGCGGGTCGCCTCGATCGACCCTTCGTGGCAAACAAACACGGGCCGGCCGTTGAGCCGCTGCAACCTCCGGCGCGCCGACTCGGGATCGCTGCCTTCGTATGGCCAGGCGCGAACACCGTCGTAGTGACTACAGGCGACGAAACCGCGCCAGAGCGTGGCGATCTCATCGTCATGAAGCCCGATGAAGTTGCAGGCAATGGCGCCGCGGGAGAATCCGCAGAGGATCACTGCATCGGGGTCACCGCCGAAGCGGGCGCAGACATCGCGCACGGTGCGCTTGCAGTAATCGACGGTGGCTTTGACGTCTCCCCACCAAGTCTCCTGATTGCGCCCCTCCGCCTTGTTCACGTAGGGCATGCATACCCAGATAAAGCCGCTCCCCGCGCTCATGCCGTAGCCGAGGTTGCTGCCTTCCACCGTGCCATGCGACACGTCGCCGAAGCGATTGCGGTAGTTGCCATTGCCCGCGTATTCAACGATGACTGAATACTTCTCACCCTGGCGCCAATCGGTGGGCAGATACAGCGCGTGATGTACGCCGGCCCCTTCGTATCCGGCAGTGGTCTGCCGTACCCGCGTGCCCGCAGCGGGCTCGCCTGCGGTCATTGGAGGAGTGACCAGATCGACGGGAATCGTAGCAAGGTCGGGCAATTCCTGCTGGGCGTTGGCGAGGGGAACCAAGCTAGCAAGCACAAGATCACGGCGGCGCAACATCGCCCGGATTGTATCATTCGGGCCGCCACGCTATGATCGCCGCATGTTGCCGCAGTTGCTGTTGCTTTTCGCGGAATGCATCACCGTACAGGAAATCCGATACGGCGAACTTGAGGTTGTTCCCATCGACCACTTGGGACAGAGACTTGAGACAGCGGAGTTGGAAGTTCATGAGAACGGGCGCCCGATTGTCAGAGCGGTGCAAGGACAGGAACTCCCCAAGCTCCGATATGGCACATACCGAATCAGAGTTCGCGCGAAGGGGTTCGCGGATTCCTGGCTCGATGTGACATTGGCACAGCCGCGCACTTTCGTTCGTGCGCACCAGGAAGTTGGTTTCGAGTGCGGCCCGCTTAGAGCGGAACTGAAAGGCATCATCACAAGCTCAGCCACTCGAAGAGATCTGTGGATCAAAGCCATCCCTCTGCGAGGCTCCGGTGGTTACGAGACACGGGCCGGGCCGAACGGTAGATTCCTATTTGCAGGGCTGCCTATCACCGAGTACGTCGTTCTCGTTCTGAAGGACGGTGAAGTTGTTCACCAGCAGATCTTGCGTCCAGAGCGGCCCGTGACGATCGAATTGGACTAGTTTATTCGTAGCGCAGCGCCTTTACCGGATCGAGCTTCGAGGCTCTGCGCGCGGGGAGCCAGCAGGCGGCCACTCCGGCCATCCCTAGCACTCCGCTGACGAGGGCCAGTGTTACCGGATCTCGCGGCGACACTTTGAACAGCAACCCGGCCATCAACTGGCAGACCCCGACGGCCGCTGCGATGCCTAATGCCATTCCGATGCCCAACTGCTTCAGGCCGCGGCCGAGCACGAGGGCGACGATGTTGCGCATTTCCGCTCCGAGGGCGAGGCGGACACCGATTTCCTGAGTGCGCCGCACCGTGGCGTGAGCCATTACAGCGTAAATGCCCACGGCGGCCATGCCCATCGCGATTGCAGCGAAGATTACGAACACGGTTCCGAAGACACGCAGATGCCAGCGCCCGCGCTCGAACCACTCCTGCAACGGCCCGGTCTGGAACAAGGGCAGATCCTGATCGAGTTGTTGCACTTCACGGCGCAGCGCCGTCGCAAGCGACGCGGGTGCTCCGGCGGTGCGCACCAGCAGCACCATGGAATCGTAGCTGTCCATGCGATAGGGCACGAACAGGATCGCGTTTCCGGTAGTGCCGCTTGGGCCGGGGCTCATCTGTTCGAAGTCCTGCACCACACCGACAATGGTCATCCATGGCCGGGGTACGTTCTCCGGATTGAACAAGCGAATGCGTTTGCCGATTCCGTCTTCGCCAGGCCAATTCCTGGAGATGAACTGCTGATTGACGATGGCCACTTCCTTGCCCAGTTCGCCATCGCGATCGTTGAAATCACGCCCGCGCAACAGGCTCAGACCAACCACCGGAAAGTAGCGCGGCGCGGCGGCAATCCCGGCCGCGGATGGGCGATTGTCACGCTCGAGCGGCTTGCCCTCCACTTCGTAGCGCCAGGCTCCGGCGCCGGTGCCAGGGGGATTCGACGCCATGCCGACGGATTGGGCGCCGGGCAGCGCCTGCAAACGAGGGAGGAGCCGATCAAAGAACTGCTGCCGCTCCTCGGGCTTCGCGTAGCGCGAGCGTGGCAGGTTGAGAATCGCCGCCAGGATCTTATCTCCCGGAACGTTGGGGTTGATCTGCTGGGCATTGACGAAACTGCGCATCATCAGTCCGGCGCCGCTCAGCAGCACAACAGCCAACGTGAACTGAACTACCACGAGCACTGCGGAGAGATAGCCGGCGCGCAACCCTCCGGAGGTGCGCGTACCGTCTTTGAGGCTGGTATTGATATCCACCTTCGAGGATTGCCAGGCCGGCGCGATGCCAAACAGGACTCCGGCAAGGATGCTGACCAGGGCGAAGTAGAGGAAGACCACATAGTCCATGGAGAAATCGATCCAGTATGGCTTCCCTACGTTCTCCACAGCCTTGGAGAACGCGGCTACGCCCCAGGTGGAGAGAGCGAGCCCGATGGCCCCTCCGAGGAACGAGAGCAGCACGCTTTCCGTGAGCAACTGGCGGATGATCTGCCAGCGGCTGGCGCCCATCGCCGCTCGGATGGACATCTCACGGGCCCTGGCAACGGATCGGCTAAGCAGCATATTGGCGACGTTGGCACACGCGATCAGCAAAACGAAACCGACCGCACCCAGCATCAGGAGGAACACAAGGCGAATGGGGCCGCCATTCATGGCTTGATGAAACGTGTTGACTCGGACGCCATGGTCTTTGTGAGTGGCGGGGAATTGTTGTTCCAGACGCTTGGCAACGATGGTCAGATCGGCCTGCGCATCGGTAAGCGAGCGGCCGGGCTTGAGGAGACCGATGAGTTGAAAATCCCGGCGATCGCGCTTCTCCCATTCGGTTTCGGGGGCAGCGGCCAACCAGAGATCCTGATTGGAGGGGAACTTGAATCCTTCGGGCATGACGCCGACGATGACCGTCGGCTTCTCATCCAACCGCACTACTCTGCCGATGACGTCGGAGGCTTTTCCATAGCGGTCCTTCCAAACGCCATAGCCGATCAGCGCCACACGTTCCGCGCCTGCTTTGCCATCAGAGGCTACGAAGCCACGGCCCGTCACGGGCTTCATCTGCAGCATGTCGAACATGCCAGGAGTGATGACCGCCCCCTGCAGTTGCTCGGGAGGATTACCCTTTTCGCTGATGCGGGCCCGGGTAAACCGGAAGGCCTCCAGCCGCTCGAATGCACCGGCAGCCTGCTGATAGTCCCGATAATCGGCCCATGACATGGGCATGCGGTCGCGGCCACGGGCGATGTTGTCGGCGAAGACCATCACCAGACGCTCACCGCCTGGGAACGGCAGCGGCTTGTGCAGGACAGCGTTCACCAGCGTGAACACCGTTGTGTTGACACCGATTCCCAACGCCAGCGTCGCGACGACGGCGGCGGAAAACCAGGGGTTGGTGCGGATCATGCGAATGGCAAAGCGGAGATCGAGCGCCCAATTCATACCGATCTACAACGGAGCCGGGCCGCGAAAAGTTCCAAGGGAGTGATAAAAAGGTATTCAGCAT
>JAEUQG010000348.1 GCA_016789755.1 Bryobacterales bacterium
GTTGGGCGTCCAATGCAAAGTGCGGATCGCGCAACCAAGTCAGCCACAGGGCGGGCATACGTGCGCGGGCCAGACGCAACTCCGGCGCCCAGACCTGGCGATACACCTGATTGTCGTGAAGCGCCTTCCCCCAATGATTCCCGATCTCATGCAGATACCCGCATCCATAAATCGGAATGGCGAAGGCGAAGCGCGGATCAATGCCCATCACGGTGGAGGTGATCACCCCGCCCCAGGAAATCCCAGCCAAGCCGACTCGGCGCGTATCCACCTCGGGCATGGAACGCAGCAGCGAATGAGCCAGCACCGTCGCGGCCACGGCGTGATACATCCACTGGTCGTGCAGAGGCTGTGATGTGTCGGCGTAGATGCCATCGCGCGCCGGTCCGCTCCAGGCGTGGCCGGCCCATGTCTTTCCCTCGCGCTGGTCCGTCTGGCCCTCGACGGCGATGCTGATGGCAACGAATCCTTTGTGTACCCATTTCTCCACCCACTCCCGGTACGCCGACCCGCCTCCGCCATGCACCAGCACGATCGCCGGATGTTTCCCGGCGCCTTTCGGGATACCCAGCCAGGCAAACACGCGCGTTGGTTTTCCCCGGTACGGCAAACCTTTATAGAACAGCGCGCGCATGCCGTCCTCAGACTTCCAGCTTTCCGCTGGATATACCGCCGGCGCTTTCCGGAGCCTTGCTAACGCATCTACCCGCTTCCGCATCGATGCGTAGTCCGCGCCGGGAAGAGGTGCGCACAGAACCCAGGCAATCAGGATAGAATTGGCGAGCCGAAGCATATGCTCGACTATAAACTGGAACACATCGTCTCATACAAGGCGCAACTGGCGGCGCCGCCGGAAGTGATTGGGCCCGTACCGCAAGGCATTCGCGTCAACGCATACGTGGCGGGGGGTGAGGCTTTCGGACCAACAATCAAGGGAAAGGTCCTGCCGCTGGGCGCCGATTGGGCGACGCTACAGACTGACGGTATTCTCATCCTCGACGTGCGGGCGACTATTGAGACTGACGACGGTGCGTTGATTCTGGTCACCTACAACGGCATGGGGGATTTCGGCGAATCCGGCTACCAGGACTTCCTGGCCCAGAAACTGCCTTCCAGCGCTCCGCTCCGGATCAATCCACGGTTCTGGACGGCGCACCCGAAATACGCGTGGCTCAATCGCACGTTCTGCGTAGGTATCGGCGCCTTGGACAGCGCCACTTTCACGGTGAGTTACGACGTGTACGCCGTGAAGTAGGCAGCTCACGGGTGATCAGCCGCCGTTCTCAAACCCCGGATAGAGCAGCATGCCACCGTCGACGAAGATGCTGGCGCCTGTCACGTAATCCGAATCGTCGGAGGCCAGCCACACAGCGGCTTTGCTGATGTCATCCGGTTCGCCAATGCGCTTGTAGGGCACCAGGCGCATTAGTGCGTTATAGGTCTCCTCTGTTTCCCACGCCCCTTGATTGATGGGTGTCCGTATGGCGCCCGGGCAGATGCTGTTCACGCGAATCCGCATCGGCGCGTACTCCTGCGCGATGCTCTTCATCATCAGCATTACTCCGCCCTTGGAGGCTGCGTAGTTGACGTGTCCGGCCCATGGGATCACCTCGTGCACGGAACTGATGCAGACGATCTTTCCCAGCGCCCTGCTAACCTCCGGGCGAATACCCTGCCGGCGGAAACAACGGATCGCCTCGCGCGCGCACAGGAATTGCCCCGTCAGATTAACGCCGATAACCGTGTTCCACTGGTCGATGGTCATGTCGTGGAACTCAGCGTCCTTCTGCAGACCGGCATTGTTCACCAGAATATCGATGCCTCCGAATTCAGCCGATATTCGCTGGAACATCGGTACGACGTCGGCCTCTTGCGAAACATCGGCGCGGTGAGCATAGGCGCGCACACCGCCGGCGCGAATCTCCTCGGCCACTGCATTGGCCACATCGTCGCCGCTGCGGTAATTCACCACCACATCCGCCCCGTTGCGGCCCAGTTCGAGCGCGATGGCCTTGCCGATGCCGCTCGATGCTCCAGTGACCAGTGCGCGTTGTCCCTTCAGTTTCTGCATCCTGCCAGTTCTCCTCGTCCCTAGTATGCGTCAGAGGTGGGCAATTATTCCCTCATCTGGAGTATGCTGATCGCTGGAATCCCGATCTTATGAAATACGGTGTCAATCTTCTCATCTGGACCGCGAATTTTACGGAGGAGCACTTTCCGCTACTGCCGAAGTTGAAAGCCGCGGGCTTTGACGGCGTGGAGCTTCCGCTTTTCGCGCCAGACGGCTACCCGGCCCAGCGCGTGAGGCAGGAACTCGATGCGAACGGTCTTGAGTCGACTACGTGCGTCATCATTCCACAAGGCAGCCTGTTCGATGCGGACTCCGTGGGTCGTACCAAGGCGATGGACCACATGAAGAAGGCCATTGAGGTGAACGCGGAACTGGGCAGCAAGATGATGGCGGGGCCTCTCTACTCCCCGGTGGGTTGGCTTCCCGGCCGGCGGCGTACCGCCGGCGAATGGCAGCGGACTATTGAGTCCTACCAGCAGCTTGGCAGTACGCTGGAGCAACACGATGTGTCCGTCGGCATCGAACCGCTGAATCGTTTCGAGACGTTTTTTCTCAATACGGCGGCGGATGGAGCCGCTCTATGCGAAGCTATCGGCCACCCCCGGGTCGGGCTATTGATCGACACCTTCCATTCCAACATTGAAGAGAAAAACGTGGCCAACGCTTACCGTACGGCAGGCCTGCACCTGAAGCACGTCCACACCTGCGAGAACGACCGCGGAACTCCTGGCAGCGGCCATGTGCCGTGGGACGACGTTTTCGCCGCCATCCGCGATGTCCACTACGACGGTTGGCTGACCATCGAAAGTTTCGGCTTTAACCTTCCCGAAATTTCCGCCGCCGCCGCCATCTGGAGAGACCTGGCCCGTACGCCGGAATCCATTGCTGTCGATGGACTTCAGTTTTTGAAGCGCTATCCGGTGTAACGGTACAATAACTGGTTCATGCCTCAATTACTGGAAGGAAAGACTGCGCTCGTTCTCGGAGTCGCAAACAGGTGGAGTATCGCCTATGCCATCGCGCAGGCATTCCGCCGTGAAGGCGCAACTCTCCTCATCACCTACCAGGGCGACCGTCAGAAGCAGACCGTGGAAGAACTCGGGCAGGAACTGGGTGCGTCGAAAATCCTCAATTGCGATGTAACCAAGGACGAAGAGATCGCCGCGCTTGCGGCCATGCTGCACGGGGAAGGCGTGCGCATCGACACGATGGTCCATAGTATTGCGTTCGCCAATAAGGAGGATCTCTCCCGCCCTTTCGTCGAAACGTCGCGTGCCGGATTCGCCCTTGCCCTGGATGTCAGCGCCTATTCTCTTGTAGCGGTGGCCAAGGCGATGGCGCCGCTCATGACCGCCGGCGGTTCCATCCTCACCCTCAGCTATCTTGGAGCCGTGCGCGTGGTGCAGAACTACAACGTGATGGGGGTGGCGAAAGCAGCGCTCGAGAACTGTGTGCGGTATCTGGCCAACGATTTGGGGGGCGCGGGTATTCGGGTCAATGCCATCTCCGCCGGGCCTATCAAGACTGCCTCTGCCCGGGGGATCAAGGATTTCTCCAAAGTGTTGGACGGTGTGGCCGCCATGGCTCCGCTGAAACGAAATTGCGATGCGGCGGAGGTAGCCGACACCGCCGTTTTCCTTTCGAGCGATCTCGGACGCGGGGTTACAGCCAATGTCGTTTACGTCGATGCTGGATTCCAGGCTGTCGGGCTCGGGCTCTAGACACCCGTCCCGTGGGCTTATACTAAAGCCAGCAGGCGCACATGGCGGGCCAAAACGGCAGTCCGAAAAAGACGCTGAGCGAGTCGATGCTGGCATCGGCCACTGTAGATAACACTCCTCGCATCGGCATTGTTCTCTCCAGCTTCAAAGGAGGCGAGGAACACGACGGGACGCCGGTCGCTGGTCTTGCCGACCCCCAGCCTGTGCACAAGGAATTAACCAACGCCCAAGTGGACGGTATGTTGCGTAAGGCGATGCAACTCGGCTCGCGCGGACGGCGCATTTCACTGGGCGGAGTCGCCGGCGACGATTGGGTGCTGGTCAAGATCACGATGACTCGTGACGCCTCGACCGATCCGAGAGTGCTGGCATCGTTGCTGCGCCTATTCGGAGAATCGAAGCAAGGACGGCGCTTCACAGTGGCGGAGGCCGCTCCCGCAACGCCGGAGTTGCTGGCGCTGATCGAGGACTGCAATGCACGTTTCTCCGGCCGGCGTTTTGAGTATGTGAACCTCGCCGCCTGTGAGATGCTTTCTGCTGCTGCGCCTCGGCGGACGTTCGCCGCGAAGAATCCCGACGGCATCTATACGCTGGCCCGCGTCTTCCGCGAGTGCGACAAGGTGATCACCGTGTCGCCGCTGCGCACCAGTCCCGTGACTGGTGTGGCGCTATCCGTTTCCAGTTATTGGGCATTGGCAGGCGACCAGCAGAAGCTTCCGTTGCTTGGCGAGGCTGTGGATGTTCTGAATGACATCTACCTGCATCATCCGCCGGAGTACGCGATTGTCGGTGGCAGCTATCACCACGATGGCACGCGGAAGATCCATCACAATCTGCTCATCGCCGGATCGAGTGGTTTGTCTGTCGATGCCGTTGCGGCCGCTGTGATGGGATTTGAGCCAGCCAAGCTCCCATTGTTCGACCGTATGGAACTGCGCGGGTTCGGCGTAGTGAACACCGATTCCATTTGGACACGCGGTAATGAGATAGAAGAAGCGCGGGGTCCGTTCCGCAAACCGGCTTGAGGAGATTCTGAACGATGCATCGCCGTGAGTTCCTGCTGACCACTGCCGCCTCTGCGGCGCTTTCCGGCGCAACGGAGGAAAAGACCAGGCTTGGATTGGTGCGATCGACGCATAGGAAGCTGCGCGCGCCCGCGGCCCTTGACGACGCTCTCACGTATGAGCAGGTGCGCGACATGGTCTTCAAGGCGATTGAGTACGGAGCGCCGCACGCCGGATCGCTCGAGGCTAGGATCAAGCCAGGGTCGTGGGTGGTATTGAAGCCCAATATCGTGTTTCTGCGCCCACATCCGTCCTATGCCAAGGGCGACGTTACGGACTTCCGTGTCACAAAGGCCGTGCTGGAGTACGTGGCCAGCCGCACTAAAGCGGGGCGCGTCACCATTGCCGAAGGCGGCACTTATCGCAGACTGAAGGACAAGGCGGAAGACAACGTGGTGACGCAGGATGGGCGCAGGGTTGGCGCCTACGATTTCGACTGGGGCCATGAAGAGTTTCCCGGCTTCCATGGCTCGCTGGGCGCCATGCTCGATGAATATCGCGACGCGTTTCCGGCCAGGAAGTTCGACTACGTCGATCTCAGCTACGATGCCGTGCGCGACGCCTCGGGCCGTTTTCGGCGAATCGAAGTTCCAAAGGCTCCCAATGGCGTTGGCGCGTTTGGGGCTCGTTCCGACTACTTCGTCACCAACACAATTACCCAGTGCGATTTCCTCATCACCATTCCGGTGATGAAGGTGCACTTGCAAAGCGGCATTACGGCCTGTTTGAAAAATTACGTGGGCACTGCGCCGCGCGAAGCCTATGCCAATCCCGGTGTATTTCACAACGCCAATCTGCATTCAGCGCATTCCGCCGGGGGGCGCATCGACCCATTTATTGTGGACCTTGCTTCGTTCCATCCGCCGGACTACTGCGTAGTGGACGGGATCCGAGGCCTGCAAACGCAGGAGCATTCGGTGCACAGAGCCGATCAAACGGTGCGCAGTAACCTGGTGATGGCGGGCGAGGATCCGGTGGCGGCCGATGCCTTGGTGGCGCGGCAACTCGGCTTTCAGCCTTATGACATGGAGTTTCTCCACATGGCCGCCAAACGCGGCATGGGAACGATGGATGAATCGAAAGTTGAAGTGCGCGGCGATGAGCCCGACCGCGGCAATGTCCGTTGGGAAAAGCCTAAGTTCTGGTACGGTCGCTGCAACCGCGAGTGGATGCTAACCGGCGGCGCAGACCAATGGCGGCACTTCCACGCCCCTTTCGATACGCTCGATCTCGCCGCGGCCACAGGCATTGCTCCAGGACCTGGCGCGGCCTACAAGGCTGCCGTCTACGTGCATGCCGACGGACACCGCAATGGGTTCCTTTGGATGGGGCTGCGTGGGCATGCCCACGTTCTGCTGAATGGACGGCCCGTGGCGATGCGGGAATCGGACACGCGGTTCCGTATCGGACAGTTCCAGTATCCGATCGCGTTGGAGCCGGGGATGAACCGCATCGAGTTCCGTGTCCGTCCTCGTGCCGGGCAGGCGCTCTTGAGCGCGCTGATTACCGGTGTGCGGAACGATGGCGATTCGGTAGAAGGCATCCGCTGGCTGGCAACTTAGCGTTTCATCTTGTCCATCAGAAAGGTGGCGAACCCCATGACGATGGTCCACGCGCCGAAAGCCAGCGCCGCGGCAAACAGCCTGCGGAGCGAAGGGCTTCCTGACACGGAGACGACGGCGCCGGTCACCGCCAGAAATAGGACAGGTGCGAACGTAACGATGCCGCCGACTGCGCCTTTGGACATCACCCAAGCCGACAACAAAATAAAAACGGCCAGTTCGGCCCAGTACATGGGCCATAGGAAACGTTCCACGAAGTCTGTTTGCATTTCTCTCCCTCACTTGCTCTGGCGCAAGCGAACCGAACAGATTGTCAAATAGGAGGCGCATCGATGAAAGAAATCGGTCGAAGGGAATTGCTGGCGGCGCCACTGTTGCCTGTGCCTTTGTTTGCGGCGGCTCTGCCGCAGCCCCAAACGATCGGTGGATGGCGCGCGGAGACGGGAGAAACGCCGATTCCCAACGCCACCTGGTACACGGCACAGGAGGGCGGCGGCTTATCGTTCCGCTTCCAACCTGGGTTTCTGTCCGGCTTTCACGCCGTGGCCGCGGACATGCTCCTCGAAGGGACCACCCTCGTGGTTTTTTTGGTCACGCTGGAAGAGGGTGAGCTGGGACGCAAGTTCACATTCCGCTTTGCTGGCTTGAATCAATGCTCGTTCCGCATGCATTTGGATTTGTCGCTTACCGACCAGAACCGGTGGCAATCGGGGCGCGAAGGTGCCTTTTTGAAGCCGATGGCGGGCGGCGATCGCGTGGATTTGTCGAAGGTCGACCGCCTGACCTTCACCGTGTCCCGAACGGCTGGCGAATCGGTGCGATTTTGCATGACTCCGCTGTTGCCCTCCCGGCAACCTGTGGCGCCCCCTGCAAAGCCTGTCCTGCCGAAAGGGCCGCTGCTCGATGAGTTGGGTCAGAGCACCATTCACCAGTGGACCGGCAAGACTCGCGGAGTGGGACAGTTGGTAGACCGGTTGCGGGCACAAGCGCGCACGGCCGGTGAACAGAGCTGGCCTTCAGCCTTCTCCTCATGGGGCGGGTGGAAGGCGAAACGGCTGGCGGACGCGAAGGGCTTCTTCCGCACCCACCACGACGGGTCGCGCTGGTGGCTGGTGGACCCCGATGGATTCGCCTTCTATTCTGCCGGTGCGGATTGCGTCCGTCCCGACTGCGAGGCGCGCATCGACGGGCTGGAATCCGCCCTGACATGGGTGCCGGATTCGCAAGGTGAATTCGCCCCAGTCTATTCCTCCAATCGCGGCGCGCGCTATGCGAACTACCTGATCGCGAACTTCATTCGAGCCTTCGGCAAGGCGCACTGGCATGAAAAATGGGCGCAAGTCGCACTGGCTGAAATGCGGCGGCTTCGATTCAACACGGTGGGCAATTGGTCGGAATACGAGGAGGCAGCCAAGGTCCGTTTTCCCTACGTTCGGCCGCTGAGTTTCGCCGGGCGGCAGACCCCCATGATCTACCGGGACTTTCCGGATGTTTATCACGTCTCCTTTGAGGCAGATGCGGCGCAGTATGCCTCGCAATTGCGCTCCACCGCGTCGGACACGTCGCTCATCGGCTACTTCCTGATGAATGAGCCGACGTGGGGGTTCTCCAAAGAACTGCCCGCGGCCGGCATGTTGTACACATCGGAGGAAAGCGCCACAAGAAGCGAATTGGTGCGGTTCCTCAAGACGCGGTACACCGATCCGCAGGCGCTGGCGGCGTCTTGGAAAACTCCAATCACTTGGGAACGCCTGGAGCGTGGCCGGATGCGCGCGGCCCTGCCGCAGCAGGCAACGCCAGATCTGGAGGCATTCACTGTGAAGATGGTGGAACGCTACTTCACCACGCTGTCCGCGGCTTGCAAGAAGGCTGATCCCAATCATCTCAACCTCGGCATGCGATGGGCGGGAGTGCCCCCGCTGTGGGCTGTGGCGGGAATGAAGACATTCGATGTATTCAGCCTCAATTGCTATATGGAGAAGCTGCCGCGCGCTACCGGTGACCAAGTTCACAAACTCTTGCGGCAACCGGTGATGGTCGGCGAATGGCACTTTGGTGCGCTCGATGCAGGCCTTCCCGCTTCGGGAATCGGACGGCTGGAGAATCAAGTCGAGCGGGCTAGAGCATATCGCGTCTATTTTGAGGACGCCGCGGCGAATCCCAACTGCGTCGGCGTCCATTGGTTCACCCTGTACGACCAATCCGCGTTGGGGCGCTTCGATGGTGAGAACTACAACATAGGGTTCCTCGACATATGCCACCGGCCGTATCCGGAGTTATCTCAGGCAGCGATTGCGAGCCACGAGCGGATGTACGCATTGTCGTCGGGGACGGAATCACCCTACACCGCCGATCTGCGCTATCTGCCGAAGTTGTTTCTCTGACCCAGCAGGCTATCGGGCAAAGTGGATAGGATAGCGTTGTGATGAC
>JAEUQG010000353.1 GCA_016789755.1 Bryobacterales bacterium
TCCCGCTAGAAAGAGATCTTCAACCCAAGCCGGAAAACCCGCTCATCGATGCCGTCGCGGCCTGTATTGGCAAGCGAGGTGATCTCCGTGAACCCCCCCAGGTTGCGCACGCACGCGTCAGGACTGCGCTTGCAGAAGCGCCCGGCCCACCGCCCAGACCTGCCGCACTCCCGCTAGAAAGAGATCTTCAACCCAAGCCGGAAAACCCGCTCATCGATGCCGTCGCGGCCTGTATTGGCAAGCGAGGTGATCTCCGTAAAACCCCCCAGGTTGCGCACCGACCCGTCCGGGTTGAGCTGCAGATTGGAAACATTCGTGCCCGGATTGCCGAAATGCGGAGTGTTCGTGGAATTGAACGCCTCGGCCCGCAACTGCACCTTGATGCGCTCGGAAACATCGAAATTCCGGAAGATGCTCAGGTCCAGGTTGACCACGCCAGGGCCGCGCAGGCGGTTGAACCCCGCCGTTCCGAACCGCGCGTCGGTCACCGCACGGTAGGCGAACGGATCGAAGTAGGAAAGACCGCGGCCGGCGCCGCCGAGGATCGCCACTTTATCCTTCACTTGATCGGCGCGCTGCGTATTGCCCGGCGAGTTCAGCGACGTCCCCGACGCAGACACGTTGAACGGCGTTCCCGAAGACGCGCTGAAGATGCCGTTCAACTGCCAGCCGCGAGTCATCCAGGCCAGCGCCCGGCCCCGGTTCGAGAACGGAAGCGCATAGCCGCCATGAATCTGCAGGTTGTGCGGCGAATCGGTGTTCGTGAACGAGCGGTTGAGGTGGTAGTATTCTGCCAGTTGAATCGCGGCCAGCCCGTCGCTGTTTTCGCTGCAGCAGATTCCCAGCGACTTCGACCACGTATACGACGCTCCGAATTGCAGTCCGCTCGCAAAGCGCCGCTCGATCGAAGTCTGCAGGCTGTCGTACTGCGAATTGCCGATCGGCGCCACCAGCCGCGTTTCCGCCGTGCGCCCGAACTTGCGCGCCAGTGCCCGTCCCGCCTGCCCGCCGTTGATAGGCGCCGCGTTCAACTCGCGGAACCCCATCTGGTTGATCTGGCGCGTGGCCACGTAGCCGGCCTGGCCGATGAAGCCCCCAGCCAGTTTCTTCTGCAGCGTGAAGTTCCAGCTCTGCACATAGCCGCGCTGAAAGTTGCGCTCCAGAGAGTTGGCGGCCACCTGCGGCCCGATGTCGATCACGCCGTCGCCCAGGTTCGGCGCCTGCACCGCGGGGATGCCGTCGCGCAGACGTCCGGCCGGTTGAAACGCATTCGCGCCGTTGACATTCAGCACCACCAGCAGCGGGTAATTGGTGCGCATGGGGCGCGCCAGACTGTAAGGGTCCACCGTGATGCCGTATCCTGCGCGAACGATGAAATCTTCCTGAACACGCCACGCCAGCCCGACTCTTGGAGCGAACAGCTTTTTGCTCTGGCTCACTCCGCAGTCGGTGGGCACGCTGCCCACCCCGCACACTTCCATCTTGTTCGTGTCCGGATTGTAGTTCTCCAGCCCGCGCCCGACGCGCGTCGGCATGGGGAAGTACTCCCACCGCGTGCCGAGCGAAAGCGTCAGCTTGCGGTGCACCTGCCATTGATCGCGCACGTAGAGGCTATGCATCGCCGTGCGCACGTTGTACTCTTCGGGGACTTGCAGGATCTTCCCCATCGCCGTGGGCAGACCCAGCAGAAATGCCGACCAGGTGTTGAACTGGTTCGAAGCAGGCCCGTTGAGAATCTGCGTCGGCCCGCCGGCGAACGTGAAGCCTCCCGATGGCCCGTGCAGAGCGCCCACGAATTCCGCTTGCGTGTGGTTGATCTGCTGGCGCGAACTGTCGAAACCGAAACGAATGGAGTGATTCCGCTTCGTCCATGTCGCGTTGGCCACGTACTGGAACCGCGGGTCGCGATTGTAGAACGGGCGGGACGAACTGCCCTGGGCGCCCATGGTCGTGTAGTTGGTCACCGTGAACCGGGGCCAGCCGCTCTCGAAGCGCCGCGAACCATTCACCCCGGGGATGCCCAGCGTCTCCTGGCCGAGGTTCTTGCCGATTCCGAACTCCTCGGAGTTGGCATCGTAGGCCGTAAACCCGAAGTTGCCGTCGAGGATCAGGTTCGGAGTGAGAACGTAGGTTGCTCCCACGGCCATGTTCCCCGTCGTTCCGTAAGCGGGCCCGGCCACCGAGGCTGGAGAGTAGAACGGTACCCCCACCAGTTCGCCCAGAATGCCTTTGCTCTCGAAATCATGGTCCTGGATGCCGCCGCGCGCAAACATCGTCAGCTTCGTCCCCGGATTCCAGTTGATCTTGCCGTCCATCTTCTGCGAATTGAACTTGTAGGCGCCCTGCCCGAAAAGATTGGCAATCAGTTGATCCGGAAACGTCGGGTTCACCAGCATGCTCTGGATCTTCACCGACACCGGATCCATGCGCGATTGGGGAATGACGTTCCCGCTGAACGGCGTCCGTCCGGACCCGTTGGCGGCCCCCGTGGCGGGATCGTATATCGCCGTCGGCGAGGCCGACATGTCGCCGCGGCGGATCGCCGCCGTCGGCACCGTTTCCAGCCGCGAGGCAAACTGCCGGTCGTAAGTGCCTTCATAGCTGCCAAAGAAGAACAGCTTGTTTTTCACGATCGGGCCCCCCAGCGTTCCCCCCATCTGATTGAAGATCGCTTTCGGCTTGCGCTCGCCCGCGGGCAGAAAGAACGGCTTCGCCTTCGTCGCATTGCTGTTGTGATACTCGAAGAGGTTGCCGTGGAATTCGTTGCTGCCGCTCTTGATCTGCACGTTGATGGCGGCCCCCCCGGCCAGTCCGGTTTCGGCATCGAAGGAATTGGTGGTGACGTTGACCGTCTCCACCGCTTCCAGCGCCGGCGTGTAGGCCGGCAGGTGCGGCAGCCAGATTTGATTCACACCCGCGCCTTCGATGCGCACCGCATTCGAACTGCGCGTCGTGCCGTTGACGTTATACAGCGCTGCCCGCGAGGGATCCACCGACGGCCCGTTCCCGTTGCGTGGATACGTGAACCCGGGAAGAATCTTGAAAAGCTGCGTGTAGTTCCGACCCGGCGGCAACGGTGCGTTGGAGAACTGGCGGGCGCTGATTTCCGACCGTACTTCCGCCCGGTCCGTTTGCAGCGTGGCCGCCGACGCCTCGACGCTGATCGACTCCGCGACCGCGCCCACCTGCAGAACCGCATCCACGCGTGTGGTGGAATTCACCGGCACCGCAATGTCCTTGCCGTTGAAGTTGGCGAAACCCTGCTTGGAGACCGTGATTTCGTAGGTCCCGCCCGGCACGGTGGGAAACTGAAATTGGCCCGATTCATTGGTGCGCGTTTCCCGCGTGAATCCAGTCCCCGTTTGCCGCACAACCACCGTCGCATCGGGCAGCGCGGCATCGCTCGAATCCTTGATGTTTCCCACCATCGAGCCGTAAAGCACCTGGCCTTGCGCCGATCTGCCCAGTACCAGCACAGAAATTAAGGTGAACAGGCGAACGTACCGTTTCATGACCAACCTCCCTTGGAATAGGGCTTACTTTATCACAATTCGGTTACAGTAGCGCCGGGAATCGATAGGACTCAGAACGATAGCCGCTCCGTGCGTGAAATTCCGTAGCCGTTACGGAACTCCACTTCCGCGGCGGCGATCGAAATGGTAGTCGTGCTCGCCGGAAACACCGCCAGCATCTGGAACATCCCGCCCACCGTGGTGGTCTGGTAGTAGGTGCGGAACTTGTCGGCGATCAGCGAAGTGAGGATGCCCGGCGGCACCTCCACCCCATCCCGGTTGAAGAAACGGAAGGAAACCTGTTCCGGAGTGCGTGAGTTATCGAAACCCTTGATCAGCACCTCCATGATCTCGATGCCGCGTTTGACCGTGACCGTTTCGGCGACGACCGGCGCCGGGTCGATGGTGTAAGTTGCCTCCGCCGTGTATCCGCCCGTGTCGGCAATCAGCCGCAGCTTGCCCGCCGTGGTGCCCGTTTGCAGCACCGTGTCCCGCGATCCGGAAAACAGCCCCACCGGTTCCCCTTCGCGCACGACAAACGCGATCGTGCGGCTGTTTGTAGCCGGAAAAAGGATGCCGGGGTCTTCCGGCCCGCTCACCGCCGGCGTGAACTCCAGCCGCAGGCGTCCCGTTGTGTTCGCCCGCGAGACCGATTCCAACCGGATGGCAACCCGCACCTGCTTGCCGCTCTTCAACGTCTCCTCGCTCACCGAAATGGATGGTCTGGGCGGGGCGGGCTCCGTGGCCACGCCTTCCAGAGGGTAGCGCCGCGCGTCGATGGTGAGAGCCCCCGTCTTCAATCCGCTCGTGGCTGGTTGAAACACAATCTCGATTCTCCGTGACGAGCGCGGAGGCAGATCCATCGGCCCCGCCAGCAACTCGTTCCACAGAAAGGAATCGCCCGCCACGGCGATGGCCCCGGCGCGGACCGCGGTGTCGTGCGGGTTATCCAGCAGGAACGTGCGCGAACTGCGCAGCCCCCGCTCGGTATTGGCAAAGATCGACGGCACTCCCGCGGTGCGCTTCGTGCGCGACCCGTCCGTCTCCAGCAGATACAGCGTTGGGGCCGCCACCGCCGCCGCCGAAAATGTGATCGTGATCGTATTGATGCGCAGCGCCGCCCGCGCATCCGTCACCGCGCTTTCCGACAGAAACCGGACATAGAAGTCGATGCTGAACTTGCCCAGGATCGACTTGGGCAAACTGGGCGCCGACTCCAGTGTGAACCCCGTCCCGCTCAGCGACAGCGTGGTGATGGTGGCCAGCAGATCGCTCGTGTTGCGGATGCGGATGACCGCCTGCAGCGCTTCGCCCGTGGCCGTTTCCCCAAGCGCCACCAATCCCGAGACCGGCCGCTCCTCCGTCCCCCGTACCGTGAACACCTCCAGTTGCGCCGCCGCCGGAAGGGCCACCAACATGCATGCCAGCACCGCCTTCATGGTTCGGGCTCCGGCACTACCGTCAAATCGGCATGGCGGCACTGCGCGGCGTACAGCCGCTCTCCGGCGCGAATCAGAACCCAGCCTTCCGAGAGGGCATGCAGCGTCTCCACCGCCGTTTCCATCTCCCACGTCCGCTCCCCGCAACTCACCGTACGCTCCGATGCGGTCCAAAGCCGGCCATCCGAATCGAGCGCGGCGCTGCCGGCAGCAATCGCCTGCCGGTCGCGTTCGGCCAGCGTGCCGCCCTCGTATTCGATGCGTTGCCACACGCCATCGGCCTTGGCCACAATCACGATCCGCGGCTTACGCTCGGCAAGCCGCGCCGGCTCAGCCAGCCACACGATGCGCGGGGTCAGGATACGGTTCTCGCGCAGTTGTTCCGCCCCGATGAATTCGCCGCCCACCCGCACGCCTGCCGCCGAGCTGGCCGCCGTGACGCCGTCCATCCGTATTGCGGACGTCACCCCTTCCTCCAGCGGTTCGCCCAGCACCAGATTGCCACGCATCCCGTATAGCGGGTAGATGCGCCCGTCGCGGGCAGGGAAGTAGCCGGCCGGCGGAAGGTCGAGACCGCTTTGCGCCAAAAGAAGCAGCAGAGGGAGCATCATGGCTTGCCTATCGTGATCGTCGGAGCGCTCAGCGTCAGCACCGGCCCCGTGACCGCGGCCGCAGCCGCCGGCGGCGACGTTTTCCCGTTGAATTTGTAGGCTGCGAACCCGCCCACCGCTCCCGCGATTCCCAGGCCGATCGCCACCCATTTGCCCCGTCCGCTCGAAATCCGTTCCTCCCCCGCCTCCGTCCGCGTCAACAGAACGCCGGGCCGCTTGCCTGGTTCCGGCCGCTTGCCTGGCTCCAATGGAGCAGCGGATGTGGGGGTAAGCACCGCTCCCGCCTGGTCTTCCGCGGAAGGCGGCGGCGGAGAGGGCGCCGGCTTAGCGATAGGCACCTCGAAGGATGCCGCCGGCGCCGAACCTTGGACGCCGCCCTTGATCCGAATGCGCGCCGTGGTTCCGGCCGATGCCCCCGCATGATGCGCAAAAATAGCGACATGGCAATCGCCAGGCTGTGTCCCCCATTGGATCCCCCACGCCGAGGCTCTCCCCTGCCCATCGGTCGATTGCTCTTCCAGCCGCTGGCCGTTCGGGAATAGGCCCGATGGCCCCGTTTCCGGCAGGCGAAAGCTTACCTTGGCCTGCGCCACCGGGTTTCCCATCGCATCGGTGACCTGCACGGACACCCCGCCAAAGGAACGCGTACCCGCCGGCACTTCCAGCCCATCGCCTTCCGTAACTGTAAGTTGCAGGGTATCGGCCCATGCCGGCATCGCCAGCAGGACCAGACTCAAAATCCCGGCTCGTGCACCGCGGCCAGATCCCGCCTGTTGTGCGGGCGAATCCCTCGGAAGCCTACTTGCCCGCCGAGTGGCGCAGAATCGCCACAGTAATGTTGTCCGGACCTCCAGCTTTGCGCGCGGCATCTACAAGAGAGTGGCATTTACCCTCCAAAGATTGCTCGTTTTTTAGCACCGATTCGATCCATTCCACGCTCACCACCCCATGCAGCCCGTCGCTCGAAAGAAGAATCGACGAATTCGGCGAGAGCCGGATCTTATAAGAATGGATGCGCAACGGAGAACTGACCCCGATCGCCATCGTCAGCACATGCCGCAACGGATGATTCTTCAGGGTTTCTTCGTCGATGCCTAGCCGCCGCCCCACTTCATTCACCCACGTCTGGTCCTCCGTGATCACCAGAAGCTGATTGTCCTGATAAAGGTAAGCGCGCGAATCGCCCACGCTGGCGATCAGCAGATCCTCCCCGTTTTCCAGCACCGCCACCAGCGTCGTGCCCATGCCTTCCATCCCCGAATCGGCCGCCGCCGCATCCTTCACCACACGGTTGGCTTCCTCGAACGCCTTCACCAGCGTATCGATGTCGTTCCTTCCCGCCCGCCAAACATGATTGGCCACCGTTTCCGCCGCCAGTTGCGAGGCGTGCTCGCCCGCGCGTGCGCCGCCCATTCCATCGGCGACAATGTATAAGCCGAGCTCAGGGGCCAGGAGGCAATAATCCTCGTTATTCTTCCTGACGCAGCCGAGATCGGAGAGTCCGTAGGATTCGAGCATGGAACTTCCTGATTATAGCCGCTTCTTTGGCCGCGATTGGGGGGATGTTGGCGACAAAGCGCGGAGATCAGGGTTTTTTCGGTTCGAGAATAGAGCGTAGCTGCAGGAAGGCCGACTCATTGTACTCATGTTTCAGACGCTCCAGCCCATCGAACTTCGTGTCGCCCGGCCGCGGACCGGCCTTCTGTAAGCAACGGCCGAGCAAAGCTGTGGCCTCCTGATCGTCAGGATCGCGTTGCAAAACCCGGCGAAGATGCTCGGCGGCGCGATCGAAATCCCCACGCTTCCAATACGTGTAACCCACGTTGAACAGGTATTCCGGATCGTTCGGATCGCCTTCCAGAGCCCGTTCAAAGCTCTGCGCCGCTTCCGCCAGGTTGGTGCGGGATTGCGCCGCCCCGAGGTTGTTATGCACTTCATTGAGGGGTACCTCTTTCACGATCCATTCGAAGGCGGACTGCGCCGCTGCGTACTCTCCTAAGTAAAAGCGAGAAACGCCGGCAAAAAACATCGCCTCCCGATGATGAGAATCGCGATTTGGTACTTTTTGGAACCAATCCGCCGCTTCCCGGTAGTTCTCGGCCTGCCACTGGATCTTTCCCAGCTCGAAACAGGGCGCCGGAAAGGTCGGGTCCAGCCGCGCCGCCTGCGTAAAGAACCTGTGCTTCTGCTCCGCATTGGAGGCAAGCAGCCCGCGAATGTAGTTCTCCATCGCATCGACGCGCACCGCGGGGCGCTGCCGGCGGAATTCCTCTTCCTCGGGCGCCGCATTCGGCTTCACAGCCTTCAGCGTCTGCCAGGCCAGGTGCGTCTGCAGCGCCGCCAGGTCTTCCAACGCTCCCAATGCCTCGTATTCCGCCCCGCCGCGCAGTTTCCCCAAATCGATGAATCCCGCGGCGATCTGCAGATTGCCGCGCGAAGTGGGCCGTTCGCCCGCATTCCGCAACTCGAACCGTCCGTACAGAACCCGGTTGGCATCCACAACCTCACCCAATTTGATAATGGATGCTTTGGTCAGGATCGTGTACGGCCGCACCGCCAGCCTCCGGTACGCTTCCGAACGGTCTTCCCGCGGAATAGTCAGAAGTCCTTCCGCCGCCAGCGTTTCGCGGATGTTCTCCGCCAGGCTCTCCCCAATCCAGTCGAGGTTCGGATCGTTGGTTTGATTGAAAAACGGCAGCACGAGGTAGGTCTGGGCCCCCGCCGTCGCCCGGCAGAGCATCAGAAAAAAAACAAGAGCCGAAAACCGCCTCATCATTAACAGTGTACCGTTAGATGAAACGATTCCCGGCCCTTGCTACTCACGCGCTCTCGGAGGAACTAGCAGGTGTGTGCCGTTTTAGAGACCGGCCTGGTCGCCGTTCGGAAACACAAGCTTCTTGTTCGTGTTGCCCAGGCGGATCTCTTGAACTTTGTATTTCCCGTCCGTGGTCTGGTAGCGGACCGTGGTGGAGTTGAACTTCGCATCGCCGGTCTCCACCTTGACGTTGGCTTCGACGCTCTTCTTGCCGGTAGTGATGACGGCCTTGTTGTCGCTCACCGTGACCTTATATTCGCCCGGCTTGAGCTCCGTGCCCGCCACAACGGACGGCTGGAACAGGGTTACGCGGTAGGTCTCGGCGGCGCTCGCTACGGCCATCGCCATCAGGGCAAAACTGAACGCAAGTTTCCTCATGATCTTCTTCTCCTCTATTAGCCTGTCAATCTCTTCTGGTGCTGTTGATGTCTGGCAACGGGTGCGTTGCATTGCCGCGCTCGGTTGCAAACCTTTCTGTTGAGAACCGGTAAGTCCGGAAGCAATGTTTGCCGTGCGCGTTCACTCTCTATATACGAAGGCGAAAAAGAAATGTTCCGCGGATCAACGAAAAAAAATCTCTACTCCGGGAAACTGCGTGACAACTGTTAACAGCGCGTTTTGTTGGGTTTGCGGCCAGTGTCCGAATCCGGGAATCCAGGACACCCGAGTGTCCCTTTTGAACCACGTCCATTGCCTTTTGGCGTAATGCCGGGTCTGTTTTTGCGTATCCTCCACCGCTTCCGCCCACGTGCACTTGCCTTCCACCACTGCCAAAGCCTGTCTATATCCCAGCGATTCAAACGGTTTGGCGCTCGCCCGCACGCCCCGCGCGAGAATCCCCCGGACTTCCTCCACCAATCCCTCCTCGAACATCGCCGCCGCACGCCGGTTCAGCCTCTCGTACAGTTCCGCCCGCGGAGGATCCAGCCCAATCAGAATCGGCGCGAACCCCTCCAGTTTCGCTGTCCCTTGGCGAAACAGTTCCGAAACCGGCCGCCGGGCCAGCAGACAGATCTCCACCGCCCGCATCGTCTTGTTCTTGTCGTTGGCATGAATCCGCCCTGCCGCCGCCGCGTCGAACCTGCGCAGCAGCCGGTGCAGGCTCCCCGCACGCTTCTGTTCGCGCACGGCCAGCCTCTGCCGCAACGCCTCGTCCCGCTGCGGACCCTCGAACAGCCCGTCCAGCAGAGCCTTCAGGTAAAACCCCGTCCCGCCCACAATCATCGGAACGTTGTTTCGCCCGGCGATCGCCGCCAGCGCCTCCCGCCCCAGCCGCGCGTAGTCGCCGGCCGTGAACAACCCCTCCGGATCCACAATGTCCAGCAGGTGATGAGGCGCCGCGGCCCGTTCCGCCGCCGTCACCTTCGCCGTCCCGATATCGAACTGCCGGAACACCTGCAGCGAGTCGCAATTGACGATCTCCGCCCGAAAAGCACCGGCCAAATGCAGAGCCAGCGCGCTTTTTCCGGCGCCCGTCGGGCCCACGATGGCAACAAGAGGCTGTGGCGCGTTCGCAGTCACGCTGCGTCTTATTGTTGCACTGAGAGCAACCGGGCGGGAACCGGCGCGTCTATATGGGTAGCGTATTTGGCATATACTCAAAGCTGAGGGATTCGTGCCTCCACACGGTCCAAGGCGGGCAAAGGGAAAGAAAGTCAAGGCGAATGAAACGGATAGCCCTACTCACCACGCTGGCGCTGGCCGGCATCGGCACTGTCTTCGGGCAGTCGAACCAGACCGCGCCCGGCGGCGCGAAGCCGGATAAAGCGGCTGCTTACTACAACTTCTCCATGGGCCACCTGTACGCCGAATTGGCCCAGGCCTACAACAACCGCGGCGAGTACCTGAACAAGGCCATCGAGCATTACCGCGCCGCCATCAAGGCCGACCCTTCCGCCAGCTTCCTCTCCGAAGAGCTCGCCGAACTCTACATCCAGTCCGGCAAGATCCGCGATGCGGTCATCGAAACCGAAGAAGCGCTCAAGACAAATCCTAACGATTTGAACCTGCGCCGCATTCTCGGCCGCATCTACACCCGGATGATCGGCGATTCGCAGACCAACCGTATTAATGAGGAGATGCTCAAGAAAGCGATCGAGCAGTATGCCCGCATCGCCGAAGCCTCCCCCAAGGACGCCGCCACCTGGGTCATGCTCGGCCGCCTCCACAAGGTCGCGCAGAGTTCCCCCGAAGCCGAGAAAGCCTACAAGAAAGCCCTCGAAAACGAGCCCGAAAATGAAGAGGCGCTCACCGGCCTGGCCATGGTCTACGCCGATGTCGGCGATACCAAGTCCGCCGCCGAGCTGCTCAAAAAGGCTTCCGAAAAGAATCCCTCCGTGCGCACGCTGGCCGCCCTTTCCGCCGCCTACGAACAGTTGCGCGATCATGCCAACGCCGCCGCCACCCTCCGCAAGGCCCTCGAGCTTTCCCCCAACAACACCGAGGTCAAGCGCGGCCTGGCCCAGAATCTGCTGCTCGCCGAAAAGCTC
>JAEUQG010000277.1 GCA_016789755.1 Bryobacterales bacterium
CGGCCCGCCAATCAGATCACGTTGCTGCAAGTGATCGAGGCCTGTCAAGGAGCTGTGGTAGGAGACTATTGCCGGCCAGCGCGCGATCCGCAAACGACTTGCGGGTTTCATCACGCAGCCGAAGAACTGCATCACGCCATCACCGGCGTGCTGGCGGCGTGGACCATCGCCCGTGTAATGGCGCCGCCGAAGAAGGGCGCGCGCCCCGATGGCTTGCCCTGCATCGTATTCGCGAACGGACGCAATTCGTCGCGTCCGGGCGTCCCCATACAAATAGGAGGTCAACAAGCGTGATGGCGATCACCGCGCCGCAATTGCGAGTGGAGGTGCCGGGCGAGGGATATCATTCTTCTCTCATCTCCTGCCAGATGGCGTGCCCGGTCCATACCGATGCGCGCGGCTATGTACGGGCGATTGCGGAAGGACGGTTTGAAGAAGCGTACTTGATTGCGCGCGGGCCGAACCCTTTCGCTTCCATGTGTGGCCGGATTTGCGGTGCGCCTTGCGAGGCTGCCTGCCGCCGCGGCCAAGTGCCGCGGGTGGACGACGATGGACACTTCGTAGCCAACGATAAGCCGGTAGCCATTCGCGCTTTGAAACGATTCGCCTGCGAATGGGCAGGTCCGGATTCGCGGCCGCTCCCCGAGGTCTTGGAGAAACTGCGAGGGTACGTTCCCGAGGTGAGCGCCTATGCCGAGGAGATGGCGGCGCTGCTCAAAGCCGGGCTCGATCCGAATCTGCCTAAGGCGGCTGGGGAACGCGTGGCGATCATCGGCGCGGGACCCGCTGGACTCTCCGCGGCGCACGATCTGGCGCTGCTGGGATGCAAGCCCGTCGTCTTCGAGACAGAGCCTGTCGCCGCGGGTATGCTCGCCGTCGGAGTCCCCGCCTACCGTCTGCCGCGCGAGGTGATTGCCCGCGAAGTGGCCGTTATCCAGGCGCTGGGTGTCGAGGTCCGGTGCGGCGTGACGGTGGGAAAAGACGTTTCGTTTGCCGCTCTGCGTCGCGACTTCGCGGCAGTGTTGATCGCAGTGGGTGCGAAATCGTCACGCGCGCTGGGGCTGCAAGGGGAGCAAGGTCCCGGGGTGTACGGCGGTGTGGATCTGCTTCGCTCGGTGTCGCTGCATGAGCCGGTGGATATCGGCCATGAAGTTGTAGTGATCGGCGGCGGCAACGTGGCCTATGACGTAGCCCGCACGGTGCTGCGCCAGATCGCCTACGATACTGCGCGCACCGCCGCCAGGCTGGCCGGAACAACAAAGGTTCATCTTGTTTCGCTCGAGAGCCTGGAGGAGATGCCCGCCGATACGGTCGAAATCATCGAGGGCGACGAAGAGGGAATCACTCGCCTCAACGGATGGGGGCCGGTTGAGATCCGAAGGAATGCCGCGGGCAAGCCCTCTTCGGTGATGTTCCGGCGATGCCTGCGGGTCTACGACGAGAACCGGCGCTTTTCTCCGGTCTACGACGAGGAGGACCGGTTGGAAGTTGCCTGCGACACGGTGCTGCTCGCCGTCGGGCAATCGCCGGTCCTGCGGTTTCTTGAAGACGGCGGAGAAGACGTGCAGAATGCACGGCCGGGCTGGCCCAAGATCGATGCCTCGCTGGCCACCACGGCGCAGGGTGTGTTCGTGGCCGGGGATCTGGCCCACGGAACACGGTTGCTGATCGACGCCGTGGCTTCCGGCAAGAAAGCCGCGCGGTCGATCTACACCTACCTGACCGGGCGAGTGTTGCATGAAGATGCGGTGACTTCGCACCGTGTGTTGGACCAGTACCGGCGCGAGCGAGGCTACGAGTCGATCCGCCGTCAGGCGGTTCCTGTGCTGGAACCGGAAGAGCGGCTGCATCATCCCGAGACTCTGGTGGAAATCGGCTATACGCCGGAACTGGCCGTCAAGGAAGCCTCACGCTGTCTCGACTGCGGCGTGACGCCGGTATTCGATGGAGCCCGCTGCGTGCTGTGCGGCGGCTGTGTGGATGTCTGCCCTACCCAATGCTTGAAGCTGCTGCCTATTGCGCAGATTCTGCCCTCGGCTGAATTGAGCGAGGCGATCGGCGGATTGCTCGGCGAAGGCTGCGATTTATTCGAAAACTCCGCCATCCTGAAGGACGAACAACGGTGCATCCGGTGCGCGCTCTGCGCAATGCGATGCCCAGCGGATGCCATCACCATGGAGCGGACGGTGCGATTCACAAACTGGAGGTGCGTATGACGCTCCAATCCGGACCGCAGAGGTCCCGACTTGATCCCGAACCTGTGCCGCGGCGCGATCTGCTGGGACTGGGCGCACTCTGGGCGTCCGCTTCAGCGATGTTGCTCGCGGTGGTAGGCATGCTGCGGCTGCCGAAAGCGGCGGTGCTTGCTTCGCCATCGAAGAAATTCCGCGTCACGCTGCCTGAGACCTTGGCAGTGGGAGAAGCGTTTGTGCCTCCAGGGCGAGCGGTGGCGTTCTACCGTGACACGGAGGGCGTGTACGCAGTGTCCACCATCTGCACGCATCTGGGTTGTGTGGTGAAGCCGAACGCTGAAGGATTCGAGTGCCCATGCCATGGGTCGCGCTTCACGCACGACGGCACAGTGGCGAAGGGGCCGGCCCCGCGTCCGCTGCCATGGTTGAAGATTACCGGCAAAGAGAACCAGTTTGTGGTGGACGAAGGGTCCACCGTGCCGCAAGGGACAAAGGTGAACGCATGACAGCGATGGAACAGTTCGTCGCGAATCTGCGCGCCGCGCCTTCGCGCATCGTGGAGACGGCGTTCCGCTCCGGGAAGCCGGAAACGGATCGAACCCGGTCGACCTTCGTTTTCGGCAACGTATTTCTGCACCTTCATTCCGTTCGCACACACCGCTGGAGTCTGCGCTGGACCACAACCATGGGGCTCGGAATCGCCAGCCTGGCCGCGTTTCTCATCACGCTGGTGACCGGCGTTCTGTTGATGTTTTACTACAAGCCCTTTACCGAAGTGGCCTACGACTCCATCAAGGACATTCATTTTGTCGTGCCCACCGGGCGCTTTATTCGCAATATTCATCGCTGGGCGGCGAATGTCATGGTGGTGTGCGTGATTCTGCATATGGCGCGTGCCTTTTACACCGGCGCCTATCGAAAGCCGCGGGAGTTCAACTGGCTCATCGGAATGGGACTGCTGGTGGTGACGCTGGGTCTCTCTTTCACAGGCTATTTGCTGCCGTGGGATCAGTTGGCATACTGGGCGATCACGATCGGCGCGAACATCGCGCAATCGCCTCGCGAAGTGACCGATGCGCTGAACATCACCGAGTACTTCGATCCGGGCGGGTTCCAGCGGTTACTGCTGTTGGGGTCGGATATGGTGGGGCCTGAAGCCCTGATCCGTTTCTATCTGCTGCACGTGATGATTCTGCCGCTTGTACTGGGTGGACTCATGGCCGTGCACTTCTGGCGCATTCGCAAAGACGGTGGTTTGGTGAAGCCAGCCGATGCGGATCAGCGGGCCGGCACGACGGAGGAGACTGTATACCCGGTGTTCACGGATGCTCCTAACCGCACGTACCATCTGGCGGCGATTGTGAAGGGGCGCACTTCGCAGGTTGGGCGCGGCCCCGAGAACACCGTTCCTTCGATGCCTCACCTGTTCTATGCGGAACTGGGTGTGCTAATGCTGACCACGTTGGTCTGCGTGCTGCTCGGCTTGATATCGGATGCGCCACTCAAGGAGCTGGCGAACCCGGCCGTGCCGGAAAATCCCGCCAAGGCGCCATGGTACTTCCTCGGATTGCAGGAATTGGTAGCCTTTTCTGCCTTCATGGGCGGGATCGGCATACCGTCGATCGTACTCATCGGGCTTGGGCTGATTCCCTACCTTGACCGCGAAAAGGCCGGCACCGGTGAATGGTTCGGGGGACCCGGCGGATGGTCTCTTGTGAAGCAGGCAATGATCGTCGGATTTCTCTCTTCGCTGGCGATTGAGGCCTTCGTGATTCACTACGGTTGGCTACGCGAGTGGTTTCCGAATATCCCGCAATTGTTCATCACAGCCTTGAACCCGGGGACCATGATCACCGCGGTGTACGGCGCCTACTCGGTGTGGCTGGTGCGGAAGTATGCATCGGCCCGCGCCGGAGCGATGGGACTCTTCACATGCTTCCTGTGCGGCTTTCTTGTATTGACGGTCATCGGGACGTATTTCCGAGGGCCAAACTGGGTTTTCTATTGGTCGCCATCGGAGTGGCCGAAACACTGAATCGCCATGCGAAAGAACAAACTACTGCTGTTAATCTCGAGCGCGGGCGTGCTGGTGTTGCTGCTCGCCGCCGCAGTTGAAGAAAACTTCCGCCGTGACTGGCGGCGGATTCAATCGGCAGGACGGTCCGAAGAAGGGCCCATCGCGGTGCAGCTTCGCCAGGTGGTGAATCCCTCTCTGCGGGTGCAGGACCGATGCGTGTCGTGCCATGTGGCGATGGGTCCGGGCGAACAGGGCGTCACGGGAGGTAAGACTCTCGTGCCGCACAAGGCGGTTGTTCACGACCCCGCTGAGTATGGGTGCACGATCTGCCATGGCGGGCAAGGTCTTGCGACCGAGAAAGACGATGCGCACGGCGACGTGCATTTCTGGCCATCGCCGATGATCCCCTCCGATTCGAGTTACGCCGGATGCGGATCGTGCCATGCCGCGCTAGGGGTGCCGAACGCCGCTCTCTACCGGCAACAGTCCGCTGCCTTTGAGAGGCTCGATTGTCTTGCCTGTCATCGGGTAGACAAACGCGGCGGCACCGTGCGTCCCGGGGGTGGGGGGATGGAAGGCCCGGACCTGTCGCGTGCGGGCATGACCGGATACGACAAAGACTGGCATGCAAAGCACGTACGTAAGAAAGAAGAGAGCACATCCGGTCCGTGGACGACGGCTTTTGCCGAAGTAGGCGAAGCCGACCGGAAACTGCTGGATGGGTTTCTGGCGACGCGTGTCGCTGCCTCCCCTTTGATGGAGGCGAAGGCAGCGTTTCATTCGAGCGGATGCCTTGGCTGTCACAAGGTGAGCGGCACCGGCGGCGAAGAGGGCCCCGATCTCACTCGAGGCGGAGAGAAGGACCCGGGCCAACTGAACTTCGGCGCCGTGCAGGACAAGCATACGTTCGCCAATTGGGTAGCCGAGCATTTCCGCTCTCCCAGCGCTGTGGTGGCCGAGTCGAAGATGCCTCCCGTGGCGGTGGATGAGAAAGAGATTGAGAAGCTCACCCTGTATGTCCTTTCGCTGCGCAGGCGCGACGTCCCGGGCAGCTATCTGCCGAAGGACCGGGTCAAGGCGACACGCTTCGGCGAGCGTGAGTTCGCCGCCGATGGCGAAACCATTTTCACGGCGTTTTGTTCCGGATGCCATGGCCGTGACGGTAAGGGCCGGCGTGCTCCGGGAATGGCGGCATTCCCGGCTGTGGCGAATGCCGACTTCCTGAATCACGTCTCGGACGAGTTTCTGCGCACCACCATCAAACAGGGACGCCCCGGACGGCGGATGCCCGCATGGGATTCGCCCACCGGCCTGCGTCCCGCTGAGATTGACGCCGTCATCGGCTACTTACGCGCGGTAAGTGCAACGCAGTCGAAGGCGGACGACAAGCCGCGTTTCGTGAGCGCCAACGCCGAATCCGGCAAGCGCCTGTTCGAGTCCTCCTGCTCAGGATGCCACGGGGCCAAGGGCGAAGGCGGCGAGGGACCGGCCCTCCGCAATCCCGTGCTGCTCAAGTCCGCCACAGACGCATACCTGATCGAGACGATAGCCAACGGGCGGCGTGGCACGCCCATGCCCGGCTTCACTGCTTCATCCACCGTTCACCGTACGTATGCGCCCGCCGAGATCGAGTCGATCGTGGCGTTTCTCCGTACATGGGAGGGAAAGAAATGAGTAACGAAAAGACCTCGCGCCGCGAGTTTCTGGGCGCGATCAGAGCCGCGGGACTCACCGCGTTTGCCGCTTCCACCACCGATGCTTGGGGGCTGGAGGCAGTGTCGAATCCGCTGGCCACTTATCCCGACCGTGGATGGGAACGGACTTATCGCGACCTGTGGAAATACGATTCGACGTACACCTTCACATGCGCGCCGAACGACACCCACAATTGCATCCTGAATGCCTATGTGCGGCAGGGCGTGATTGTAAGGCTGGGGCCGACGATGAAGTACGGCGAGGCGTTCGATTTGTCCAATAACCATACGACCAGCCGCTGGGACCCACGCATCTGTCAGAAAGGACTGGCGCTGACGCGCCGCTTCTACGGCGACCGGCGAATCAATGGCTGCATGGTGCGCGCGGGATTCAAGAAGTGGGTGGAGGAAGGGTTTCCGCGCGGCAGCGACGGCAAGCCCCCGGAGAAGTATTTCCAGCGCGCCAGGGATGAATGGGTTCGCCTCACTCACGACCAGGCGGCAACGTTTGTCGCCAAGGCGCTGAAGAATATCGCCGAAACCTATAACGGTGAAGAGGGCAAGCGCCGGCTCCGCGAGCAGCACTACGATGAGGCGGTGATTGAAGCGACGGGCGGCATCGGCACGCAAGTGCTGAAGTTCCGTGGCGGTATGCCGCTGCTGGGCATGACGCGAGTATTCGGGATGTACCGGATGGCGAACTCGATGGCGCTGCTCGATGCGCAGATTCGCAAGGTGGGTCCGGAGCAGGCCGTCGGAGGCAAGGGCTTCGACAACTACTCCTGGCATACCGATCTGCCGCCAGGCCATCCCATGGTGACCGGCCAGCAAACGGTGGAGTTCGATCTGTCGGCGGTGGAGCACGCCAAGACCGTCGTTGTGTGGGGCATGAACTGGATCACGACCAAGATGCCCGATTCGCACTGGCTGACGGAGGCGCGGCTGAAGGGTGTGAAGATTGTGGTCATCGCCTGCGAGTACTCTGCCACGGCGACGAAGGGCGACGAGGTGATTGTCGTGCGCCCTGGCACAACTCCGGCGCTGGCGCTTGGCTTGTCGCACGTGATCATGAAGGAAAAGCTCTACGATGCGGCTTACGTGCGCGAGTGGACCGATCTGCCGCTGCTGGTGCGGATGGACACGCTGAAGAATTTGCGGGCGAAGGATGTCTTCGGAGGCCAGTTGACGGAATGGAAAAGCGCCCGGACGCTGAAGGCGACAGAGAAAGAGCCGCCTCCAGGCACTCACGACAAACAGATTATCCCCGAGGCCATGCGCGCCGATTGGGGCGACGGCGTATGGTGGGACCGCAAGACGAATCAGCCGAAGCAGATCACGCGCGACATGGTCGGCAAGAACTCGAACATTGAGGATCCGCTGCTGGAAGGATCGGTGGAGGTGACGCTCGCCGATGGTAAGAAAGTGCGGTGCCGGCCCATCTACGATTTGGTGAGCGAGTATGCGGCGCACTTTACGCCGCAGGTGACGGAGGAATTGACTTGGGCGCCGGCGGCGGCCGTGGAGATGCTGGCGCGATCCATTGCGAAGAACCCCGGGACGACACTATTCGCCATCGGCATGGGCCCTAATCAGTTTTTCAACAATGACAACAAAGACCGCGATATCTTCTTGCTTGCTGCGCTTACGGGCAACATCGGCAAGATGGGCGGCAACGTTGGCTCCTATGCAGGCAACTATCGCGTCGCCCTGTTCAATGGAGCTCCCCAGTACATTAACGAAAACCCTTTCGACCTGGAATTGGACCCGGCGAAACCAGCACGTCCCCGTCAATATTGGAAGCCTGAATCGGCGCACTACTACAACCATGAGGACCATCCCTTGCGCGTCGGCAAGAAGCTGCTTACCGGCAAGACGCACATGCCTTGCCCTACGAAATCGTTGTGGTTCGCCAATGCCAACTCGATCTTGGGCAACGTGAAGTGGCATTACAACACCGTCGTGAACATGCTGCCGCGCATCGAAATGATCGCCGTGAATGAGTGGTGGTGGTCTACCTCGTGCGAGTGGGCGGATATCGTCTTCGGAGTGGATTCGTGGGCGGAACTGAAGCAGCCCGACATGACGGCGTCGGTCACAAACCCGTTTCTGACCGTGTTTCCGCGCACGCCGATGAAACGCATCTTCAATACCATCGGCGACATCGATGTGCTGGCGCTGGTGGGCTCGAAGATGGCGGAGGTCACCGGCGATAAACGCTTCAGCGACTGCTGGAAGTTTGTGCGGGAAGGCCGCACCGATGTCTACTTGCAGCGTATCCTAAACGCTTCTTCAAACACGAAGGGTTTTCAAATCGAAGACCTGGAAGCGAAAGCGAAACAGGGAATCCCCGCAATTTTGCAGAGCCGAACCTCACCGAAGACCGTCGGGTACGAGCAGGTTGTGGACAGCGTTCCTTGGTACACGAAGACAGGAAGGCTGGAGTTCTATCGCGAGGAAAACGAGTTCATCGAGGCGGGCGAGAACCTGCCGGTGCACCGCGAGCCTGTGGATTCCACCTTCTACGAGCCGAATGTAATCATCGGTCCGAAGCATGAAGCCTTCCGTCCCGATGGGCCCGAGAAGTACGGTGTGGAGCGTACGGACCTCTCCTGCGAGACACGCTGCGGCCGCAACGTAGTGTTGACCTGGGAAGAATGCAAGAAGACATCGCATCCTCTGGCCAAGGATGGATACACGTTTGTCTTCCACACACCGAAGTACCGCCATGGGGCGCATACGATGCCCATCGACACGGACATGATCGCAATTCTGTTCGGACCGTTCGGCGATTTGTACCGGCACGACAAGCGCAGTCCGTTTGTCACCGAAGGTTACGTGGACATCAATCCCGACGATGCAAAGGCACTCGGAGTGCAAGACGGCGACTACGTATGGATCGACTCCGATCCATCCGACCGGCCGTTCCGCGGGTGGCAGAAAGACAAGAAGAACTACGAGTTCGCGCGTCTCCTCTGCCGAGCCCGCTACTATCCCGGCACACCGAAGGGCGTGACTCGCATGTGGTTCAACATGTACGGAGCGACTCCCGGTTCGGTGGAAGGGCGCAAGGCGCGGGCGGACGGGTTGGCGAAGAACCCACGCAGCGGTTATCAGGCGATGTTCCGTTCGGGTTCGCACCAGTCCGCGACGCGTGGATGGTTGAAGCCGACCTGGATGACAGACTCGCTGGTGAGAAAGGGACTATTCGGGCAGGGGATCGGCAAGGGCTTCCTGCCGGACGTGCACTGTCCAACGGGGGCGCCGCGTGAGGCGATTGTCAAGATCACCAAAGCGGAACCCGGAGGCATCGAAGGCAAAGGGCTGTGGCGTCCCGTGGCTCTGGGGATTCGGCCGAAGAATGAATCCGACCCAATGAAAAAATATCTCGCCGGAAACTTCTTCGGCGGCAAGAAGGAGAACGCATAAATGGCACGCGTCAATAACTGGCAACTGGGACGGGAGATGTCCTACTGGTATCCGGAAAGCCGCCCGCAGCGGCAGTTCGCCGCCGTGTTCGATACCAACAAGTGCATTGCGTGCCAGACGTGCACGCTGGCGTGCAAGACCACGTGGACTTCGGGCCGCGGCCAGGAGTACATGCTTTGGAACAACGTGGAGTCGAAGCCCTACGGTTTTTATCCCCTGGCATGGGACCTGAAACTGCTCGAGATGCTGAACGGCGGAGCGTGGACCAACAATCGCTACGACGGCCAGACCATCTTCGAGTCGGCGCCGGCGGGCGAACGCGTGCTCGGGTGGAGGCCCGAGCAGCAGGACTACGCTTATCCGAACGTGGGTGAAGACGACTGCACGGGACAGGTGGACAAGGGCGCTGGAATGATGGCGCTGCCGCACATGAACTGGTTCTTCTACTTGGCGCGGATCTGCAACCACTGCACCTACCCGGCTTGCCTGGCGAGTTGCCCGCGCGGGTCGATCTACAAGCGGCCCGAAGACGGCATCGTGCTGGTGGATCAAGGGCGGTGCCGCGGATATCAGGAGTGCGTGAAAGGCTGCCCCTACAAAAAGGTGTTCTTCAATCCGATGACGGGCACGTCGGAAAAATGCATCGCTTGTTACCCGAAGATGGAGCAGGGAATTCAGCCGCAGTGCTTCGTCAACTGCATCGGCAAGATTCGCCTTGCGGGATATATTTCCAAGCCCGGCCAAGAGCGGCAGGAGAACCCCATCGACTACCTTGTACGGATTCGCAAGATCGCTCTTCCGCTATTTCCTCAGTTCGGGCTGGAACCGAATGTGTACTATATTCCGCCGATCCATGTTCCGCTGTCGTTCTCGCGGCAACTGTTTGGCCCGGGTGCCGATGATGCTGTGAAAGCCTACCGCAATGCGGCGAACGATCCGGACCTTTCTTCGCTGCTGTGCTTGTTCGGGTCGAGCGAACAGGTCATGACCAAATGGAGCCGGCAAGGCGACACTGTCAGCGGCCTTGACGACAAGGGCACGACGCTGGTACGCGTTCCTCGGAATGAGCCCGTGTTCACCCGGCCCGCATACGACAAGCTGTATCAGATCACGCGGACAAACTGCCCGTAGAGGAAGGGGACCACAAATGAAACTAAAGTTCGCCGTTATTCTCATCGTCGCCGGCGCGTGGACCGTTTCCTGCAGTCGCGGCCCGGCGATCACCACGGAGGTGGTGGCTTTGGCTTCGCAGAAGCCTCCCGTATCGCCCACCGATGCGGCGTGGAACAGTGCGCCGGAACATCCAGCGAAACTGCTGTTGCAGGATCTGGTGGAACCGAGGCTCATGAAAGCGTCGACTGCCGAGGTGCGTGTGCGCGCGCTGCAGAACGGTTCCGAGATCGCCTTCCGGATGGAATGGAACGACGCCAGCCAGAACGATGCGCCGGGTCCGGCGAAGTTCCTAGACGGATGCGCGGTACAGATCCCGCAGGCGATTGAACCGAACCCGCCCGACCCGCAGATGGGGTCTGCAGGGCACCCGGTAATGGTTACGTTCTGGCGTGCCGACTGGCAGGCTTCGGTGAATGGACGCAAGGACGACATTCACTCGCTCTATCCAAACGCGAGCGTGGACCACTATCCGTTTCAGGCGCATTCGCTCGAGCCGGGGTCAGCCGCGCAGAAAGAAATGATGCAGCGCTATGCGCCTGCCCAGGCGGCGGGTAACCGGCGCGTGGGGCCGCGCGAGGCCCCCGTGGAAGAGATGATTGCCGAAGGGCCGGGTACTCTCTCACCTCACAAAGACGGGTTCGCCAAAGGACAAGGTGTACGCACTAAGAACGGATGGAGCGTCGTGTTGCTGCGCAAGTATCCCACCGGCCTTTCGGCAAAGACACGGACGAACGTTGCGTTCGCCATTTGGGAAGGTTCGGCGCAGGAAGTCGGCTCTCGCAAGATGCGCACGGGCTGGATTCCGCTCTCGGTGAGGGAGGCTAAGTGATGCTGGTCCTCGCGGATGAGACGAAACGGTTGGTCCATGAAGCGGCCGAATGGAGGCTTATCGGCCTGTTGTTCGAGTGTCCTTCTCCACTGTGGCTGAATGAAGTGGGGCTGCTTGCCCAAGAGGTGGACGATCCGGTCTTACGGCAATCGGCACTAGAGGCCATGACGGAGGCATCCGAGGGTTTGTATCATTCGACGTTCGGGCCGGGCGGGCCGGCGCCGCCCCGTGAAGCGAGCTATCAGGATACGGTGCAACTGGGATACCTGATTTCCGAACTCGAAGCCTACTACAACGCGTTTGCCTACCGCCCCGCATGCGCCGAACCGGCTGATCATGTAGCGACGGAGTCGGGGTTCATCGCCTACCTGCGTTTGAAACAAGCCTACGCCGAGACAGAAGGTCAAACGGAAAGCGCCACCGTCGCCGCCGATGCCGCGGCGCGTTTCGTGAAAGAACATCTGGCCACGATTGCCGAACCGCTGGCTGCGTCGCTGGCCGAGTCCGGCGTTGCCTACCTCAAGGATGCGTCCGCTGCCTTGCTGCGGCGTACGGGGCCTCGTTTGAAGTTGCCGGTGCTGCAAGATCCGCTGGTGGACGACGACGCCGTGGAATGCGGAATGTGATCCACAAGAAGAGGACAGACGACCATCTGTCCTCTTTGGTCATCTAACTTGTCTGCCTTCGGCGCAGCCTCCAGGCAGTCGCCGCGAGTGCCAGCGCGGTTAGCGATACACTGGCCGGCTCAGGCACATCAGGACCCGGATCCTCTGTGACAGAGGCGCTGAATGGCACATCGAACACCAGCGTCTCTTCCAGGCATGCTCCCCCGCACGTGGCGGGATCAGCCGCATACGCCTCCACAATCACCCGAAGCAAGCCCGAGTTCACGGCACCCAAGGAGGCCGCCGCGTCGAAGGTGAAGGCGCCCACGCCCTCGAAGGTCGGCTCATCGTACTGCAACTGCCAGGCCGGATCGTTTGGGGGCAATGTGAAATTGACCGGCCCACCCAACCCTCCAATGAAGTCCTGATAAAACCCTAGGCTGGGATCGGACTCCGTCAAGATTAGAGAAGCGACAACCGAGAGCCAGCGGCTGTCGTCGGATGTCAACGTGAACCCCCATCCTCGTGTCGATCCCGATGGTCCTGAGATTGCGCCATCGGGCGGATCTAACGTGAATACGGGAGCGGCGGCTAGTGAGCCGGAAAGCAACAGGCAGAGAGAGAGTAGTTGTTTTCTCATGATGTGATTCCTTCGTTCAACGATTCAGGTTCAGAACGACCGCGGTGGTGTAGCCGCCGTCGGATGCCAGGACGAATTCGGCTCGGATTCTTAACGCCGAGGCTGGCCACAGAAAGGGCACATCGCTCGCGGTGGTGCTGACCGCTCCAGCCGGTATCGTGCCGAAGCCGGGTATTTCGCCGGCAATCTGCACGGCGCCGGTGCCACTGGTCACCGCAATGTTACGAACGGCGACAATCCGCGCATTGATAGCGCCTCCGGGGCCATTGTTGGACATCCGCAGTGGAACGCGCACGGTGCTGTTGTCGGATGAGTAGACGCGTGGCCCCGCCGGAAGCAGTGAAAGGCGGGGAGTTCCGATAGAAGCGAAGTTCGCCGCTACCTGTATGGGGCCTCGCAGCTCACGAATCTGCAGCGTGCTCGTTGTGGAATTGAAAGGCGGGCCGAACCCCTGGAACGTGAATCCCGGTTTGGCGCCGGCGGTGAGGGTGACTGCGGGTGTGTCCTCGTAATAGAACCCCGCGCCGCTCACTGTTCCCGCCTCCGGCGGGTTCACTGTTGCTGCCACCTCCAACTGCCGTCGGTAGAGGATGTTCAGGCGATCGTTCACGGTTGGTGTGAAGGAGAACATCCGAGCCCCGCCGTTCTCCCAGCGATCGAAGGCATACCGGTATCCTGGCATGGCGGGCAGGGATGGGAGAGCCTCCAACTCCACTGCCTTGTTTCGCTCCATAACGACCGTCTGCGGTGTTGCTACCGTGCCACCGCCAATCCGTACTTGACCCTCGAAGGAATCCGATTGGAACCGCGTGCGGAATTCTACGTTCACCAAATCCGCCGGGGCTACAACATTTGCCGCGGGTGCGAAGATATAGCTCGCAAACAAAGCACCGTGATCGGAGACATCCTTGGTAAAGAAGGGATCCTGCGTCCACGCCAGTTCTCCCGTGTTCTTGATCTCCATGAGATAGGGGAAGGAATTCTCGGGCTGATGCACCTGATATGAGGCTCGCGTCACGCGCGCCCCGCGCCGCGCGATGAAGCTGTAATCGAGCCACTCAAACGATGCGCCGCGCTTGTTCGATATATCGTTCTGCAATGGGTCCACCGTCCACATCCGGCCTGCGCCGAAGCTGATCCCAATAGGGCGGGGAGCTTCCACAAAATCGCACTGCAAGGCATCGGTGAGGTAATAGTAGTTGCCCACGTCAAGCTCCATGTCGATGTTGAAATCACCGCTGAAGATGACTCCGTCGTCCGGGCTGGCTTCCGAGAGTTGGCCGTCGGCGAAAGTCTTCATCTCGCGCAACTGCGCCTGACGAATGGCCGCCTCATCCCAGGGCGGACCGGCCTGCAGATGGGTCGTGAAGACGTGGTAGCGGCGTCCCATCTTCAGAATGCGCGCGTAGGTGACTCCCTTCGCCGCGAACGCATCCAATCCGGTGGTGTCGGCGAACCCATCGTCCGATTTGCTGACGAACTTGTGAAAAGCAATCTTCTCGATCGGCCAGCGGCTGGCAATGAACATGCCGCCGTTTGTTGCGAAGGACGAAAGCAAGCCGAGTAACTCATAGGCCTGCGGCGTATGATCCGGTACTCCCGTGAAGAACGAGTAGCCATACTGGCTGTTCAATCGGCTGAGCATCGCCGTGCGGGATTCGTTCTGAAAGCCCTCCTGAAACGTCAGCACGTCGGCAAGCAATCCGAGCCTGTCCAGAGCGTCGGGAATCATGTCCGCACGAGACATCTGCTGAAGGCGCGGAAACACCACAATAGGAAGCATCATGATGTTGTAGGTGGTGACGCTGAATCGCCTGCTTGCTTCATTCGGCGTCAGCACCTCGAAGCCCTCGGCCGGAGTACCGCTGGAACTGCGGAACGACAACGGAACCTTGCTGGTCAGTCCTTCGCCGCGACCCAGAATCAGGTTGCTGCCATGATCGAAGAAACGGAACGTGGTGTCTGTGAACGGTGACTGCCGCAACGGCGAAGCGGAGGCGCACGGCGCCAGTGTAGCCGCGTTTGTGGAAGCATCGCGATGCAAACACTGTCCGATTTGTCCCACGGATTCCAACCGAACCTGTCCGCCCGTTACCGCCTGCAGCCGCCACTGGTCGCCCAGGTTGTTCGCGCATGTTCGCAACTGCACCAGCGGGAATTGTCCGCTTCTCGCCGTCAGACACAATTCCTGGTTGCGGATCACGAAGTCGCCGGTAGAGACGAAGTCGTATAACTGCTCATAGTTGGCGGCGGTCGCAAAACCAGCCGGTGAGGCGATCTGGCAACTTGCCGGGATCGTCGTCGTCGTGGAGCCCGCGTAGTAGACTCCCGCTACTTTGGCCCTGCAGACCCGTGTCGGCAATGCGTTCAGGAGGCCGAGTTCGCTGGCTCCAGGCAATCCCGAAGCCTCCCACTTTGCCTGTCCGGTGGCCACAGTGTACCCCGAGGAGGTACTCTGCGCGACCCCGTTTGCCGCATATGAACAAAATGGTTCGTTGATCACGGTTCCGGCGTAAGTGTTCCCTCCCGATACCACTCGGCACAACCGCTTCTGTGTGGAATTTACGGAGATGGGATTGGTGGCTGATGCCGGAGCGGCCCATTGCACTTGGGCTACTGCCGGGAGCGCGTAGAAGATTGCTGCAAGGCATGGCGTTGCCAATCGGTTTTTGGCGCTGAGCATTTTGTCCTCCATTGAGTGGGCTTTTTGCTGCCCCTGGAATGGAAACGACGAAAACGCTTCAGGACCCTCATGCGGACGGCGCTTCGATCTGCAACAGCGGCAGGAATGGGTTGCAAGCGGTGAGTGCCAGGCTGTAGGCGGTTCGGAATTGGTGGGCGAGTGGAAGAAGGATCCCCCGTTTGACTGAAAGAATCCTTCCCCTTCAGCAAGTGTGTTACGACGGCAAACACACCCCTTCTGATCTCTACATTATATCGAATCGTTAAACGCCAGTTTTGTGTGCCCAACGCTTTGTATCCCGGCAAGCATTGACACTCCCTTACGCTACGATGAATGTATAAGCCTGTGCCAAGCCTTGTTGTTCTCCTCTTAAGCTTTCTCCTTGCTCATTCATCCTGGGGTCAAACTGCCGCCACGATTTCCGGCCGCGTGCACGATGCCAGTGCGTCCGTCATCCCCAACGCCGGCATTACTGCCACGCTCGTTGAGCGCTCCGTGCGCCACAAAGCCATGGCCAATAGCGAGGGCCAATTCGTGCTGCCTCATCTGCCAGCCGGCCATTACGACCTGCAAGTGGAAGCGGCGGGATTCCGCGCCTATGTCCGCAAGGGAATCGAACTCACCGTGGCTCAGACGATCTGGCTCGATCTGGTTCTGGAAGTTGGAGACAGTGCCCAGCAAGTTACCGTGAACGAGGCGGCCCCGCTAGTCAACACCTCAACCCATGAACTGGCCTACCTGGTGAGCGAGCAGGCCATCCGCGAACTCCCGCTCAATGGGCGCAATATTACCGATCTCGCTTTGCTACAACCCGGCGTAACGGCATATCCGCATCGCGATGGCGGTTCGGTCGTGGCACATGGACTCGGTATGAGTATCAACGGCCAGGACCCCCGATCCAATGTCTATCTTCTCGATGGGACGCCACAAAACGATTTCACGAACGGACCTGCCGGCAGCGCTGCCGGGACGGCCCTGGGCGCCGAAACCATCCGTGAGTTTCGAGTTGAAGCCAATTCTTACAGCGCGGAGTTCGGCCGCAACTCCGGAGGTCAGTTCAATGCGCTCACCAAGTCCGGATCGAATGAATTCCACGGGAGTTTGGTCTATCTGCATCGCAACGACAACCTGGATGCCCGCGACTACTTCGACGATTCCAAGCCGGAATTCAAGCGTCACCAACTGGCAGCGACCATCGGTGGCGCGATCCGTAAAGACAAGAGCTTCTTCTTCCTGGGCTATGAAACGTTACGGGAACGAAAGGGCCGCAATATCCTCACCATCGTCCCCGACGACCGCGCCCGTGGCGGGGTGATCGCTCCGGTTAGTCCCGTGATCCGTCCCTATCTCGATGCATTTCCTCTCCCCACGCCAGGACGCCCTTCGGCCGGCTTGGGTCTCGGCGAACACCTGTTCCGGTTCAACCAATTGCTCGACCAGAACTTCGGGCAAGGACGCTTCGATCACAACCTCAGCGACCGCAGCCAGTTTTTTGTGCGCTACACCTTCGACGACGCAGAGCAGTATCTGCCCACCGACTACCCGCAGTTCCCCCGCACCTTCGATTCCAGAAACCAGTTTGTCACCGTCGAGCATCGGCACGTCTTCGGAACTGGTGCGCTGAACACACTGCGGGCAGGCTTCTCCCGCACGCGCATCGGTCAGGATGTGGAGAGCCTGTTGAACCCTCAACTGCCGAGCTTCGTCCCCGGGCGCAGCGTCATGGGCGGAATCGACATCGGAGGCATTCCTGGGCGCTTCGGTCCCCAAACCTCCGTGAACGTGAAGCTGACGCAAAATGTATTCGGACTGGAGGACGGGCTCGCTGTGACTCGCGGGAAGCACTTCCTGAAGCTCGGCGCTCTCCTGGAGCGCTACCGCGACAACATGGTGAATCCCACCTTCGCCCTCGGCATTTTCAGTTTCGGCGGCATCGCAGATTTCCTCCAGAACCGGCCGCAGCGCTTTATCGGCCTCGATCCCAAAGGGGCGCTGGATCGCTATTGGCGGTTCTTCACCATCGCTTTCTATGCCCAGGACAACTGGCGCGTTCATCCGCGGCTCAGCCTGAATCTGGGGCTGCGCTATGAGTTTCAGACCATGCCGGTGGATCTGTATGGCCGCGATTCCGCCCTCATCAATCTTACGGACGCTGCTCCCACGGTCGGCCCCCTGTACCGCAACCCCACCTACAAAAACATTTCTCCGCGATTTGGTTTTGCCTGGGACGCACGCGGCAATGGCGGCACCTCCCTCCGCGGCGGCTACGGCATCTTTTTCAATACGAACAATCAACAGAATCTGATTGTCACCGTAACGAACCCGCCGGCCACTCCCAGGCTGAGCATCGCCAATCCTACATTCCCCGTTCCCCCCTTCGATCGCGGAATCGGCAATACTATCCGGCCGGTCGAATGGAACTTGAAGAACCCCAACGTGCACCAGTGGAACCTTAGCCTGCAACAGAAGCTGCCCTTCGATTCCGTGCTGACGCTGGGCTATGCCGGCGCTCGCGGCATCCACCTTCTGCGCAGTTCCGACGTGAACACCGCCATACCCCAGAAACTCGCCGACGGTACTCTTTTCTTCCCGTTGAACGCGCCTCGCCAGAACCCGGCATTCTCCACTATCGAGTTGAAGAAAAGCGACGGCAATTCCTGGTACAACGCCATGGTGGCCGAGGTGCGCAAACGCTGGAGGGCCGGCTTCAGTCTGCAGTCAAGCTACACTTTCTCCCGCAATATCGACACCACGCAAGCTTCCACCTTCTTCTCCGACGGGACTAACGGTACCACGTCAGCAATGCCCGAGTACCCGGGCTTTCAGTACAACAAAGGGCTGGCCGATTACCACGCCAAGCACAATTGGGTGATCAACTCAATCTGGACGGTACCAACGGGCAGAAACCTGCAGGGCGTGCCGAAGGCCATTCTGTCAGGATGGGAGGTTGCGGGAATTGCCTCGATGCGAAGCGGCAATCCACTCACGTTGTTCATCGCGCGCAACCGCTCCCGCTCGCAGTGGGCGCCTTCGCTCGGCCCCGGGCTCGGCCCGGATCGCCCCAGCATGGCGCAGGGCTTCACGCATTCGAGCGCAGTGACGGGTGACCCTGGGCAATACTTCAACCCCGCTGCATTCGTGCTGCCCGCCGCTGGAACCCTCGGGAACCTGGGGCGCGGCGCGCTGATCGGCCCGAACCTGCGCAACTTCGACTTCGCCCTTTTCAAGAACACTCCCTGGAAAAAACTGGGCGAGTCCGGCAACATACAATTCCGAGCGGAAATATTCAATCTGCTCAACCGCGCGAATTTCGGCGTGCCCAGCTTGACGGCTTTTACGGGTGCGGCGGATAATGAAGCACCGCTCGGGTCTCTGGGACGCATCCGCGGCACAGTCACTGCGAGCCGCCAGATTCAGTTCGGATTGAGAATCACTTACTAACAACATGGAGCGAAAGAAATCTATGCTATGGGTGGCATTCGCGCTAGGCGCGGCGTTGGCTTGGGGCATGTATGGACCGTCGCTGCACAAAGGCCAAGTGGCGTTGGGGAATCCCATGCGAGCCTTGCTCTGCGTGGGTGTGGCTTATTTCCTCGTGGGCGTGCTCGTGCCGGTCGCAACGCTCGCCTCACAAGGGCAACTGAACGGATTCACCGCCAGCGGTACGACAACGGCCACCTTCGCCGGCGCACTAGGGGCATTGGGCGCCGTCTTCATCATCTTCGCTTTCCGCAATGGAGGCACCCCAGCCTACGTCATGCCCCTTGTCTTCGGCTTGGCCCCGCTGGTGAACGTTCTCGTCTCCATGATCACGCACCCGCCGAAAGAGTCTCCCAATCCACTGCTTTGGGTGGGATACGTGCTCGCCTCTGTGGGAGCCGGCCTTGTGCTCTTCTTCAAACCCGCATAGCATGTCGCCGCGCGATGAAATGGTCGCCATCGTCGATGTGGACAATCGCGTCATCGGAGCCGCCCCGCGCCATGAGATGCGCTCGCGGAACCTGCCGCATCGCGCGACTTATGTCTTCGTCTTCAACCCTTCCGGCGATCTCTATGTGCAGCATCGAACCTGGACCAAAGATGTATACCCTGGGTATTGGGATCTTGCCGCTGGGGGCGTGGTGCTCGACGGCGAATCCTACGATGAGTCCGCGTCGCGCGAACTCGAAGAAGAGATGGGCATCCGCGGCGTTACGCTCCATCCCTGGTTTGAGTTCTATTTCGACGGCGCCGGTAAGTGCTGGGGCCGCGCGTATTCCTGCGTATGGGACGGCCCGGTAGTGCCGCAAGCGGAGGAAGTGCAATCCGTCACCTTGGCCAGTGTCGATACGATTCTGTCCGGCTGGGATGGCCGCCTCATGACACCGGATTCACTGCTTGCCCTCCGCCGCCGGTTCAAAGCGGATTGACGCGCGTGAGCTTCGCCGGTCCCGGATCCACCCGCAGCGGATTTCGCAATGCCCGCCCATAGGACGGATAACTCACCTCCATGATGTCGCCTTCTTCCAGCCGGACCTGATCGCCAAAGCTGAACGCGCTGGCGCCGAAGAAATGGATGTGTACGTCGCCGGGGCGGCGGTGCAGTGGGAACTTGAAATGGTGGTGTTCCAGATTCTCCAGCGTATGGCACATGTTCGATTCGCCGCTACGGATTTCTTTTTCCCACAGCACATCGCCCCTGCGGCGCACGCGCGCATGCCCCCGCACGATGTAGAAATCCGGATCCAGCATCAACTCCGGCCCAAGAGAACATTCCCGCAGCTTCGAACTGGCCAGATAGAGATAGTTGCGTTTCTCAAATACGTGATCGGAAAATTCGTTGCCCTGGGCCATGCCCACCCGCCATGGAGTGCCGTCGTTGCCGATCAGATACACTCCCGCGATTTCCGCTTCTTCTCCCCCATCCTCGGCGAACGCCGGCACGGTAATCGCCTCATTGTGAGCCTTCACAATCGAGCCGTTGCCTTTGTAAAACCACTCCGGCGAAACGCCGATCTCGCCGGCGGCGGGACGCCCCCCCTCGAGACCCCATTGATACATCCGCATGCTGTCGGTCAGTTGCGCTTTCTCGGCATGCATTGCATTCCGGTTGTCGACGCTCGCTTTATGCGTCAACCCGGTGCCCGTTACAAAGCATCGCGCGGCTTCGGTGGGGTGGTCGAAGGCCGGCAGCAGCTTCCAGTCGCTACGGCCCTCGTACACCTCGTCATACAGAACCGTGCCCGATGCCGTCACATCCCGCACCAGTTCGAACAGCCGGACTCCCTTGGCAATGGCTTGCATCGCCAGATCGTAGATGCTTCGCGCCGACGGAATCATCAGCAACTGATTCCCCGCCACCATCGCCACGCACCGCGCATCGTTTCTTTGTATTTGAACGAGACCTGTCATAACGAACCGCAATCATACCACGCAATTGTTGGATCGTTCTGAGAGAATTCCCTCTCCAGTTACGCCTACTCCAAGTGAGCGGCAAAAACAAAGGAAAAATAATGAACACTAGCTGGCGGGGAAACGGAATAGGACGCAGACAGATGCTGCGGCGCATGGGAGTTGCGGCGGGGGCGGCCGCCATACCCTCTAATGCTTTGGCCCAGTTGGGGGCGACGCCCAATACGGCCTCACAGAAGCATGTTCTCGTGATCGGCGGGGGTATGGCAGGACTGACGGCGGCCTACGAGCTGGAGAAGCTCGGCCACCGCGTCACCGTCATCGAAGCCGAAGCCAGTCACTTCGGAGGGCGTGTGCGCACGGCCCGCTTCGACGACAGAAACTACGGCGAACTGGGCGCGATGCGGATCCCCGCGGTGCACAACCTTACACGGCATTACGTCAAGGAGATGGGGCTCTCGCTGCGGCCGTTTGTGCATTCGAACCCTGAGGCGTACTACTATGCCCGCGGCACGAAGCTCAAGATCAAGGATGAGTCGCAACTGAACGCGCTCTACTCCGGGCTACGTGGCAACGAGCGTACGATGTCTCCCTTCGATTTCTGGGATTCCACCGTGCTCAAGCGCCTCGGCCGGCTCACTGAGGCCGAACTCGAAGATCTAAGCAGCACTGTTCTGCAAACCAAAGCGGTGCGCGATCTTGACCGGTATTCGCTCGAAGCGTTGCTGATCGAGGAAGGGTTGTCCCCCGATGCCATCGAGATGCTCGGCGTCGCCTGGGCCTACGAAACTTCTCTGCAAACGGCGCTCTCGCTGCTCATGCGCGAGGAGCATGAGGAAGTCTGGGTGAGGGAGTTCGACGAAATCGTCGGAGGCATGGACCTCTTGCCGCGCACGCTCGCCTCCCGCCTGCGTACTCCCCCCATTACCGGCGCTCCCGTGATCCGTATCGAACAGGACGAGCGCACCGGAAAAGTTAGCGCTATTTTTCAAAAAAACGCCGAATATCAACGCATCGAAGGCGACATGATGGTCTGCACGCTGCCTCTCGGCGTAATGCAGCGGATCGACTTTGCTCCCGGGCTTTCCGCCGCGAAACTACGCGCGGTGCGCCAGGTGACTTACGATTCCTCCACCAAGGTGCTGGCGCAAACCCGGCGCCGTTTCTGGGAAACCGATGAAGGCATCTACGGCGGCGGCACCTATACCGATCTCATCTCCGGCATCACCTACTATCCTTCCGACAACGCACGGGCGAAAGATCCCCGCGTCTCGCAAGGCCCCGGGGTGTTCCTTGCCTCTTACACCTGGGGCATGCCCGCGCGCCGTCTGGCCGCCCTTCAGCCCAATGAGCGCCATCGCGTGACGTTTCAGAATCTGGCGAAAATTCACCCGCAAATGGCCGGCCCCACCATGGTCGATAAGGCCACCAGTTGGAGTTGGGACCTGCACCCCTACAGTTGCGGCGCCTTCTCATGGCCGTCGCCCGGACAGCACCAGTCCCTGTATGAGCATCTCATCCGCCCCGAAGGCCGCATCTTCTTTGCGGGTGAGCATGCATCGCTCACCACTACCTGGATTCAGGGCGCGATTGAGTCTGCTCTCCGCGCCGTTCAGCAGATCATGCAGCAGTTCCCGGCGTAGCGGTAAGTGTCGCCGCCCGCTCTCCAACCCGCAGGGCAAGCATGCGCAAAGCCTCCCTCTGACGGGAGTCGACGCCTTCCACCGAGGAAACTGCGAGGAAGCCGCGCTCGAACGGCTCCCAGTGCGATACAGCGCTGGCCGGCGCAACGCCATCCACTATCGGCGGCCACTGCTCCCCACCGGCGGCGGCAGCTTTCACTCGCAGTTCACCCTCCTCAGGCCCGTACAAAGCCAGCATGCGCAATCCGATCTCTACTTCCGCCGTTCGCCGGGTCTGCTCAAACAAGTCCCCCCAACTGGTAGCGGGTTGCAAAGGACGCACCTCGATCGGCGCATCATCGGGTTGCGAACCCGCCTTCGCCACGGCCAGCGGAAACCCGAGCGACGTTGCATAACAGACCCACACCACAGGCTCCAGGCGAAGAACGTCTTCCAAATTCATCAACATCGGCAAGAAAATCAGCAGTAAGCCCAGGCTGAGTTGCAGGCTCCATGTGCCGCGCCGTAACGCTTCTGCGATGCTCCGCTCGCCATGCGTCAAATCCGGAGGCTTCATCGTGGACCAACGGATGGCCGCCGTTACGCCCGCGACCATGACCAGCAGGAACACCATGCCCGGCTCAAACAGCGGCGAGAGGAACGTGAACGGTGAGAGCAGCGCATACGATGTTTTCGCTCCCCATTGCACCGCGACATTAGCGCCGGCCCATACGGCGCCTCCGCGCCATAGCCATCGTCCCCACCCGTCCTTGCGCTGCTTCGGCCACAATATGGCCGCCGCAAACAAGGCCACCGGCGCCGCTGCTGTGACCGCAGCATCGTAGACCAGCATGAGGGACCGCACCGGCTCTTGCCATGCATAAGGTGTGGTGATCTTCCAGGCGAAATGCCCCGCGCCCGCCAGCAATAGCGCCGCGAGCCAAGCCCTGCGGCTCTCTCCGTTCACGGCTAGTACACCGGCTGCCAGCAGAACGCAGACCGCGGGCCAGACGATCCCACCGAACCATGCCGTGGTGGCGAACATCTCCAGCCGCGCCGCGGGTTCGCGTGCACGAAAATCCGCTACCACGGCCTCCTCCCACGGTTCGCCGTCTTCCGGGTAGTGTTGGACCAGAACGCTTGCCGTCCCTCGGGATTCCGCGCCATCCAGCGCCTCTTCCAGATCGGCGCGGTTGGTGATCGGCCTGCCGTCGATTTCCAGCACACGGTCCGACCAGTACAGATTGTGTCCCGACGGATTCGGGGAAATAACAATGGGCTCGAACAGCTTAACAGCAAACGGCCGGCTCATCCCCACGCCGCGGTTCATCTGCCGCTGGGCGGTACGGACCAGAACTGGGGTCTCCACTGCCAGCAGTGCCAGGGCCGCAACCCAACTCAATTGCTTATTCGATATCGGCATAGCACTCCCGGATGAATTGAGCCCGCTCCCGTATCTCTTCAGCCTCTGCCGTCCGGCCTTGCCGCTCCACCGTCGAAGCCAGTGCACTTAGAATCGGCGCCTGGTCGGGATGGTTCGGGATACGTCGCGTATCCACGCGGTCCAATGTCTGTCTTAAGGCAGTCTCCGCATTCTCCAGATCGCCGGCGGCGAGCGCCGCTACGCCCCGCAGGTGCCACAGTTCGCGCTGCTCGCCGCGACTCATGGAACGCTCGAAGGGTTCGGCTTCCGCTAGAGCCTTTCGCGCCGCCTCCGCATTGCCCGAAAGCGCAAGGCTCTGCCCCAGCATCACCAACGCGTACGCCAGCCGCTCATCGCCTGGCGGCAGATAGCGCCGCTGGATTTCCACCGCTTCCCGATGTGCCTCCGCGGCATCCCCGCCTCGCCCCAACTGATCGAGCGCGTAACCTCGCAGGGTTAGTAACTGAGAGCGGTCCATCCCTGTACAGCCCTCCTCGGTAAGTGCCTTTCCCAGTAGAAGCAGCGCCCGGTTGGGATGGAACGTATCGAGATAGACTGCGGCTTGGTTCGACCATAAGGCACGCCGGCCTCTTTCCACACGCACGGTTGGCATCGCTGCCTCAACCGCTCGCAAACTTTCCAGCATGCCCTTGTAGTCTCCGGCATGGCCGCGCATAGTCGCCTCGGTTTCATGGCGCAGTAACGCTGCCTTGTCGCCGCCTCGCTCCGCCCATTGCAGAGCGAGCCCTGCCGCCGCCTGTGCCTCTTCGGGCCGCTCCATACGGATCAGCGCATCGCAATGCAACTTGTGGAGTGCGGCTAATCCCATCGCCTGCTGCGGCGTGTCTGCGCCATCCATTCCGGCACTCACGCTCTCCAGTACTTCACACACTTCCGCGGCACGGCGCATCGCCATCAGCGCCGAGCCAAGCATCACCGCCGATGCCAAAATCGCTTCCGTACGCTTGCTCGGCAGTTTCCTCGCCAGCCGGAGCGCCTCACGCGCCTCGCTTTCGCACACCATCCAGTACCCTTCGTGAAATGCGGTGACCGAAGCCACGTGATGGCGGCGAAACTCGCGATGAGGTTTGGTGTACGCATCCCAGGCAAACACGACCACCATCACCAGGAATGCGAGAAAACAACCGAGCCCGGGAGAAATCCAGTTTGGCGCGATGAAGACCGCAGCCACCAGCAGGACACCGGCGACGATGCCACCCCAGTGGTGCAATCGATTGCTCATTCCCCCGGATATTCGTCGGGGAAAGCTCGGAACTGTAGGCTAGGTTCCGGAAGCTAGCCGGTACGCCACCATTTCCTCCCCATTCCGCACCAGCAGCACACTCCCCACCACCACCGGGTGATTCCAGGTCTTCTCCCGCATCGCCCGGAACTTCCCAATCTCCTGATACTCGCCGGGCGCCGCTCGCACTAGCGCCACTTCCCCTTCTTCGGACAGCACCAGCAGCAACTCCTGATCCTTCAACAGCAGCATCTGTCCGTTTCCGTATCGGCCACCCTTCCATTTGCGGGTGCCGTCTTTCAAGTCGATGCAGGCCAGAATGCTTCCGTCAAATCCATAGGCGTGCCCTTCGTGCACCACCAGGTCATTGAAATAGGGCTTCATACCGCGCGAAGTCCAAACCTCTTCCGCCTTCCAGCTTTCCCCTTCTTTCTTCAACGCCAGCCGCCGTGTGCCTGCGCCCCCCATTATGTCTCCGGTAGCCATCAGCAGGCTTCCATCGGCCAGTACCGCAGGTTGCAGGATTGCCGCGCCTTCCCATTGGTGGGTCCAGAGCACCTTGCCGTCTTTGGGGTCCAAGCCGGAGGCGCCCTTGCCGCTCAGGAATACCGCGTGTTTCTCGCCTCCCACGGTCAGCAAATGAGGCGAACTGTAGCTTCCGCCTCCCGTCTGAATCACCCATTGCTTCTCGCCATCTTTGATTCGATAGCCCGCCACGCGTCCCGATAGCGCCACCAGGACCATGTCATCCACCACTATTGGCGAACTGGTGAAGCCCCACTCGGGCAGCTTGGCCTCGGTGTCGGCGGCAGCGTTGCGTGTCCAATGCAATGCTCCGCTCGATGCGTCCAGAGCGTTCAGAATGCCTGTTGCACCCAGCGCGTATACGCGCCCTGCATGCAACGTCGGGGTGCCGCGCGGCCCCGCCCCACCGTTCGACTCGTAAAACCGCGCCGCATCGCGATGCGTCCACACCGGTTCACCGTTGGATAGGTTGTAGCATGCCACTATCTCCTGCTCGCCCCGCTGCTCTTGTGTGTAGAGCCGCCCACCGGCGGCCGCGAACGAGGACCAACCGGGACCGACCGGCTTACGCCACATCTCAACCGGCGGCGCCGAAGACCAATCCGTCTTTATCTTCAGGCCCGGCACCACACCGTCGCGATTCGGCCCACGAAATCCCGGCCATTCCGGCGCGGGGTCTTCGGCAACCCGTGCAGGTTCCGCGGCAACCGGCGCAGGCGCCGGCAGGCTCGACGCTTTCCCCGGTTCCACCGCGGGCTCCAGCCGGGCAGGCGCCGGAACTGCCGGCGCGGGCGGAGTCGAGGCCAGCAGTTGATCTTCTTTCGTCGGCGCCCAGCGTCCTTTCAACTGCAGTATGCCCTCGCCCGTGATGCCGTCGGTGCGCAACGCGCCGATTGCTGCGCAGGCCAGCACCACAAGAGCCGGCAGCGCCAGCCGCCGAGTGCCCGGTCCCATCAGGCGGAACGCCGCGGCCCATGCCACCAGTGCCAGCGCCGCCATCGGAATCGCCAGGATGAAATACATCCGATGCATCATTCCGCCGGTGATGGAAGGGTGCATCAGCCCCGGCACGCTGGGAGGCAGGGCGATAGCCGCAACTGCCGTTGCCAGCCCGCTCCACCGCTCCAGGTGGGGAACACGGCTGAACAGGCTCCACCACAGGAACACCAGCAAGCCGCTGCCTGCCGCCGCCAGAATCCCAAGGATGCTGCGCTCCGGCGATAACGCCCACAAGGCAAGCACTGCTCCCCATCCCAAAGCCATGGCGGCAACCCCCGGCCAAAGCCGGATCGGCCGCCGGAAACCTCCGGCATTTTCCGTGTGTTGCATCGTGTAGGATTACGAACCCGCGGCAAGGAGTGTTCCAAGTTTCCGCGCAATCGCTTCATAATGGAGCCATGAGCCACTTCGCGGCGCTGGCGTTCTTTACCCTGCTGTCCATTCCTTCCTTCGCCCAGCAGTGGACCCCGCTCTTTGACGGCAAGTCGCTCCAGGGTTGGACTGTGACTCCGTTCAAGGGACGCGGCCAAGTCGCCGCCAAGGACGGTGCGCTGACCATAGGCGTTGGCAAAGGGCGCCTCACCGGCATCACCTGGGCGGGCGAGTTCCCCAAAACGAACTACGAAATCCGCTTCGAGGCAGCCCGTGTGGAAGGTGGGGACTTCTTCGCCGGTATCACTTTTCCGGTTGCCGATTCTTTCTGCTCCTGGATCAACGGCGGATGGGGCGGTACTGTCGTCGGTCTATCCAGCCTGGACGGCGACGACGCTTCGGAAAACGACACCTCGACGATCTATGAGTTTCAGACTGGCCGCTGGTATGCCTTCCTCCTCCAGGTCACTCCCGAACGGATTCGCGGTTGGATTGACGGCAAGTTGATCGTCGATGCCGATATCAAGGGCAGGGAAGTCGGCCTGCGCCCCGGAGAAATCGATCTGAATACGCCTTTGGGTTTTGCCACTTACGCCACCGCCGGCGCCCTGCGCAAGATCGAATACCGGCGCATTCCTTAGTGAGTGCCACTGTTCCCCCCTCAGCCCCTACGGTTATAATGCATCACAGGAAGCGGCTACGATTGCCGCTCGAAGGAGACCAATGAACAGGCGCTACTTCCTGATGAGTTCCGCGGCGGCTACGGCGAGTCAATCCGTACGTGCCCTCGCTAGTCCTAACGATACGGTGCGCGTTGCCGTGGTAGGTTGCGGCGGACGCGGCAGCAGCCACGTCGGCGCATGGACCTCGCTGCCTAACGTCGAGTTGGCTGCCCTGGTCGACGTGGACGATTCCCACTCCGAGCGGTACATCGGCTCGCTCCAAAAACGCGGTAAGAAGCCTGTCCCCACCTTCCGCGACATCCGCAAGGTTCTGGAAGACAAGAACATCGATGCCGTCTCCATCGCCAGCCCCAACCACTGGCATACCTTGCAGACCATCTGGGCCTGCCAGGCCGGCAAGGATGTCTACGTCGAAAAGCCATGCTCCCACAACGTTTTTGAATCGCGGCAGATTATCGCCGCGGCCCGCAAGTACAACCGTATGGTGCAGCAGGGCAGCCAGAGCCGCTCCTCCGTCGCCCTCCAGGAAGCCGTTCAGAAGATGAAAGAAGGCGTGATCGGCGAAGTGTATATGGCTCGCGGTCTTTGCTTCAAATACCGCAATACTATCGGCAAGACCCCCGTCGAGCCCGTTCCCCCCGGCGTGGATTACGATATGTGGACCGGACCTGCGCCGCTGCGCCCCTTCACCAAGAACCGCTTCCACTACAACTGGCACTGGTTCTGGGATACGGGCAACGGCGATCTCGGCAATCAGGGCATCCATGAAGTAGACATCGCCCGCTGGGGTCTTGGCGTCACCCATCCCACCAAGGTCACTGCCATCGGCGGCAAGTTCATGTTCGACGACGATCAGGAAACGCCGAATACCATCAGCGCTTCCTATGAGTTCAACGTCGGCGGCAAAGCCAAGATGATGACCTTCGAGGTGCGCCACTGGTACAGCCATCACGAAGCCGGCATCGGCGGCGAACGCCCCGGCAACACCATCGGCAATACCTTCTACGGCTCCAATGGCTACCTGGTCATCGATGGGTACAACAAGTACAGCACCTTCGTCGGCCGCGAACAGCAACCCGGCCCGGCCCGCTCCGAGCGCGAAAATCACTTCGAGAATTTCGTGAATTCGGTGCGCAGCCGGAAGTCCGGCGACTTGACCGCCGAAATCGAGGAAGGCGCTCTCTCCTGCGTGCTCATGCACCTGGCGAACGTCTCCTACCGCCTCGGCCGTACCCTCCACTGGGACGAGAAAACCTGGACTGTGAAGGGCGATGCGGAAGCCAACAAAATGCTCACCCGCAATTACCGCGCCCCCTACATCGTCCCGGCCAAAGTGTAGTTGTTGCTGAGGTTACTGTTCTTCACCGGCCCGGCGGGCGCGTGCTCTCCGGGCCTTTTCCATTTGTTCCCGAGATTCAGCTTAACGGCTCTCCGCCGCTTCCCCGATTCCACCCGTTGTCCGCCTCCGCACCTCCCGCCGGATCAGCATCTTTCCGCACAAAACCAATAGCAAGAGCAGCTTCACGACCTCCGCGGCCGAGAAGTATTTATGAAAAGTCCAGAACCGGCTCCGCACCGGAGACTCGCCCGCGGGGGCGAAATCCAGCAACCGCCCCAGGTAGGTAACTTCCGGGAACAAAAGCAATCGCTCCAGGGCCACGATGGCCAGTAGCGTTCCGGCCAGCCCCAGGGCAACCTTATTTCCATTTGTTGCGAATAAAAGGTTCAGCAAAAGAATCACTCCCAGCCACATCTGGGCGATTCCGTACCAATCGAAAAAATACCGGTTCAGTTCCGATACCTGGTAGCGCAGCAACTGGCGCGGCAGCCCGGGCGGCATCTTCTGAAAAGCGGACGTAGCCTCTTTCACCGAAGATTCCAAAAGCCTGTCCACGCCCCGGAAGTTCTCGGTGGCGACGAATAGCATCGCCAGCGTCAGGCCTAGCCAGACGCCCGCAATCAACATGGTGAGTCGGCGTACATGCATGGTTATGTCGCAAATTGAACAGTCTACCTCATTTCCCGCCTCCCGGCTGGGTGCCGCATGCCTCCCGCCGCTATTCGGTCACACTCCGCGGTAAAAAAATAAGTCTATTGTTTTCATTATTCGTTAGATTTGATCGAGGCTGTTTTAGATATACAGAAAAATAACATGAATTCAGAGTCCAGCCGCGCGCTGGAAGAAAGGAGTCATGTTATGCCGGATTTTCCTCCCAATTGGCCCCCGACCGAGCCGGATCCCCCGTTCGGTTTCTAGTTCCGTGATTTGCAGCCCCGTCCCGCCCAATGCGGGACGGGGTTGACAGGAGCCATCTTTTCTTCGATGTTGGTTCTAGGGGTTCCGGTGGTTCCGGTACCCCTGGGAACCGCCCCTGCCAGCGGGCGCTTCCGCCTACAGGAGAAAGCGCATCCTCACCTTCAAGGCGTTCTTCGTCCTTTATCTGTTTCTCGCTGGTGTTCGCGAGCCCAGCCGGTCCGTCTACGACACCTGGAATCGCTCTGCGGAAGCGGCGATCCGCGCCCAAAACTGGCCTACCCTCATTCAACGGGCCAGGCAGGGGGCCATGCTCACCGCCGGCGCACCGAGCCAGGTGGCCTATTTCCACACGCTCGCCTGCCTCGGACATGTCCAACTGCAGCGCTACGACGATGCCCTGCGCGACGGCATCGCTGCCCGCGCCTTGGCTCTGGCGAGCCGCCGCTGGCGAATGGTAGCTCGCGCCGAGAACTGCCTCATGCGCGTCTATCGTATCCTTGGACATCAGGATCTCGCCTATCAGGCGGGCCGCGCCACCATCGCCGCCTTGGACCGCGAACCCGGCGCCCGAACCATCGAATACCGGGCTTTCTTCGCCCATGTGCTTGCCAGCCTGCGCCGCCGCCAGGAAGCCATCGAGCAGCTACACAGAGTCATCCGCGAAGCCGACACGATTCCCGTGCCCGCCAACGCCGACCAGTTCTTCATTCGCCGCCTCGAGTCGGCCAAAGCCGACGCCCTCGAGCAAATCGGGCTCATCCTTTTGCGCGACCATGAGCTGGCCCCCGCGGAACAGCTTCTGGTGGAAGCTTTTCGTATCCGCCGTCTCTCCGACCCTGGGAAGCTCAACTGGTCCTATAACAGCCTTGGCGAACTTCGCATGGCCCAGAAGCGGCCAGCCGAAGCCGCCCGTCTTTGGAATCTCTCCGTCGCCGATCGTTTCATCGGTTTTCCCCCTTGGTTTGCCCACTTCTTCAGAGCGAAGGCCAACCTCGCCTTGGACAAGCCCGCCGAAGCACTTCGCGACCTGCTCGCCGCTATCGAATCTGTCCGTGACCTCCGCCTGCACCTCCCCTTGAGCGACGACATCCAGATCGAATCGGAAAGCAGCCTTCACAACATCTTTTCACTTGCCGTGGAAACAGCAGCCGGTCTCGGTAACCGCGACCTCGCCTTCGCCATTGCCGTGGAAAGCAGGGCGCATAGCCTCCGCGCCCGCACCGCCGCCGGGTCCGCCTGGCGCCGTCGCCTTCCATCGCGATACTGGACCACCCTCGATTCCTTGCGCCGAGCCCAATCCGCTGCTCCGTCCTCCCGGACCGCCGCCCTGCGCCGCGACCTCGCGGAGATGGAGTCGGCCGCCGGACTCGAGGCCGCGGCGCAAAACCTTCCCTCCGCACCTTGGCAGGCGCTCGCAGCGTCTTTGCCCCCTCAGGACCGTCTTACATTCTTCTACCTCCTCGATACGCGGTCGCTTCGCTGGACTATCGAGAACGGACAACTCCGCCAGGACTGGATTGCTCCAAAAGCTCAGATTCTGTCTGCCGCCGACGAATTCCGCGACGCTGTGCATGCCAGCCGGCCGCAACACCGCGATCTGGGCTCCAAACTCCATCGCGCGATTCTTGACGGTTACGCGCCGCTTCCTTCCGGGGCCGTGTGGACCATCCTCCCCGATGACCGGCTTTTCCAAGTCCCCATGGCTGCCTTGACACACTCCTCAACCGGCCGCTATCTGATTGAGGACCATGCCATTCGCCTCGCGGCCGCAGTTTCGCTCCCTCCCTCACAGCCGTCGGCGCCCGGGGGCCTGTTCGCCGCCTTCGCGGACCCGATTTCCAATCGCGCCGATGGCCGATGGAATCAGGGCGTCCGGTGGTGGAACCGAGCGGCCTCCTCTTCCCATCGGGAGGTAGCGCTCCCCCGGCTCTCCGGCAGCCTCACGGAAGTCGAACGGTGCGCCCGAGTATGGTCCAAAGGAGCCTCCCAAGTCTTTGCCGGGCAAGATCTTCTGCGCTCCCGTATCCTCCCGCCGCGCGCTGCCGTTCTCCACTTCGCCACACACATGGTGGCCCCGGAGGGGTCCCCTGAATCCGCCCCGGTCATCTTCCTCGGATTGGGAGAAGCCGCCGAGCCAGTTACGATTACCGAGTCCGATATCGAGGCGCTTCAGGTGGCTGCTGGCCTTGTCACACTCAGCGGGTGCGGTTCCGGCACGGGCCGCCTCGCCCCAGGCGCGGGACTCCTTGGCTTGACTCGTGCATGGCTGATGGCCGGCGCCAACGGAGTTCTCGCCAGCCTCTGGGCCGTTCCCGACGGTTCCGGCGCTCTCTTCGAGCGATTCTACAAATCTCTACAGACTTCCAGCATTGACTCGCGCACCGCCGCAATTTCACTGGCCAGCGCGCAGACCGGGGAAATCGGTCGAAGCCGTGTCTCTGTTTGGGGGGCGTACTTCGTGATGGGACTTGCCCACGTCGGCGATTGATTCCCCCCCCCAACCGTGTCCGTTCGCGGTGATCCCCACGTCGTTATAATGAAAGGACGCCAGCCGCACGCCGATGCGCTGTGGGAATGGAGGCCCGCCCCGCCTCCTGGAGCCCTGCATGTTGCGCATAGTACTAAGCCCGCCGGTTTCTCAAATTGCTGAAAAAATTGACACTGGCTGAGAGAAACATCGTTGTACTACCACTTACTTATTCCTAGCGGAATACAAGACTTGGACGCACAGCAGTATCTCTGCCACTTCAGGGGTGGCTGGAAAGGACGCGGTGTGCATGTTAGCAACGCACGACGACCTATCGAATAAATGCCAACACAGCTCCAATCAGGAGCCCGATCATTCGGAACAGCCTACGGCTCCCATCGAGCTGAACCTTCAGGATCTAGTTGACCGGATCCGTGCCGAAGACCCTTCCGGCATGGAGGAACTCTACCGCATCTTTTCCAAGGGCGTCCGGTTCTATCTTTGCCGCCAACTGGGCGCGCAGGAACTGGAAGACAAAGTCCACGATACGTTTGTTATCGTCGTTCAAGCGATTCGCCGCGGTGACTTGCGCGAACCCGAACGCCTGATGGGCTTTATCCGGACGATCGTGCGGCGCCAGGTTGCGGCCCACATCGATGTCGCGATCCAAAGCCGGCGCGAGCACATGGGTCTGGACGGGACGCCCTCCCTGGTCGATGCCTCCTGCGACCCCGAGGAGAACTTCATTGTTCAGCAAAAAGCCGAATTGATGGAGAAAATCCTCGGCGGCATGCCCAAGCGCGACCGTGAGATCCTCACCCGCTTCTACCTCGACGAGCAGCCGCAGGACCAGATTTGCCGCGAAATGCGTCTTTCGGAAACCCAGTTCCGCCTTCTCAAGTCCCGCGCCAAGAGCCGCTTTGGCGAGTTGGGCAAAAAAAAACTTCTTCGTAAGCCGATCCAATCAGTTTTCATGAGAAAATCTGCTTCCGCCTGACACTAGGAAGGTAAGAATCCGCTCAAGCCGTTCGAGGCGAGGGCGGAGAAAGAGGTCCTGCCAAGGATGAACTACTTGGATCATTTGCACGAGGATACTCTGGAAGCCTACGTCATGGGGAAGCTTCCGGAGAACGACATTAACTCTCTCGAAGATCACCTCCTGCTGTGTGAACATTGCCAGGCGCGAACAAGGGAAGTTGAGTTGGATTGGAAAGCCAGACGCATCGCACTGCAAAGAGTGCGGGAACGCGAGGGCTCCCGTCTTTCCGTATTTCACGCCGTCTGGGAAGGCATGTTCGGTTCCCCGGCGAAAAAGACCGGCTGGGCCATGGCCTGCGCGACTGCCGCCGTTGCCATGTTCCTGCTGGTCCCATCGGCACAGGAGAACAGTTTCAGCTACCGCAACGTCGATCTATCGTCGATGCGCGGCGGTAAAGACCTGTCCGCTCCTGTTCAACCGGATGAGAGGTTGCGCCTGCACCTCGACCTTGCGGAGTTGGATCAACTCTCCGTATATCGCGTCGTCATCGTCAACGCATCGGGCGATCTGGTTTGGGAAGCCGAGCAAACAAATCCCGGTGACAACAAGCTTGTGGTAGCGGTCCCAAAGCGGCTGGTTTCAGGAACCTATTGGGTTCGTCTCCTGGATCGTTCAGCCAGCCGGCGGCTCTTGCGCGAATACCCGCTCCAACTGCAGTAAGCCGCGTTTTCTACAACAACATCTTCTGAATCAGCGCCTCCAGCGCCGTCAGGTCCGCCTCCCCCACCAAGACCTTCACCTTTTTCCCCCCTTTGTCGTAGACCAGAGAAAGCGGCAAAGCACCGCTCCATTTCGCATCCACCACCCGGACGAACGCATCTTCATTCGCCGTCTTGCGCAAGTAATGGGGCGCCGGGACCTTCACCGTGCTTAGAAACTGCCCTGCTTTGGCCTCATCCTCCGGTTCATCCGCCGAAATCGTCATCAACACCAGCCCCTTCGGGCCATATTTCTGCTGCAGTTTGACCAGTGCCGGCATCTCCGCCCTGCAGGGAACGCAATACGTTGCCCAGAAGTTCACCAACACGACCTTCCCTTTTTGCGATGCGACCAGTTTGGCGTAGGTGGCTTCCGTCACTGCCGTCATTCCCGCCGGCCACGCCAGCGCCGCAGTCAACATGAGGATGGTCAGGTTTCGTATCACCGCATTTCCCTTTCTCTCTTTATCGTACAGCCGGTTGCCTTTGCCGACTCGCGGGAAACGGGCCGCCCGGCCAGCACCGATTCGATGCCCTCTTTGAGGTAGGATCGCTTGACTCGAGCCGGATTCCGTGCATCGTCCAATGCCCCCTGATAGCGCACGCGCCCATCGCGGTCGAGCAGGAAAGCCTCCGGGGTCAGCGTAGCCCTCAGCCGGTCAGCCAAACCATTTTGCACATCCCGGTAGACAGGAAAAGGAAGGCCCGCCGCTTTCGTGTGGGCCGTCACATCGCGGGCGGTCTCATTCGCATTGGAGTTGACGAACAAGAACTGCACGCCGCGCGACGAATAGCTCTGCCAAAGGTCGATCATGCGGTCGACGTATTCGTTGCTGATCGGGCAAACGGAGGAAACAAAAACTACGGCCGTAATCTTTCCCGCTAGAGAAATGCTCCGCGGTTGCCCGTCTTCGAGCAGCGTTGCCTGCTCCCACCCATGCGCCAGCGTGGTACTCAGCAGCAAAGCGGCGAAGGCCGATTTCACTTCTTCCCTTCAAGCTTCAGGTTGATGACCGCCGTCTTACGGCTGTCGAAGACGCTGAGGGTTTTGACTCCGCTTGTGACCCCCTTCCGGTCGGCCTTCACCTGATAGTCGACATCCGCGCTCAGTCCGTGGAAGTGGTACACGCCATCGTCCCGCGTGATGAACGATCGGACCTGCAGGCTCTTGGTGTCTTTCAATTGCACTACGGCGCCGCTGGCCGGGTTTTCCTGTTCATCCTTTACCGTGCCGGTGAGGCTCCGTGTCTTCCCTTCATCGTCCTTCCCCCGCTTTTCGCCCTTGAATAGGGGCGGATTCCTTTGCTGTGGAACAATTTGCGGTTCCGAGTAGAGAAATCCACAAGCCAGGAGAAAGTACAAGGAAACAATTCGCACTATGGCTGCCCTCCCTTGGCAGGTTTCAAAGTGACATAGATATCCTGCCGCTCCGGTCCGGATACTGCGATCTCTTTGGTTTCCGGCTGGAAGCCCTCTGCCTGGAATCTCAAAGTATAGCGCAAGGCCACTGCGGGAACCCGGAAGCTGAATTCGCCGCGGCCGTCGGTGGTGGCCTTCATCTTCTTCACCTTAACAGACGTTTTCCCATCTGAGGAGGGTTCCAAGGCCACTTGCACACCGGCAAAAGCAAAGCCCGGATCGCGGAAGACGGTTCCGGCCAGCAAAGCTGTTTCGGCACCCTGTTGGCGCTTTTGCGCCTTTCCGGAGCCGCGCGCGGCAACTCCGGCAGCAATCGGAAGGAACAGAATTCTCCGGCGGTGCATGCCCGCGTCAGGGAAGACTACCAGTCTTCCTCTTCTTCTTCCTCTTCTTCTTCGTCCTCGTCTTCGTCCTCGAAATCGTCGAAATCTTCCTCGTCCTCGTCGTCCTCGTCGTCCGACTCAAGTTCGATTGGGTCGACTCCCACAACACGAATGCTCGCGCCGCATTCGTCGCAGCTTAGCGGATCGCCTTCATCCAGATCTTCTTCATCCACATCAATGACGGCATCGCACATGGGGCAGGTGACCATCTATGAATCCTCCCAAAAAAGTAGACGCCCATTCTTTTTATCCGAAAGAGCGCACCGAATGCAATCCCACCCGGCAACTATTTTTTACCACGCCGCCGCACAAACAGTGGGAGAGCCAATTACCTCCAGGATAAGGGCAATCGCCGCCCGGGAACAAGTGGTGGAAACCCTCAACTTTACAGCTTCGTGAACCAGTGGTGAGACGTCGAAACGATCTGCCAACCCTCGCTTCCATAGAGCGCATTGCCGCGGTCGTTGTCGGTGAGACATTCCAGGTGTGCCTGCTCCATTCCCAGACTGCGAAAGTAGTCCAGCATACCCCTGAGCATGGCCTTGCCGTAGCCCTTGTTCTGGTGCCGCGGATGCACCCCCAGCAGGTCGACAAACCCGAGCTTTGCTCCGTGATCCACGGTTCCCGTCGCCACCGCAACGATCTGCCCCTCGACTTCCCCCACCAGGATCATTTGCGAGGCGAAGACACGGTCGAGCCTCGCCTCCCAGCGCGCACGCCAGTCCATACCGTTGAGCGGACCGAACTGCGTGTCCAGTTTCTTAAACCACGTGATCGGTTCGAAGCTGTCAATAATCAAGGGCCGCAAGACGGCGAAGTCCGCCTCGGCCGCCAGCCGGAAATGAAGCGCGTTCATACATAGGGAAGCCTAGCGCAAATGCACGCCGGCCGGCATTCCGGCCAGTGCGCTTTACAAAACACCGCCCGGTTGTGGTTTAATTGCACATTCGGACCCCAGGAATGAAACGACTCACCATCAGCGCACTCTTCACCGGACTGCTTGCCGCAGGCTGGTTCCTTGGCCTCGATTCGCAGCCCGGCGCCGCCCAGGGCTCGGCCACCAGCGGACAGGGGAAAATGCGGTTCCGCGTCATGTATACCTCTTCGCATCTGCCGGCTGAGGCGCAGGCGGTGCTCAAGGGCGCCCACGGCGGGTTCGCCATCGACCGCCGCGCGGGCAAGGGCGAAACCTATTTCTCGCTGAAGGGGGCCGGTATCATCCAAATCAGCGCCGACATGAAGTCGGTGCGCATGCTGCCCACCGCTCCGGAGATGGCCAAGGTGAACCTCCACAACTCCGCCATCTGGCAGGCCAAGGACGGTTCGGCCTTTCTCACGTTTCCGACCAACGAAGCGGCCAAGGTATTTACCACCACCACGGAGGGGAAACTGATTCACACGCTATCTGCGCCGGATGGAAGTTCCGACCTCGGCAACCCCGTTGCCAACGACTACTTCCGGGGCCGCGGCAACTTTGTTCCTACCGACGCCGATCAACTCGACGGTCTGCTCTATGTCACCACCGGATACTCTAATCTGGATTTCGTGCTCACCGCCAGAATCGAAAGCACCAACCCCTTCCGGGCAGCCTGGCATGACTTGGCTTTCGGTGGCCGCGGAACCGGGCCTGGCCAGTTGGGCACCGGTCACGGCGTAACCATCTTCCCCGGTTCCACGCGTGTCGACGTCGCCGACCGGCCGAACTCCGAAATTGATCGCTACACGCGCTACGGCCACTATCTCTCCACCCTCCGCATGCCGCTGGGGTCCTTTCCTTGCGATATCTATTATCACGGCAGGTATGCCGTGGTGGGCTCGCTGCATGGGCCCGACCGCAGCAAAGGCGCGCCCATTTATATTCTCGAAGACGACAAACTGGTCTCCACGGTCATGATCAAAGAGGACCTTGGGCTTCCCAATTTCCAGCACATCCACAACGCCGTCATGCGCGAGTACAACGGCAAATTCTACCTCATCGCGCAAGCCTGGAATCCCGGCGACTTCGCCATCCTGGAGCAGGTTGCGAATTAGCCAAGCCCTCGCAATCCACTCGGGCCAAGGAAGAGGGGAGACGGCCGCGAACATGGCCCGTTCGACACCCTTGCCTAATGCCAACTCTTACCCAAGTCTAAGGCATTCGGTTTAGTCCCATTTCTCTTCCGTCCGGTTACATTGGTGTTACAGAACAATTACAGCAGGAGGTAACACCTTTGCGGATCAGCGTTTTTCAAGCGGCGCTATGGCTCGGCTTGGCATGCCTTGGCAATGCTCAAGACCCGGCTAGATTTTACTTTGCCGCCATCGGAGACATGCCATACAACCCTTTTACGGGAGACCGGCAGGTATATCCTTCGCCACCGTACGAACGGCTTATTGCGTCCATCAACAATAGCCGCGCCAAGTTCACCGTCCACATCGGAGACATCAAAGGAGGCGCTACGCGGTGCGAGGATGAAGTTTATGTGAAGAATCTCGAATATTTTAATACGTTCCAACGGCCTCTCATTTTTACGCCTGGCGATAATGAATGGACCGATTGTCACCGCGACACGAATGGGATATTCGACCCCATCAAGCGTCTGGAATTCCTCCGCACAACGTTTTACCCGGACGACAAGAGCCTTGGGCGGCGGAAAATGGATCTGCTGCGCCAAAGCAGTTCCCCCGGTTTCACCAAGTTCCGGGAAAATGCCATCTGGAAAATGGGCGCCGTAATGTTCGTCACACTGCACATGCCTGGCAGCAACAACAACGCCGGGCGCGTCATTGGCGAATTTCCCGACATGACCAATAGCGAATACACCGAGCGTAACCGGGCCAACATGGCATGGCTGGACCGCGCGTTCGAGATGGCGGCGGGCGATTCTCAGATCAAGGGTGTGGCGATCTTCGCTCAAGCCAACCCCTTCGAGAGATTCCTGGAAACCGCTACACCACCTTATCCTTCCTCCGGATACGCCGATTTCATCGCCAATCTGCGCAACAAGGTTCAGTCCTCCGGCAAGCAGGTGGTCTACTTCGGCGGCGATACCCACTACTTCCGTATCGACAAACCGTTGACCAACACCTACCCGTCGCCGTCCCAGTTGACAACCGCCGGGACTCGTCTGATGAACTTCACGCGAGTCGAAGTTTTCGCTCAAAACGAGGTGCACTACCTGCTGGTCCGGGTGGACGCCACAGACCCGGATTTGTTTACTTTCAAGCAAGTTCTGGTGCCTGGCAATTAGTCCGACTGTAATGCCGCCCGGGATTTTTTTAAACCCGGGCGGCTGAAACATTCCCTCTCTCTATTGTTTTTGCCTTTTTCTCCCGCCATCGGTTATTCTATTTCCAAGGTATTTTTCTCCGCCGCCTTTCTCTCCACCCGGTAAGCGGTTCTCCCCCCTTAAAAGTCTCTGTTGTCTGGCTTGCGGTTGGCACGTCGTCCGCATTACGTAGATGCAAATCAGTTGCAGGTGAAGGCCCTACGGGTGGTAGCGGGTTACCCCTCTAAGTAGGTAGGCAACCTTGCAAGCCCAGTTAGGACTTCATGCGGACGTTTCCCATATCCGCAGCCGCCGATAGTACTGATTGCATAGGAAGCAGTCCGGCGAAATCGCCAATTTGATCTTCGAGGGTATTCATGACGCATCTATTCCTTATGTTTGGTTTGGTGGGGCTCAATGCGCAAGAGTTGCGCGGCCCTGGCTCGGCTCATCTTCAGGACTCCGCCGTTTGGACCCTGCAGCAGGACGCGGCGCGATTGGCAGCGGAAGGCCGTATCCACCAACTCAACAACTCCGCCCGTCCCGAGTTCGTGCGCGGCCCCGAGGGCGAGCGAACCCTTCTTCTCCGCATTCATTCCGCCGGCGCGGCAGCCTTGCGCGCCCACTTTGAAGACATGCATTTGGCCGAAGGCGACCGGCTTTTTGTCTATGGACTAGACGCCAACGGGCGTGTTACCCGCAGTGCAGGGCCGTACGAAGCAGCCGGTCCTATGGAATCGGGCGAGTTCTGGACTCCCGCGCTGCCCGGCGCCGATCTGATTGTCGAACTCCAGTCGACCGGTGAACCGGCCACGCTCCCGTTCCTGCTGGAGGAGGTTGCCGTCCTCGATGGCATTGATGAAAATGCGTGGACTGTGGACCGCCGCCAAGTGTTCGAGACACGCCGTTCCTGGTTCCGGGGCATGCCGGTTGAACACCACGTAATCGACGGCGTGGGTGTCTGGGAAGGGGATATCCTCCTCGGGCGGATCGAGGAACTGCAACCGTACGAAGCCGGCAAGTCCTCAGAGCGTCAGTCGTTTGCGATCTCGTCCACTTCTTACCGTTGGACGGGAGGTGTGGTTCCCTATACGGTAGACGCGACCATCCCCACGCCCACGCGCATCACAGACGCCATCGCCCACTGGAACACGAAACTGGCTGGAACCATCCAGTTGGTCCCCCGCACCACGGAAACGGCCTATGTCAGCTTTGTTCGCGCCAGTTCTTCGGGCACCTGCTCGTCCTATGTGGGGAGACTGGGTATCGCCGCGCAGCCCATCAACATCGGCGACTCCTGCTCGACCGGCAACACCATCCACGAAATCGGCCACGCGATCGGTCTCTATCATGAGCACACGCGTACCGACCGCGACACCTATGTCAAGGTGAACCTGCAGAACGTCACCTCCACCGCCACGTCGAATTTCAACATCGTGTCGGGCGGCCTGAATCTTGGCGCCTACGAGTACGG
>JAEUQG010000414.1 GCA_016789755.1 Bryobacterales bacterium
GCATCTACGGCGGCAGCTACGGAGGCTTCATCACCCTCATGGCTCTCTTCACCCAGCCCGATGTGTTCGCCGCCGGCGCCAGCCTCCGCCCCGTCACCGATTGGGCTCATTACAACCACGAATACACCTCCGCCATCCTCAACCTGCCGCAAGAGGATGTCGAGGCTTACCGCCGGTCTTCGCCCATCTATCACGCCCAAGGCCTCAAAGGCGCTCTCCTCATCGCCCACGGCATGGTCGATGTCAACGTCCATTTCCAGGACACCGTCCGCCTTGTCCAGCGCCTCATCGAACTGCGCAAGGAAAACTGGGAGCTTGCCGTCTACCCTGTCGAAGACCACGGCTTTGTGCAACCCGCAAGCTGGGCCGACGAGTACAAGCGCATCCTCAAACTCTTTGAGCGCACCTTGCGCCCTTGACACTCGCCTTCGCGCCGCATAGCCTCAAAACAACAAGGGGCTTTTCCGCATGAAGGCTTTCACCGTTTCGTTCCTGTTCCTGCTCTGCACCCAGGCGCACGCCCAACCGCTTCGTTCGCTCAAGACCGTGCCCGTCCCTAAGCCGGCCGGGCTCGAGAACTACGTTCGCGACAACTCCGCCCTCATCGCCTTGGGCAAGGCGCTGTTCTGGGACATGCAAGCCGGCAGCGACGGAGTGACCGCCTGTGCATCCTGCCACTTCCACGCCGGCGCCGATCATCGCGCCCAGAACCAACTCACCGATCCGCTCCGCCCCTTCCCGCCAAACCTCGTGCTGGATATGGTGTACTTCCCCTTCCGCTGGCTGTCGAATCCGGAAGACCGCGGATCCACAGTGCTGCGCGATCTCAGCATGCGAGTGGGCTCCATGGGGCTCTACCGGCGCAAGTTTCTCGGTATAGAACCCGGCCAGGCCGCCGAACTCGGCGAAGAACTCCAGGACCGCCCGGAGTTCACCGTCAACGGACTCCACCTCCGCCGCGTCACCCAGCGCAATTCCCCATCGGTGATCAATTCCGTTTTCTTTGTCTCCCAATTCTGGGACGGGCGCGCCAATCGCGTCTTCAATGGGTTCACGCCCTCCGGCAATACCATCGACGCCCCTGGCGCATGGGCAACCACATCCGCCGGCTTGGAGCGCCGCCCTGTGCGCCTCGATCCCGCCAGCCTCGCCTCGCAAGCCGTCGGCCCCATCATGGATCACCTGGAAATGTCCTATGAAGGGCGCACATGGCCGCAGCTCGCCCGGAAACTCTTCAGCCTCCGCCCGCTCGCCTTGCAAACCGTAGCTGCCGGCGACAGCGTTCTCGGCGCCCTCGTGCACTCCTCCGGACGCGGTCTGCGCGAAGGTTATCTGGACCTGGTTCAGCGTGCGTTCCTACCCGCCTACTGGGAGTGGCCGCAAACGCTCGACGGCGGTTTCACGCAAGCCGAGTCGAACTTCTCTCTCTTCTGGGGACTGGCGCTGCACGCCTACCAATCCACCCTCGTTTCCGGCGATTCGCCGTTTGACCGTTTTCAGGAAGGCGACACCTCCGCCCTCACGCCGGATCAACAGGAAGGAATGCGCTTCTTCCAGACCACCGGCCGCTGCACCACCTGCCACGGCGGCCCCGAATTCTCCGCCGCTTCTTTCACCGCCGGAGCAGGCCGCAACAACCGTGCGTTCACCCGCACCGGAGTCCGCCCCGTCGAAGAAGACCCCGGCCTCGCCAACGGCAACTTCAAATCCTCCGGCCTGCGCAACATCGAACTCACGGGCCCCTATTTTCACAATGGCGGCCAGGCCACGCTGGAACAGGTCATCGCTTTCTACGAACGCGGCGGCGACTTCGGCGCCAACAACGGCGCCATCCGCTCCTTCCGCGCCACGCCCGCACAACGGGCGGCGCTCGTGGCGTTTCTCAAATCCCTCACCGACGACCGCGTGCGCTATGACCGCGCTCCCTTCGATCACCCCGAACTCTGCGTCCCCACGGGCCACATCGAAACGGCCATCGCCGTGGCGCCGTATCCCAACAGCGCGCGCGAGCGCTGGGCCGCCATCCCCGCCGCCGGCGCCCAAGGCCATTTGTCTCCCCTCGGTACCTTCGAAGATCTCATCAACGGATCGAATGCATCCGGCCGCGCCCATTCGATGATGGAAGCCTGCACCGCCCCTCTGCCCTGAGAAAGGGAACCGGAACGGGCTCGGGCGCGTTTCACCTCTCATGAGGCCACTGCTTCCGCTTGCAGCCTGGGTTGCCTTGTCCGCCAACGCGCAGGAGCACACCTTCGGCGTTACCACCGTCAGCACGTCCGCTCTACAGGGCAAAGTCTATCTTCTTCGCCCCGGCGCCGGCCGTCTGCCCAACTTCGGCAAAATGAACCCCGCGGGCGCCGTCTACGCCAACAGCCTCAACGTTTGGCCACAATCCTTCAATGCCGGTTTTCCAGGTGTTACCGGCCGCCACGAGTGGTTCGCCATCGACTACCACGGCAAGTTCTGGATTGAGGACGCCGGCGCCTACCGTTTCAGCCTTCTCGCTGACGACGGCGCCCGCCTGTGGATCGATGACAAGCTGATCGTCGATCTCGATGGGACCCACGGCGCCATCGGCGCCAGCGGAAGCGCCACGCTGTCACGCGGTGTGCACCGCATTCGTGTCGCCTACTATCAGGGCCCTGCCTTCGCCGTTGCGCTCGTACTTGCCATCGCCAGACCAGAGAGCCCGTGGAAGATCTTTCACACCGACGACTATCTGCCTCCCAAAGACCCGGCGCAATGGACGGAAGGGCGCATCTCCAACATACAGAGCCTGCCCAATCCCTACGCTAGGAATTGACGTCGATCACCACCCGCCCGCGCGTCTTGCCGGCCAGGATTTGCTCCCCCAGCGCCTGAATCTGCGACAGCGGATGCACCTCGGTCATCGCATCCAGTTTCTCCAAAGGCAGGTCGCTCACCAAGCGCGTCCAGATCGCTCGCCGTGTGGCATTCGATGTCCGCACCGAATCGATCCCCAGCAGATTCACTCCCCGCAGAATGAAGGGGAACACGGTGGTGTTCAATTTGAATCCACCGGCCAGCCCGCAGGCCGCGATGCTCGCTCCGGCGGCCATCGTGCGGATCAGCCCGGCAAGCGTGTCGCCGCCCACGCTATCCACAGCGCCGCTCCATTTCTCGCCTTCCATCGGCCGGTTGCTCGCCGCCGCCAGCACTTCGCGCCCGATGATCTCCCCGGCCCCCAGCCCTCGTAAGTACTCCGATGCGTCGGCGCGGCCCGTAGAAGCCACCACCTGGTAACCCAATTTGCTCAGAATCGCCACCGCCACGCTGCCCACGCCGCCGGCAGCGCCTGTCACCACTACTGGCTTGCCGCCCGGCTTCAGCCCGTGTTGCTCCAAGGCCATCACACTTTGCATCGCCGTGAAGCCTGCCGTCCCCACCGCCATCGCCTGCCGCAACGAAATCCCATCCGGCAGCGGCACCACGTGCGCCGCGTGCATCCGCGCCATCTGCGCATAGCCGCCCCATATCGTTTCGCTCGTACCGCACCCGGTCACCACCACACTCTGCCCCGGGGCGAAATCCGCGCTCCCCGATTCCACCACAGTCCCCGCCAGATCCACTCCCGGAATCATCGGGTACGAACGGATCACCCCCGGCTTTCCCGTCACCGCCAGTCCGTCCTTATAATTCAGGCTCGAATACTCCACACGAATCAGCACATCTCCCGCGGTCAGACTCTCCGCGGCAAGCTGCTCAAATCCAAACGACGTCTGGCCATCGTTCTGTCGCACAACAAAAGCGTTGAAGGTGTTCATGGTAGCGTCTCTTTACTATAGCTGTGAGGCTGCTCCGGCCGAAGTTCTTTCAGGGCAGCCCTAGAACCGTACTCCGATTTTTCCCCTACTCCCTACGGTACCCCGCTTCCAGTACTTTCTTTTCAATCAAAAAAGTACTCCCGTATTGTTCTCCTATACACCTCCACCGTACACAATAGGCCTACAGAAACATACTGCAAACACACCAGCGGGAGAGATCAATGGAAATCTTACGAGGCACAATATTTTCGGAAGATCCAAACCTGCGGGAACAACTTGAGGACGTACTCGGCAAGATCAGAGCCTTCAGTCTGGTCCGCCATAGCATTTCCGGGTTCCCAACGGAGGAAAGACTAGCCACGTTTCTGGAGGTTCAGGCTCCAGCAATCGTGTTCATCGACATCTCAAACATCGATCGGGCCATCCAGCTCGGCAACCTCATCAACCAGCTCACGCGCAATGTGCAGGTCGTTGCGGTCGCCCCTAAAGATGATTCGAACCTGTTATTGACGGCCATGCGGGCCGGCATGCGCGAATACCTCGCCCTGCCGCTCACCATCAATGAAGTGGTCGCCGCTCTTTCGCGGCTCAAAGACATCCTGCAGGCCAACCCGCCTTCAGCCGAATACAATCAGAACGTCTACAGTTTCCTCCCTGCCAAACCGGGCTCGGGAGCCTCCACAGCTTGCGTGAACCTGGGCTTCGCGTTGACGAAGTCCCCGGAAAGCCGTGCCGCTTTGCTCGACTTCGACATGCATTGCGGCGTGCTCGATTTTCTTCTCAAGCTGCCGCAAGGCTTCTCCGTCCGCGATGCGGCCGAGCACGCCGCCCACATGGACGACGCCATCTGGATGCGTATGGTCACTCCGGTTGGCCGTGTGGATGTGCTGCGCGCCGGACGCCCCCGCGAATACGATTCCCAACTCCCCGAGGAATTCGCCTCG
>JAEUQG010000474.1 GCA_016789755.1 Bryobacterales bacterium
GGTTTTGTGCGGGGCGGGGGGTGGGGGGTGGGCAGTAGCGCCCGGCGGCGCGTCTGGGGTGGGGGTAGGGGGGGGGGGGGTGGGGGAGGGTGGAGGCGTGAGAACTGGTGAGGGATTGTGGGGAGGCGAGGGCGGCGGAGAGGAAGGAAAGCCAGAGGAGGCGCATGTTTGTATGGTAGCGGGGCGGGGTATACGGATGTTTTAGGGAGGGATACACCCACCTTGTTTTCAAGCCGACACCGGTTTCACCGATAAGGACAAGCAGGGAACAGACCACACATGAAACGAGTCTTAGTTGCGGATGACGAGCGGACGTTGCGGTTAATGATTCAGGCGACGCTGAAGCCGATGGAGGTGGAGTTGCTGCAGGCATGTGATGGGGAGGAAGCGCTGGCGCTGGCGCAGGCGGAGATGCCGGACCTGGTGCTGCTGGATTGGATGATGCCGAAGATGACGGGGGTGGAAGTAGCGGCGATCTTGCGGGAGAACGAGGAGACGAAGGGGATACCGATCATCATGCTGACGGCGCGGGGGCAGCAGCGGGACGAGCAGGCGGCGAAGATTGCGGGGGTGGATCAATATTTGACGAAGCCGTTCAGTCCGCGGCAGTTGCTGGCGCTGGTGCAGCAGACGTTGGGAGGCTGATGTGGTGGTGGAGTCGCCGGGCGCGGAACTGCGGGATACGTATGAGAAGTTGAGCGCGGCGTTGGGTGCGGTGAGCGAGGCGGTGGCGTGGTCGAATGAGAGCGGAGAGCTGGCGTGGTGCAACGCGGCGTTTGAATCGCTGGCGGGGGCATCGAAGGCGCAGATGATGGGGCGGCCGCTGGCGGAGTTGCTGCCGCTTTATTGCGGGGCGGAGCGGGTGGGGCGGGAGTCGCATCCGGTGTCGATAGCGTTGCAGGACGGGATTGTGGACACGGCGACGTTCGACTACCAGGCGGAGGGGAAGGCGCGGATACTGGAGCTCTCGACGCGGCTGGTATGGCCGACGGAAGGCCGGCGGAGCGTAGTGTTGACGATTCATGACATCACGCACGTGCATGACCGGGAGCATCTGGTATTTGAGCAGCGGTTGTTTTTGCAATTGCTGAAGCGGGTGACGGAGGCTTCGAACGACGCGGATTCGGAAGAGCAGGCGCTGCACACGGTATTGGAGCTGGTGTGCCGGCAGACGGGGTGGCCGGTGGGGCATGCGTGCATGAGCGGGCATGGGGGGCAATGTGTATCGCGGGATGGGATCTGGCATGGGGATTCGAGCCGGTGCGAGGGATTGCGGGAAGCGCTGGAGCGGGATCCAGGGGTGATACGGGAGATGGGGGAAGCGGCGCGGGCGCTGGCGCGTCCGCATTTCCGGCAGTCACCGTCGGCGGCGGTGGCGAGCGCGATGGCGATTCCGGTGTTGAGCGGGCGGGAAGTAGTGGCGACGCTGGTGTTTTTTTCCGATACGGCGGTTGGCTGCGACAACGACATGCTGCACCGGATGGCGCAGATCGGGATCCAGCTTGGGCGGGTGGTGGAGCGCAAGCGGGCGGAGAACGAATTGCGGCAGGCGCATGCGGAGTTGGAGACGCGGGTCGTGGAGCGGACGACGGAGCTGGCGGCGGCGAACGAGGCGTTACAGATTGAAGTGGAGGAGCGGCGGAAGGCGGAGGCGCTGAAGGACGAGTTGGTGGCGACGGTGAGCCACGAGTTGCGGACGCCGTTGTCGTCGTTATTGGGGTTTACGGAGCTGATGCTGGACCGCGAGTTCGATGCGGGGCAACAGCGGGAGTTTCTGGAGATCATCCACAACGAGACGTTGCGGCTGACGCAATTAATCAACGATTTTCTGGATTTGCAGCGGATCGAATCGGGGCGGATGAAGTACAGTTTCGAGCGGCTGGACGTGGGCCGACTGTTGCGCGACGCGGCGGCGCTGTATGGGGTGGATTCGTCGCATCACCGGTTTGCGATCGAGGTTGGAGCGGATCTGCCGGCAGCGGAGGCGGATGCGGACCGGATCCGGCAGGTGCTGGCGAATCTGTGCAGCAACGCGGTGAAATTCTCGCCCGAAGGCGGGGTGGTACGGATACGGGCGCGGGCGGATGGGGGGATGATCGAGGTATCGGTGCAGGATGAGGGGATTGGGATTCCGGCGGAGGTAATTCCGAAGCTATTTCAGAAATTTTCGCGGGCGGACAATGCGGACACGCGGCGGATTGGGGGGACGGGGCTGGGGCTGGCGCTGATCCGGGAGATTGTGAGCGCGCATGGTGGCCACACGTGGGTGGAGAGCACGCCTGGAGTGGGGAGTACGTTCTTCTTTACGCTGCCTGTTCTGGTGTAATGAGTAGGCTGTGACGCTTGCCTTACTGCATACTACGCCTTTGCCGATTGCCGTGTTTGCCGAGTTGTGCGCGAAGCACCTGGCGGGCACGGGGATTTTCCACATGGTGGATGAGAGCCTGCTGAAGAATACGATTGCCAGCGGGAGGTTGGAGCCCGGGGTGATCCGGCGGGTGGTGCGGCATATCGAATCGGCGCGGGAGGGGGGCGCGGACGCGGTGCTGGTGACGTGTTCGTCGATTGGGCAGGCGGCGACGGTGGCGCAACAGATGTTCGATTTTCCGGTGATTCGGGTGGACACGGCGATGGCGGAGGAGGCGGCGGGGATGGGCGGGAGGATCGGGGTGCTGGCGACGCTGCGCACGACGTTAGCGCCGACGGTGGAGTTGCTGCGGGAGACGGCGTTGCGGGCGGGGCGGGAAGCGATGGTGGAGGCGCATCTGTGCGAGGGCGCGTTCGAGGCGGTGAGCCGCGGCGATGGGGAATCGCATGACCGGATGGTACGGGAGGGCTTGCTGGGGTTGCTGGGGCGGTGCGATGTGGTGGTGTTGGCGCAAGCCTCGATGGCGCGGATTGTGGGGCAGATCGAGGAGAGTGCGCGGACGAAGCCGATTCTATCGAGTCCGGAACTGGCGGTGCTGGCGGCCAAACGGGCGCTGGCGAATCAGAGCCGGTAGGCGCGGAGGAAGGGGTGCGAGGCGGGCGGATTGCCGCAAGTGTAGTCGGCGACGACGATGGCGCCGTCGGGGTGTTGAGCCCAACTGCTGTAGCCGCTGTCTCCGGCGGCGAAGGAGCCGTTTTTTTCGAGGCGTGTGACGCGGTCGCGATAGAACTGGTCGGGGAAACCCTGGCTGGGAGTCCAGCGCCAGTCGATGGAGAAGTCGCGGCGGTTTTCGACTTTGACGTGGAGGGCGTGACAGAGGAAGTGGGCGGCGTTGTCGACGTACTGAGTGCCGCGGAGAGGCTGGCGTGTGTCCTTGCGATCGGATGAAGTGGGGCGGCCGCCGGAACGGTTGCCGAGGCGGACGTGGCGGGTGAAGACGCCGGTGTTGGAGGTTTCGAGCTTAAGGGCTCCGTCGACTTCGATGCGCAGACGCTGGTTGCGATTGACGATGCGGTAGGTGTGGCGGGCGGTGGCATCGATGGCGAAGCCGTCCTGGGGGCGGTCGGCGAGTTCGACGCGATGGGGGAGGAAGCGGATCCAGGCGCCGGCGGCGATGTTGCAGCCGTTGCGGGCGGCGTGGTGGATTTGGAGGGTGGCTTGGAATTCGACGGCGGAGTCGTCGTCTTCGACAGGGAAGAAGGTGAACTCGACGGCGGACTGGCGGCCTTCGGCGGTGTTCACTGCGAGAGCCTGGCGGGTGAGTTTGCAGCGGGTGTCGTCCCAGATGGTGGAATTGGGCTGGAAGGTGAATTTTTCGGCGGGGTCGAAGGTGAAGAAGCAGGTACCGGTGGTGCCGGAGTTATTGCGGAAACTGACGCCGAGCTTGCCGTTGCGGAGTTGTTTGACGATGGCGCGCTGAGCGTAGATGGGGGATAGGACGGGCTTGGACCAGGTACGGCCGGAATCGTTGCTGAAGAAGAAGCGGGAGGGCTGGCCGTAACGGCCGCCGCCGTCGCCGATGCGGGTGATGGCGATCAATTTGCCGGGGGAGTATTCGCAAAGGCCGACTTCGCAATCGCCGGCGAGGGGATCGTCGGCCAAAACAGAAGTACGGTTCCATGTTTTGCCTTTGTCGGAGGAGAAGACGGCGGTGCTGCGGTAGTAGTTGGGGCCCCAGGGGAGGGTGGGGACTTTGATGGCGGAGGTGGGTTTGGAGTCGGTGCGGGTGTAGACGAGATCGCCGTTGGCGAGTTCGACGATGTAGCCGGGTTCGCCGCCAACGTTGTCGGTTTGGGTGGGGCCTTGCCAGGTGCGTCCGCGGTCGCGGCTGATGAAGAGGTGGTTGGACATGCCGCGGTCGGGGAGTTGCCAGGCGCTGAGCATGGGCCAATCGAACTTGGATTTTTTGCGGCCGCGGTCGGTGAGGAGGTAGAGGGCGCCGTCGCGTCCCTGGCCGAGTTGGGGGGCGACCCAGCAGGCCTGATCGGGGTCCCAGGCGGTGCGGGAGATGAGGGTGTGGCCAGTCCAGGTGCGTCCGCCGTCTTTGGAACGGCAGCACCAGATCTCGGATTCGCTGGCGATGTGTTCGTCGGAGCGGCGGTAGGTGCAGAGGAGTTCGCCGTCGGGGAAGGCGGCGAGCCCAACGGAGTGCATGTACCAGCCCTCTTCGACACGGATGTTGAAGCGGCGGGAGGGCGGGACTTCGCGGACGGCGGGGGCGGCGTCGAGGAGTGGGGCGGCGGCGAGCAGGATGGCTTCGCGGCGGGTGAGGTTAGCGGGCATGTTTGTGGGCGTCTCCTTCGTTGGGATCGAGATCAGGGGGCCAGGCGAGTTCTACTCCGTCGTTGCGGAGGAGTTGTTGGAAGTCTTCGATGCGGGCGGGGACGGCGAAGGGTTCGGTGGAGTGGCGGATGGAGTAGGCGGCGAGGAGGCCGGCGGCTTCGCCGATGTTCCATTCGACGGGGTGGAGGCGGTAGCAGCCGTTGGTGATGTGAGTGGTTCCGATGTTTTTGCAGGCGGGGAGGAGGTGGCGCATGCGGACGGGGAGGAGTGCGCCGAGGGGGATCTGGAAGGGCTGGGAAGGGACGTCGATGTAGTTGTCGCCGGCGGTGGAAGGGTGGAGGTCGATGCGGTAGCTGCCGATGCCGACGGAGTCGGGGAATGCGGTGTTAGCGAGGACATCCTGCTCGCGGATGGTGCGCTGGGCGCGGATGCGGCGCGATTCGCGGATGTAGGGGGCTTGGGCGAATCCGCCGGCGGCGCCGAGCGGATCGCCGCAGAGCTTCAAGCCGGGCCATCCGTTCTGCTGGAGCCAATAAAACATGGACAGGCTTAATTGTTTTGACTGGGCGAGGTAGTGGCTTGCTTGCTCGGGGGTGGCGGAGCAGAGGTCGCCTTCGAGGTAGTCGATCATGGGCCAGTTGACGAGACAGATGTCGGATTGGAAATGGCCGGGGGCGAAGTTGGAACGATCGATGAGGCGGCGGTAGGTCCAGAGTCCGGAGAAGGCTTTGCCGTCTTCGGCGAGGGGATCGAAGCGGTAATGTAGGGGCTCCATGGTGCGGGGATGGGGCGTGGTGAGACTGAGGAGGCGGGAGGGCCAGGGAGGAGTGAGATTGGGCGTGTAGGAGGCCCAGAAATCGTAGTTGGGCGGTTTGGGGATACGGTGATCTTCGCCGGGGTGATGGGTCATGGCGAAGCACCAGGAGAAGGCCTGGACGTTGCGGGGGTTGGGTTGGAGGGGGGCGCTGGGTTCGCCGGTTTCGGCGCGGGATTCGGCTCCGGTGACATGCTCGACTGCGGCTAAAGGGAGGAGGTCGCCGAGTTCGGTGGCATCGATAAAGTAGCGTGCGCGGATGTGGTGTTGACGGCCCTGGTGGGCGACGGTGACGGCTTCGATGCGATCGCCGTTGACGGCGGCGGAAGTGACACGGGCGGGGCGGAGAATTTCGACACCGGAGAGCATGGATTCGAGGACGGCGTGAGCGACTTTGGGTTCGTGGCAGAGGGGGGAGACCCAGCCGTTGCCGGGGTTGAGGAAGGGGGCGGCGAGGGCTTGGGGAGAGAGCGGATAGTGGGTGCGGTAGTAGTGGCGAATGGCGTTGCGGAGGCGGCGGTAGGAGGCGGTGCAGCCGAGTTGTTCGATCCAGCCGTGCTCATCGGGGGGGACGCCCTGGGAGGTGAGCTGGCCTCCGATCCAGGGGTTTTCCTCGATGATGACGGTGCGGAGGCCGTGGCGCGTGGCGGCCAAGGCGGCGGCGCAACCGCCGAGTCCGCCGCCGGCGATCAGGATGTCCGTGCTGGTTTCCATACGAGGTGATCCTTTTCGTGGTTGGGGGATGGGGAGGCGAGGCTGAGGAGGGCTCCGACGGCGTAGGCGACGGAGGCGGCGAAGGCGCCGTGCCACATCCAGGCGACGCGGGTGAATTGGGCGAGGGCGACGACGGCGGCGGTGCCGGCGAGGAGTCCGTAGAAGGCTCCGCGGGCGGTGGCGCGGCGGAAGGTCATGCCGAGGAGGAAGGTTCCGGTGAGGCTGCCGCCGAGGAAGTTCTGGAGACTGGTGGCAGCGACGAGGAGATTGCCGAGTTTGTTGACGTAGAGGGCGAGGAGGGTGCAACTGAATCCGATGACGAGAGTGACGCGGCGGGCAACGGCGACGCCCACTTCGCGGCCGGAGAGGCGATTGTGGAAGTCTGTGACGTAGACGGTGGCGAGGGAGTTGAGGACGCTGCTGACGGCGGACATGGCGGCGGAGGCGACGGCGGCCATGACCAGGCCTTTGATGCCGGCGGGGAGTTCTTCGAGGATGAACTTGGGGAAGATGCGATCGGGGTTGAGGCCGGCGGCTCCTTTTTCGGGGTGGGCGGAATAGAAGACGAAGAGCCCGGCTCCGATTAAGAAATACGTAAAGCCGACGGCGGTGGCGAAGATCATGGTGGAGGCGAGGGCGAGGCGGCTGCGGTGGAGGGAGGAGGTGGTGAGCATCTTCTGCAGTTCGGCCTGATTGACTCCGTACTGGCTGAGGAGGACGAAGGTTCCACCGACGATGCCGCCGTAGATGGTGAACTCGGAATGGAAATCGGTGGAGAAATCGAAGAAGCGGAGCTTGCCTTGTTGGGAGGCGGCGTCGAGGATGGAGTGGACGGAGCCGGAGTTGCGGACGATGACCCAGGCGGAGACGGCGAGGCCACCGAGGAGAATGAACAACTGCATGGTGTCGGTCCAGATGACGGCTTTGACTCCGCCGAGCGTGGTGTAGAGGGTGGTGATGAGGCCGAC
>JAEUQG010000477.1 GCA_016789755.1 Bryobacterales bacterium
GCTGCCGTCCAGGCGGCCAGTTCTGGCTGGCCCGGCGTGAGCACTACCCTCCGAGATGTCTTTCCCTTGCCCATCGGCATGTCCCCTCCGCTGCGGCTAGAACTTGTAGCCCAGTTCGACGTAGCCCATGTTCGCCGAAGCACCCTTGGGATAAATCGCCGAAACCACGTCCAGGCCCTGCGCCCGTCCGTAATAGAAGCCCAACGTCACCCGTGTGTCCACCACATAGTCCGCGCTGATGTCATACACATTGGCCAACTTCGTGCTGCCTCCGCTCGGCCGCCCTTGATAGCCGAACGTCCACGGTTGGAAGGCGCCGCCTCCCGCGTACCACAGGTCGTTCCGCCCCGCCAGCCGGATCATGTGCGCTTGCGGCCGCAGCGTCAGCTTCTTTCCCGGCCGCAGCACCACCTCGGCAAAAGCGTCTTTGTTGTTCATCATGTTGTAGAACGGAAACCGGGCAAACGGTCGCGGCGTCGGCAACATTTGGAAGAACGTTCCGTGCCGGTCGTCGTTCGCATTTCCATCCCCGCTTCCATACGAGTACCCACCCCGAATCCACGGCCGCACGCTCTTCCAAACTGCCGGCTGAAAACCCGCTTCCGCCAGCACCGACAATCCACGGTGTGCCTGCACCCCCCACGTCCCTGTTTGCGCTGCGCCCCACCCCAGCAAATCGAACGTCCCGGCTTCGGTATGTACCGCCTGCAGCCAGTGTCCGCCAAATGTCCCCATTCGCAATTGCGGAGCATCAGCGCGCCGCAAACCGAGCGCTCGGTTGTCCGTCTTCAAGACCCCGCGCCAGTCGTCGTAGTAGACGCCAAACAGCCGCAGTTCGCCCGGCGTCTTCGCCGCGCCTGCCGGTCGTGTATAGGCCCCATACGCGAATGCCGTGTTCATCCGTCCCCATCCATCCGTCTGGAACACACCCCGCGTCGGCATCGCCGCCACTACTGTCAAGTTCGACTTCGGCGTTTGATACACGTACTGAGCCCCATCTAGGCTCCGTCCCACATGCGTCCACCCAAAGTTCCCAATCAACCGGTGCGCCACGCGCGCCGTCTTCACCGCCGCCAGCACGGCGTCCTTCGGAGCCACCTCCGTCCCATCGGCGAACTCGAACCTCCCGAAACGCACACTATGCGCTTCATTTGTCCCCAGTTTCCCCACACGGATGAACGCCTGCTTGGCGAACACTGAGGCCGCATTCCGCCCGTTCCGGTTCGCCGCCGAATACGTTCCACCCAACCCTAATTGCCCCTGCGGAGCCGCGTTCACCGCCCCGTCCGGCATGCCTAGCAGCACCGGAGCCGCCAGCTCCACCATCCACTCCATCCTGTTGATCTTCTGCCCCACCGACATCCGCAAAATCGAACCGGAATAGCCGTAGCTCGCATCTCCCGGAGCATCGAACCAATCCCAACCCTCAAACCGGGTTCGGATCGAACCCGTCACCACCAGTGGCCCCAATCGTAACGGCGGTGCCGGCGCAGGCGCCTTCTGCGCGGTCACTGGCACTGCATTACCGGCTTTGCCGGTATCCGCCTCTGCCATCAGCGACGCCGCCAGAAACGCGGCGGATAACAAAATCGATGCCATGTCAGGTCACTCCAATCCAATGAAGTTCCTTGCCGATCTGTATCGAGAATCAGCAAGTTGCGACCCAACCGAAAATGGCTTTTCATAGCCTACAGGGGGTGGCCGGCTGCGAACAGTCCAACATGGCTGCCTTGCTTCCACCGAAAGCCACAAACGGAACAACTACTTGGGCTACAAACAATTCCCAGGGCAATCCCTTTCCCCAGAACGGGGGCCTGGATTGCGCGTTATTGATTATGGCTATTTGATCGGGAGTGTAATCGCGTTGCAGTATACCTGTAATCGCTTAGAACCTCAGCTATCACCGTTTGCTCGACACCGTCCCCTGCCCGCCTTCGTACCACACTCCTCGCCGTTACCCTCGCCATTGCCGTTGTCTAGCCCACCTATCCCCCTTTCGGATAAGGAAAACACCTGAGTAGTATTAGAGCGATCACCGGCACGAAATTAAGTGTGTGCCTTCCGCCACTCTCCCGCTTTACCATGAAACATATGACCCGCCGCCAACTCCTCGCCTCACTCCCCCTCGCCGCCCACCCGCTTCCTCCCTACGGCACCCTCCCCTCTCCCCGCCAGTTCCGCTGGCATGCCCTCGAATTCTACGGATTTCTACACTTCACGATGAATACCTTCACCGGCAAAGAGTGGGGGTACGGCGACGAGGACCCCTCACGATTCGCCCCCTCCTCCTTCGACGCCGACCAGATTGTCGAATCTCTCGCCGCGGCCGGCATGAAGGGTGTCATACTCACCTGCAAGCATCATGACGGCTTCTGTCTCTGGCCCTCCAAAACCACGGATCACTCCGTCCGGCGCAGCCCCTTCCGCAACGGCCGCGGCGACGTGGTGAAAGAAATCGCCGATGCCGCCCGCCGCCGCAAACTGGCCTTTGGGGTCTACCTTTCCCCCTGGGACCGTAACCACCCCCAATACGGCCGCCCCGAATATGTCCAGGTCTACCGCCAACAACTCCATGAACTCCTCACCTCTTACGGACCCATCTTCGAGGTCTGGCATGACGGCGCCAATGGAGGCGACGGCTTCTATGGCGGAGCCCGCGAAAAACGCACCATCGACAAGCGCTCCTACTACGATTGGCAAGCGACCTGGGAGATGGTTCGCCGCCTGCAGCCGGACGCCGTCATCTTCTCCGACGTCGGCCCCGACATCCGTTGGGTCGGCAACGAGTCAGGCTTCGCATCGGATACCTCCTGGGCCACCTACGACCCGGTGGGCCCCGACGGCGGTCCTTCCGCCCCCGGCCACACGCGCTACAAAGAGGGCGGCGTAGGCCACCGCAATGGCGCGAAATGGCTTCCCGCAGAATGCGATGTCTCCATCCGCCCCGGCTGGTTCTGGCACGAAAATCAGAACGATAAAGTCAAAACCCCGCGCCAATTACTGGACCTCTATTACAAATCCGTCGGCCGCGGCGCCGGCTTCCTCCTCAACGTCCCACCCGACCGCCGTGGCCTGCTCCACGAAGCCGACACCGCCTCTCTGCGTACTCTAGGCTCCGCTCTCCGTGCCACATTCGCCCGCAACCTCATCCGCAAGGCGCCTCGCCCTCTTCTCGATAACAACCGCGAAACCTACGTTGCCGCCTCCGAAATCACCGCGGAGCTCTACCCTGCTACAACATTCGACATTATCCGGCTCCGCGAAGAAATCCGCCTCGGGCAGCGCATCGACGGCTTCGAGATCGATATCCCCGACGGCGCCGCCTGGCGCACCATCGCCCGCTCCACCAGCGTTGGTCCATGCCGCATCCTCCGTCTCGACCAGCCTGTCGCTGCTGCCCAAGTCCGTCTCCGCGTCACCCGCTCCGCCGCTCCACCCGCGGTCGCCGAATTCAGCCTCTTTAAGGAGCAAGGGTTATGAGAATCGAACCATTTGCCATGGAACGCATGCAATCCACGTGGGAAAATCTAGTGGATTACGACATGAGCGAAAGCGGGGTCCGCCCTCTCACCCTGCGCGAACTCGCTGCCATGGGCCTCGACCTCGACGCCTTGCTCGATACTCCCTTAGGCTACAGCCAGTCCAATGGCACTCTCGAACTCCGCGAAGCCCTCGCCGCCCTCTATCCCTCGGCCACCGTCGATCACATCGAAGTCACCAACGGCAGTTCCGAAGCCAACTACGTCGTAGCCCTCTCACTCCTCGACCCCGGCGACCGCGTCGCCATCCAAGTCCCCAACTACATGCAACTTCCTGGCCTCGTCCGCAGTCTCGGAGCGCAACTCGAAACCTTCCGCCTTCTCCCAGACCAAGGCTGGCAACCCGATTGGGATCAGTTCCACCGCGCCGTCTCCCCCGGCGCCAAGCTCGTCTATCTTTCCAATCCCCACAATCCCACCGGCTCCGTGCTTTCCCCCGGCGCCATGCGCCGCATCGCCGATCGCTGCGCCGAGGTCGGCGCCTGGCTCCTTTCCGACGAAGTCTACCAGGGTGCGGAGATCGATTCCCCCCGTACTCCCAGTTTCTGGGGAATGGGTGAACGTATCATAATTAATAGCGGACTATCCAAAGCCTACGGAATCCCGGGAGTCCGCATCGGCTGGATCGCAGCGCCCCCGGCTCTCATCGCACAATGCTGGAGCCAGCACGATTACATCACCATCGGCCCCAACAAACTCTCCGACCGCATCGCCCGCTTTGCCGTCGCACACCGCGAACAATGCTTTGCCCGCACCCGCTCTATCCTCCAGCACAATCTACCCATTGCCCGCCAGTGGATCGCCTCCTTTGAAGGATTCCTGCAATGGTCCGAACCTACCGCGGCCGCCATCAGCCTCGTTCGCTACCAGGCCTCCATTCCCAGCACTACCCTTGCCGAAGACATTCGTATCCGGCAAAGCACCTTGATCGTCCCCGGAGCCATGTTGGGACTCGAAAGCCACCTCCGCATCTGGATCGGCGGACGCGAAGACTATTTGCGTGAAGGTCTCCGCCGCATCGGCCTCGAATTGAACCGCCACCGCTCACCGGGCTAGTACGCTGTGCGTGCTCTGTCCGGTACCCGCACTGGGAGGACTAAGCGAACCCCGATTCCGATTAGAGTGGTTCCGCGAATCGGAAAATTGCCCCTTCAGGCGTAACATCGGAAGTGGAGAGATTCTCACACTCCGTTTCATCTCAACCTTGGACTGGAGCCCGGTAAACGCCCTCCCAAACCGCGTGCCGGGCTTTTTTTTCACGGTGAATCCTTCACCCAACCCCAAAACCAGCCAACTCCTAGCCATCCCCACCTCCTAAGTAGTAAAGTTGTGTCTTATGTCACAGATCAAAGGCCCCGCCATTTTCCTGGCCCAGTTCATGGGCGATGAAGCTCCTTACAACTCACTGCCCGCGATCACCGCCTGGGTGAAGTCGCTCGGCTATAAGGGCGTCCAGTTACCCTCCTGGGACGGCCGCATCATGGACCTCAAGAAAGCCGCTGAGTCCAAAACCTACTGCGACGAACTCAAGGGACAAACCAACGGGCTCGCCGTCACCGAACTCGCCTCCCACCTGCAAGGCCAACTGGTCGCCTCCCACCCCGCCTACGACGAACTCTTCGATGTCTTCGCGGCCGACGAAGTCAAAGGCAACGTCAAAGCCCGCACGGAATGGGCCACCGCCCAGATGCACCTCGTTATCAAAGCCTCCGCCAACATGGGCCTCACCGTTTCCCCCTCCTTCAGCGGAGCCCTCCTCTGGCCCTACATCTACCCCTGGCCCCAGCGCCCGGCCGGCTTTGCCGAAGAAGGCTTCAAAGAACTCGCCGCCCGCTGGAAGCCCATCCTCGATTTCGCCGACCAGCATGGTGTGGACATTGCCTATGAACTCCACCCCGGCGAAGACCTCTACGATGGCGCTACCTTCGAACGCTTCCTCGAAGCCACCGGCAACCACCCCCGCGTCGCCATCAACTACGACCCCTCCCACTTCATCCTCCAGTGCCTCGACTACGTTGGCTTCATCGATATCTACGGCTCCCGCATCAAAGCCTTCCACGTCAAGGACGCTGAATTCCGCCCCTCGGCCCGAGCCGGGGTCTACGGCGGCTACCTCGATTGGAAAGCCCGCCCCGGCCGCTTCCGCAGCCTCGGTGACGGCCAGGTCGATTTCAAACAGATCTTCACTCGCCTCACCGCCGTTGGCTACTCCAGTTGGGCCGTCCTCGAATGGGAATGCTGCTACAAAGACAGCGTCCAGGGCGCGGCGGAAGGCGCACCATTCATCGCCTCTCACCTCATCGATGTCCCCAAGAAGGCCTTCGACGATTTCGCCGGCGCGGCCACCGACGCCGCCCGCAACCGCCGCATCCTCGGCCTCTCGTAACCTTCTGCCGAGCCTGGGGGCTCGCGGCTCCGAGCCCCCAAAGGTTCAGGCTCATTGTAAAGGAATGTAAAGCCCTCCCCCCTGCGAAATACCTTCCTTCTTCTGCCTCCGTCTTAGCAAATGAGGTGGATATGAACAAAACTCTCCTGACCATCAGCCTCCTGGCCGCGACCGCAATGTTCGCCCAGGACCGCGAACGCCGCCGCCCCGAAGGCTTCGGCCCTCCCGGAGGCTTCATGCGCATGCATCCGGCGCTCTCCGCGCTCGACGCCGACAAGGATGGCACTCTCTCATCAACCGAACTCGCCAACGCCCCCGCTGCGCTCAAATCCCTGGACAAAGACAACGACGGTAAGCTCTCTCCGGAAGAACTCCGCCCCCGTATGGGTGGCCGCGGCGGACCCGGTGGCCCCGGCGGACGCAACCCCGAAGACATGGTCAAATCCCTCATGGATTTCGACAAAAACTCCGACGGCGTGCTCACCAAAGACGAACTCCCCGAGCGAATGCAAGGTCTCCTCGCCCGCGCCGACTCCGATAATGACGGCAAACTCACCAAGGACGAGCTCACCAAATCCGCCGCCAACATGCGTCCCGCCGGCGAAGGCCGCGAGGGCCAAGGCCGTGGACCTGGAGGCCCCGGTGGGCCCGGCGGCCCCGGCATGATGCGCATGGACCGCGTCTTTGCATCCCTCGACGCCGACCAGGACGGAACCGTCTCCGCCGCCGAACTCGCCGCCGCCCACAACTCCCTCTCCAAACTCGATGCAGACAAAAACGGCAAGATCACCGAGGAGGAGGTCCGCCCCAATTTCGGCCCCGGTGGCCCTGGCGGGCGCGGACGGCGGGAGCAATAACCAGGCACATGACACGCAAGCGCTTCCTTACACTGCTCGGTAGCACCCCCCTGCTCGATGCAGCCACCACGACCGCGGCTTCCCACTGGGAGCCGCGGCTCTTCTCGTTCGCCTATGAAAACGTCCTAGGCACCTCCCTCGACCTCAGGTTCCTCGCCGAGTCCCCCGCCGCCGCGGAAAACGCCGAACGCGCCGCACTCTCCGTAATCGACCGTCTCAACCGAACTCTCAGCGCGTTCCGCCCCGACAGCGAGTTCCGCCGCTGGCTCCAGTCCTCCGGCCCTCGCCCCATCTCCCCCGACTTCTTCCACATCCTCGACCAGTTCGACGATTGGCGCGAACGCACCTTCGGAGCGCTCAACCCCGCCGCCGAGACCATCAACCGCGTATGGCGTCAGGCTGCCGCCGAGCGACGCCTCCCCTCCCGCCGCGAACTCGACTGTGCTGTTGCGCTCGCCTCCCAGCCGCACTGGTCCCTCGACCGCACCGCCTGCACCGCCACCAGGTTATCCGTTGCGCCACTCGCTCTTCACTCTTTCGCCAAGAGCTATATAGTCGATCGCGCCGCCGATGCGGCCCTCGCCTCGGGAGCCCGCGCCGCCGTCGTCAATATCGGTGGCGATCTCGTGGTTCGCGGACCTCATACCGAATCCATCGCCATAGCCCACCCGCTCTCCGATGAGGAGAACGGCCCGCGTCTCGCCACCATCCAGGCCTCCAATCTTGCTGTCGCGACCAGCGGCAACTACCGCCGCGGCGTCGACATCGCCGGCCTCCATCACTCCCACATTGTCGATCCCCGAACCGGCCAGCCCGCCGGCCAAATCATCAGCGCCACCGTCGCCGCTCCCTCAGCCATCGACGCCGGAGCACTCGCCACTGCCTTCTCCATCCTCTCGCCCAGCGAGAGCGCGTGGCTGGCCTCCGAAAAGCCGGGCGTCGAATACCTGCTCGTCACCCGCCTGGGCGCACACGTCTCCAGCCCCGGCTGGAACCGTCTTGCTCTCGCGATGGCCCCCGCCGCCCAGTCCACACCTGCCAGGAGCGCAGCCGGAACTTGGGATCCATCCATGGAACTACTTGTCCAGTTCGAGTTGGCGCGCATCTCCGACCAGCGCTACCGCCGTCCTTTCGTCGCGGTCTGGGTCGAAGATAAGGACCGTTTTCCCGTTCGCACCATCGCCCTTTGGTACGACAAGCCCCGCTGGCTCCCTGACCTCCGCGCCTGGTCCCGCGCCGACCGCATGCGCTCCATGGCAGAAGGCACGGACATCACCACGTCCGTGTCCAGTGCCACCCGCTCCCCCGGAAAGTATTCGGTCAAGTGGGACGGCAAGGATCACCAGGGCAAGTACGTCAAAGCTGGTGTCTACACCGTCTTTGTCGAAGCCGCCCGCGAGCACGGCACCTATCAGATCCTCCGCCAGGAGATGGAATTCACGGGCAAACCCCGTCAGGTAGAACTCACCGCCAATGTCGAAATCGCATCCGCTTCCCTTGACTACCGAAAAGCAGCGCGTTGAAGTCCGCCTCGACCCGTCCCCCCGCTCTTCCTTATGGAAGCGGCGGCTTGCGGCTTGGTCGCGCTGGCTCCACATCTATCTCTCCATGGTGAGCTTCGCCATCCTCTTCTTCTTCGCCGCCACCGGTATTACACTCAACCATCCGGACTGGTTCGGCAACCGGCAGAGCACCGCCCAACACCGAGGCGTAATGCAGCCCGGTTCGCAACTGCAAATCGTCGAGCACCTTCGCGACACCCACGCCATTCGCGGCGCCCTTTCCGACTTCCGCACCGACGACACCCAGTACTCCGTCTCCTTCAAAGGACCCGGGTACGCCGCCGATGCCTTCATCGACCGCGCCACCGGGAAATATGAATTGACCGAAACCCGCATGGGGTTGATCGCCGTCATCAACGATCTTCACAAGGGCCGCGACACCGGCAAGTCGTGGTCTGCGATCATTGACATCTCCGCCGCCCTCATGTGCTTCGTTTCCCTGAGCGGCCTCATCCTCATCTTCTTCCTCTCGAAGAAGCGCGCTTCCGGTCTCTACGCCGCTCTCATAGGCGCGGCGCTCTGCTACGCGGTCTACGCCGTCTGGGTCCCCTGATCTGAAGGACTCCTTTACAGCCCGATCCGTCCCGCCAGCAACCGGAACCGGGCATCTGCCTGCAGAGCCCTCAGCCGCGGATCGGCCCGCAGCCAAACCACCTGCGTCTCCCGAACCTCGATCGCCCGTTCCATCCAATAGAAAGCCTTGTCTGTCTCTCCCAGCATGCTGAACAGCCGCGCCGCGTCCATGCATTCCACTCGCCCGTCGCGAACCTCCCGTTCCATTTCCTTCGCATCGCGCGCCGCAGTTTCCCGATCGCCAGAATACAGTGCCTCCAGTCCGTGCGGATTCAAATCCCGCTCCCCGCGCAGCCTCCTCGACCGCCGGAACGCATCCGCCGCTTCCCCGTGCCGGCCCGCCATTCCCAGCGCCATCCCGTAATCCCACTCCATATCCGGGTGCACGCTTCCCAGTTCCATCGTGCGCCGGTATTGCCCGATCGCCTCCTCCGTCCTCCCGCTCGCCAGCAGCGCGAACGCATATACGAAGTTGCCGAATGACGAGTTGGGATCGATGTTCAATCCCTGCCGCAACTGGGCAATCCCTTCCTCGAAACGCGTCTGCGGCAACAGCACAGCTACCGCATACAAGGAGTGTGCCGCCGCCGCATTCGCATCGATGGCAATCGCTCTTCGGAACGCGCTCTCCGCCTCTGCCCACCGCCAATGTTGAAATCCCAGCGCAAACCCGAGCGCCGCCTGCGCATCCGCCAGGGTTCCGTCCGCCGCCACCGCCCTCTCCGCCAGCGTCCGGGGAATGTCGAACCGCACCCCCTTCGGGAGATCGCCGTAGTAGGCCAGCACCGAATACGTCTGGGACAAGCCCGCCAGCGCAGGAGCGTACTCCGGCCGCATACGCAGCGCTTCCTCGAAATACCGCACCGCGCGCAGCAGCCCTTCCCGCGAGTACAGGTTCATCTGGTGCCTGCCCCGCAGCAGCGCCACCCGTGCCGGATCGTCTTCCGTCCGCGTCATCCCCTTCCACACCGCGACCCCACCCAGCATCGTCGCTACCGCCACTGCTGCCGCCATCCTCCCATAGCGCCGCCTCTCCACTCCTGCCATGCCCGCCTCGACGAAGCAAATCTGATACCCACCCTTTGGCAACTCCAGCCGCACGCGATCCAGCCCACCTCTGTTCACGTAGTATTTCTCCAGGCGCTGGCGCAGCCGCCGCGCCTCAACCCGCACCACCGGATCCAGCCGCGGATCGTAATCCGCCCCTCGCTTGAAGAACTCCACCCCCAGTACCGATTCCTTCAGCCGGTCCGTCTCCCCATCGAGCGTCACCGTCGCCAGATGCCTCAGAAACGGCCCTAGCCGCCCCGCATCGCGAAACTCCGGTGATTCGAGGATCGCCTCCAGGGCCGCCAGCAGTTGATCGCGGGATGCTTTCATTTCAACGGGTTACCGTCCGATTATACCGTTAAACCGGCCCCTTCCCACGGCAAAATTACCCCTTGCTGCTGCCCTTTGCCGCCTTTGCTACGGTCTTATGGGTTCAATGACCAGTCCCGAACGATTCCACGCCTTCGATGCCCTTCGCGCCGCCATGATGGCCCTCGGTGTCGTCATCCATTCCGCCACCATGTACTCCACCATCCCTGACGTCTGGTGGATCAAGGACCCCGCCACCGGCCGCGCTATCGATTGTCTAATCCTCTTCCTCCATGCCTTCCGTCTACCCGCCTTCTTCGTCATGGCCGGCTTCTTCGCGGGCCTTCTCGTTCATAGCCGCGGCTGGCAGAGTGCGGTCGAGAACCGTATGGCGCGCCTCGGTCTGCCCTTCCTCCTCGGTATGATCTTCCTCTATCCTCCATTGCGCCTCGTCAATGTCTACTTCCACCTCCAGCAGCGCGACGCCCAGGGTTGGAGCGCCCTCCTCGATTGGGTCGCCCGCGGCCGTCTTGCTGAGACACTCGAGCCGGGCCACTTCTGGTTCCTCGAAACACTGCTTCTGGTGATCCTCATGGCCGCAGCCTGCCGCCGCTGGATCACTCGCCTCAGCGGCCGGTGGTTTCTCCGGCTTCTTGGCACACGTTGGGGTATCCTCCCACTGGCTGTATGCACCGCTGCTACCCTTATGCTCTCGCCCTTCGGAGTTCTGGATACTCCCCACGGTTTCTCTCCCCACTTCCATGTCGTAGCCGCCTACGCCGTTTTCTTCGCCTTCGGCTGGGGCCTCTGGGAACACCGCACATCGCTAGATCACATGCGCCACTACGGTCTTCCGGAGATCGCCGTCGCCCTCGTGCTCATGCTACCCGGCATGGATGCCATCGCCGCCCAACTGGCCCGCCCCACCACTCGTCTCTGGCTCCCCTTCGCCACCACTGCCGTAAGCACCGCGCTCATCGCCTGGCTCATGATCTACGGGCTCACCGGACTGTTTCTCCGCTATTGCGCCGAACCCTCCGAGCGCTGGCGATACTACTCGGATGCCGCCTACTTTGTCTACTTAGCCCATCCGCTCGTCCTCGTCGCCATTCAACTTCCCATGATGCACATGCCCTGGAACGAGTGGATAAAATTCACTGCCTGCCTTGTCGTTTCCTTCCCCGTTCTGCTCTGGATCTACGACCGCGCCGTGCGCTCGACATGGGTTGGCGTCGTCCTTAATGGAAAGCGACTCCCCCGCTGGATCAGACCCACTCCGGACCCTGCCCCACAACCAGCCTCCATCCTTCCGGGGTAAGGTTGTAAAGTCTGGATCGGCGCCGTGACCGCATTCCAAGGGCGCGGGCTTGGGCCTACCGGCGGCCCTCGTCGGTTTCGTCCAACCAGTCGGGGCGCTTCAACACTTCCCTTGGCCTGCTGCCGTCCGGAGGGCCGATGATACCATCCCGGAACATCATGTCCAGAATTCGTGCCGCCCGTCCATACCCCAGCCGCAAGCGCCTTTGCAGGATCGATGTCGATGCCTTGCCCATCTCCAGCACCACACGCACCGCATCCTCATACATTGGGTCCTGCGTGCCCGGCTCGCCCGACCCGTCGCCGCCCATCTCCACTTCATCCTCATCCGATGGCGGCGGCATCAGGAAGCTCTGATCGTAGTCCGGTAACGCCTGATCGCGCCAGAACTCCACCACGCGGTTGATTTCGTTCTCCGTCACCAGAGCCCCGTGCACGCGCGTGAGGCGCGATGACCCGGGAGGCAGGAATAGCATGTCGCCTTTGCCCAGCAGATGTTCGGCGCCCATCACGTCCAGCACCGTGCGCGAGTCGACCCTGGTCGCCACGCGGAAGCTGATGCGCGAAGGGAAATTCGCTTTGATCAAACCCGTAATGACATCCACGCTCGGGCGCTGTGTCGCCAGGACTAAGTGCATGCCCACGGCGCGCGCCATCTGCGCCAGCCTTGTCACT
>JAEUQG010000498.1 GCA_016789755.1 Bryobacterales bacterium
TCATCGTTCTTCCCCGCTTTGTCCAGAATCTGCTTCACCAGCGAACCCGGGCGCCGCGCCGCCCCCCGGAAATCGCATAGAAACGGCACATGCGCCGCCACCACCTTCACTCGCTCATCCAAAGCCGCCACGGCCAATACAATCCCGCCGCCTTGACTTGTGCCCGCCGCGCCGATCCGCTCGGCATCCACATCCCCGCGCGAAGCCAGATAGTCGATCCCGCGAATCACGTCGGCATACGCGAACTGATAATAAGCGCCCTCCGGCCGGGCGATGCCATGCGTCAGCTTCTCTCCCTCCACTGTCCGCGGATACACCTGTAGGATCGCGAACCCGCGCTGGCATTCCGCCAGCATGATCCCCTGCTGCAACCCGCCATACCCCGGTGCGGTCACAATGGCCGGCACTCGTCCGCTAGCCCCGATCGGCATTGCCAGCAATGCCTGGACGCGCACTCCGCCCAGCGACCGGTAGGTCACCTCATACGTCTTGTACGGCAAGGGCTCCCGCAGATCCTTCACCACAGCCTCAACCGGTTCTGCCCGCAACCGCTCCAGCGTGCTCCGCCAGAAGCCGGCGATGTCCTGCGCGCACGCCACGCCGGCGCACAACAGCACCACCGCCAACCTACCGCAGAACGCCATCTTGAGGAGGATCCACCACCGGTTGCACACCCGCCTTCTTCAGCACTTCTTCAAACGCCGCCACCGTCACTGCCGATGGTTTGAAGTTCCCGAACCGGTGCCCCGCCGCAATCGTCAGCGGACGCCACCCGTAGTTGTTCTTCTGATTCCAAACCTCCACCTTCGCCCCTCGCGATGCCAGGTACCGAACTACGCTCGGCAGATTTTTGTACGCCGCCCCATGCATCGCCGTCTCGCCGTTGGAATCCACGGCGTTGATGTCGTTGCCTAGTTCCAGTGCCGCCTTCACGGCCTCCAGCACCTCTGCCTCGGTCCCTGCATCCTCGCCGGGAGAACGCGTCCCAAGCCCCGCTGCGACAATCAACGGCGTCGCGCCATCCGCGTTCGGCAGCAATGGGTCCGCGCCCAATGACGCCAGCAACCGCATCAATTCCACATCCGCCGACCGCGCCGCCATCAGAAACGGAGTCGCCCCCATCGTATTCAAACTCGTCATCCCCAATCCGACTTTCCGTTTCATGCGCGCATTCAGATTGGCTCCCGCCTTGGCGATCTTCTTCACGAATTCCAGGCTGGTCATCGTCCCCGAGCCGGCCGGCGCCGGATTGTTATCGCCTAACCCCGGCTTGCGGACCACCGTCAGCACATGCAGCGCGGTATATCCTGGCCCATCCGCATTCACATCGGCCCCCGCATCGAGCAGCGCCGCGCCAAACTCGAAATGCCCGTTCGTCACCGCCATCAGCAATGCACTCGTCCCATTCGCCGGAGGCCCTGTCACCCCGCCCGGCCGCGGTTGCCGCGACTCCACCATCTCATTCGCGCTCGCGCCCGCTTTGAGCAGCACCGGCAACACCGCCAATTGCCCTTCTCTGGCCGCAAACAACAACGCCGTGAACCCCGATTTCGATCGCGCCTTCACATCCGCTTTGCCGTCAAGCAACGCCTGCGCCGTCGCTGCGTGCCCTTCCGCCGCCGCCCACATCAGCGCGTTCTGCCCATACACGCTTTCCACCGCATTCACGTTGGCGCCATGCGCCAGCAGCGCCTTCACCGCCGCCGTATTCCCCGCCCGGGCCGCCGTCATCAATGCCGTTTCTCCGCCAGGCAGCGTCGTATTCGCATCCGCCCCGGCCTTCAACAGCATCTCCACGATCGCCGCGCCACGATTCAAACACGCCAGAGACAACGGAGTCACGCCGTAGCGATTCGCCGCCTTCGCATCCGCCCCACCCGCCAGCAACGAACGCACCGCCGCCGCGTCTTCCCGGTTCGCTGCCCGGTGCAAATCCGTGGTGCCGTCCACATCCGCCGCGAAAACAACGGACACCGCCGGCAATAGAAATGCTAACAACGCCCGCAACATCACACCGCCAGTACTTGCGGAATCTTGCCCGTGCTATCCGCGAAACGGTCCAGCCGCACCCCGGCCTTGTCCAGCAGCGACAAATGCAGATTCGCCAGCGGGACAGGCGAGGCATGCTTCAGATGCCGTCCGCCGCGCATCTTCGTTCCACCTCCCGCCACCAGAATCGGCATGTTTACGTGATCGTGTACGTCCGGATTCCCCATGCCGCTGCCGTAAAGATACATGGTGTGATCCAGCAATGTCCCATCCCCATCCGGAGTCGTCTTCAACTTCTCCAAAAAATACGAGAACAGCGACACATGGTAGGCATTGATCTTCGCCACCTTGGCCATCATTTCTTTGTTCCCGCGATGATGCGTCAGCGGATGATGGGGCTCCGGCACGCCGATTTCCGGATACGTGCGGTTGCTCGTCTCGCGCGCCAACTGGAACGTGATCACCCGAGTTACATCGCCTTGCAGCGCCAGCACCTGCAAATCGAACATCAGCTTGGCGTGATCTCCGTACGCCGCCGGCACGCCCATCGGCCGGTCCACATCCGGCAGCCGCGAATCCGCCGCATCGGCTTCCGCCTTCTGAATCCGCCGCTCCACTTCCCGCACCGTGTCCAGATACTGCCCCACCCGAGCCTGATCCGCGGGTCCCAACCTCGTCTTCAGCCGTGCAATGTCCTCGCTTACCCAATCCAGCAGACTCGCGTTCTTTCGCAACTCCGCCCGCCGCTCCGCCGCCGTCCCGCCTTCGCCGAACAGCCGTTCGAACGCAATCCGCGGATGCGCCTCGGCCGGCAGCGGCGATGTCGGCGAGGCCCACGACAGGTTGTTCTGATACACGCACGCGTACCCGTTGTCGCACTGGCCCACCGTCGTCAGCAGATCCATCGCCAACTCGAGCGATGGCAGCCGCGTTTGCTTCCCCAACTGCTGCGCCGCCACCTGATCCACCGTCGTACCCAAATAGTAGTCCGTACTTTCCGTCCACTTCGCCGTCGCCGCGCTCAGAAACCCCGCGTTCGACGTCGCGTGCGTTCCCGGATAGGAATTCTTCAATTCCATGTTCGACAACACGGTCACTTGGTCTACTACCGGAGCCAGCGATTGCAGCGCCGGCGACAACTGCGCCAGCGTGTCCCCCGGAGGCGTCCACTCGGCGATGATCGCTCCCATCGGAATGTACACGAATCCCAAACGCCGCACCGGCTTCGCTCCCGACACCGCCAGCGGCGTCATCGCCGGAGCCATCGCATCCAGCAACGGCAGTGCAATCGTGGCCCCCGCGCCCCGCAAAAACGTGCGCCGTGGCAAAGCTTTCTTGCTGACGATCATTGCGCTCTCCTCATTTGAAAGGGTGTACTGCCGACTATTCCCAGAATAAACGATGAAAACTTGTAGCCCTCGGATCGGGCTCCCGAAACAATCTTCCGCACCGCCGGCGCATCGTAATACTCCGGCCCGCGCCCCAGCCCGTAAGTTATCAGCTTCCCCGTAAACGTAGTCAGAAACGCCTCCGGATACTGAAGCAACGCCTGTTCCAATCCGTCCACTCCATCGAACTTCCGCCCGTCCGGTAAACTCCCCTGCGCATCGATCGCTGCGCCGTCGTCGGTCTTCCGGTACCGCCCTACCGCATCGTAATTCTCCAGCGCGAAACCCACCGGGTCGATCATGTTGTGGCACGCCGCGCACACCGGATTCTCCCTGTGTTGCGACATCCTCTGCCGCATCGTCAGCGCCTTGCCGTCCTCGTGCTTCTCCTTCAAGGCCGGAACCTGCGGCGGCGGCACAGGCGGAGGCACACCCAGCAAATTATCCATGATCCACTTTCCCCGCAGCACCGGCGATGTGCGCGTCGCATACGACGTCACAGTCAGCACGCTTCCCTGCCGCAGCAATCCACCCCGCTCGCTTTCCCCGTCGAAAGTCACCCTCCGGAAGCGGCTCCCATATACATTCGGAATTCCATAGTGCTTCGCCAGCCGCTCGTTCACATACGTGTAATTCGCCCGCAGCAGATCCAGAACATTGCGGTCCTCGCGCCAGATGCTCTCGAAGAACATCTCCGTCTCCCGCCGGAATGCCCGCCGCAGATTATCGTCAAACCCCGGAAACACCCGCATGTCCGGAGTCGCCGACGACAGATTCCGCAAGTACAACCACTGCTCGGCAAAGTTTGTCACCAGCGTCGAAGCGCGCTCATCTGCCAGCATCCGGCGCACTTGCTTCTCCAGCACCGCCGGCTCCCGCAGCCGCCCGCCGATCGCCGCATCCAACAACTCATCGTCAGGAATACTGCTCCACAAGAAGAACGACAGCCGCGATGCCAGTTCCAAATCACTCACCCGGTACGCCGCGCCCGAAACTGCCTTCGCCGGTTCCTGTTCCACTCGAAACAAGAACTCCGGACTCACCAGCACCGCCCGCAACGCCATCTCCACCCCGTTTTCAAAACCTTCTTTCCGCCCCTCGGTGAAGAACTTCAGCGGAGCGCGCAAATCCGCCTCCGTCACCGCCCGGCGATACGCCCGCCGCGTCACCGTGCTCAATATCTTCTTCACGCACGGCAACTCCTCCGCCTCACTCGCAGGCTTGCAAACAAACAAACGCCGCCGGCTCGGAGTATCTCCCGGCCCCGTCGCCTCATAGGGCCCGTTGATCGTCACCGAATACACCGCCGGCTGAATCCTCGGATGCCGGTCCATATTGAAGTGCGCCTGATACGGCTGCCGCTCCGTCTCCGGCAGCGCCGACCGCTTCTTCAGAAATGTCGCACCCAACCGGTGCGGACCCGCCTTTACAAACACCCTCGCATTCAGATGCTGGTCGGCCACCGCATGATCCTTCGGTCCTGCCGGAGCCTTCACCGTGAACACCTGCACCCGCTCCCCGTCCATCAGCAACTCTACTTGATGCGTATCCCGCAGCCCTTCCACATGCTCGTTACGATCCCGTGCCAGCCGCAACTGCACCTCGTAAAAAGCATCCAACGGAAACGTGTGCTGCACCACCACCCCGCCCCGCGTCCCAAACGGAAGTTCCTCGAAATGTTCTTCCTGCGTCAGATCCGCCGGTGTGTAAACCGTGTGCCCCATCGGAGCACTCACCGGAGCGCCCACCGCCATCCGGCTCACCTTCCGCGCCGCCGACATGTACCGCTCCAGCAGTGTCGGCGACAAATCCGTCACCGTCACATTATCGAAGCCGTGGCTCGATTCGTCGTTCGGCAACATCGCCGCCACATCCACATCCAGTGCCAGCAGGTCCCGCACTGCATTCCGATACTCCGTCCGGTTCATTCGCCGGAACGATTCCGTCCGCCCAGGATTCGGCTTCTCCACCGCCAGGCGGTCCAGCCCCGCTTTCAAAGTATCGAGCAACGCATTGTACGTCGCCTCATCCGGCCGCGGGGCACCCGATGGCGGCATGTACCTCGCGCTCAGTTTTCGCACCACCTTCTCCCACCGCTCCGCATGCGGACCCACGTTCAACGGATCCATCCCGTCCAACGCCAGCCCCGCCGTCTTGTTCTGTGCATGGTGGCAGGCAATGCAATAGCGGTTGATCACCGCACGCGGCGCCATTTGCGTCTGCGCGGTCAACGCCGAAATGAGAGACAACAGTACGATCAAGTGGCTGTGGGTTCCTTACCAGAAGTTACCCAACATTATATATTCCCCGCGCGTCAGGGAATCTTCAGCTCGCTCACCAGCCCGTCCACTTCCTCAATCCGCACCACCAGCGTCTTGCGGCCCTTCAACTTCGCTTCCGGCACTTCAAACCGCGCCGAGACCATCCGGTCCACCGTCTGCTTCGCCATTACTTTATCCCGCGGCTTCAGCGAATCGTTGAACTTCGGCCCGATCGCCTTGTAGTAGTCGAACAGCCGCTTCGCATCCCGGTCCGCCACCACTTGGCCTTCCACTCCGTCCACGATCAGCTTCACTTCCCGCACCACGAACGGATAGCCCGAGGGATTCGTCACTCGAAAATCCGCCACCAGAAACGAAGCCGCATCTTCTAGCGCCAGCGTCCGCACCTGCTGCACCGAGCCTTCCAGCACCACATGCGAATCCTTGTTCACCCAAAGCACTCCCGAGGCGGCGAGCCCCAGCAGCACCAGGCCGGCCGCCACCCCAATCAGGAGTTCTTTGCGCATGTCCTAATCCTCGCTCGAGAAGATTCCGCCCAATGCGCCCAATGGACTCCGCTCATCCCCGCCGGTCCGCGCCGGAGCCAGTTCCCTGCGCAGTTTCTCCAGCGTCATACTCTGCACAATCACTTTCCCCGGCCCGGTCAACGTGCACAGAAACAATCCCTCACCGCCGAAGATCGCCGTCTTGATCCCGCCCACAAACTGAATGTCGTAGTTGACGCTTTCTTCAAACCCCACCACACAACCCGTATCCACCTGAATCACTTCCCCAGGCCCAAGGTTGAACTCAATCTGATCTCCGCCCGCATGGAAAAACGCCAGCCCAGGCCCGGTCAGCTTTTCCAGAATGAAGCCCTCGCCGCCGAAAAATCCAGCCCCGATCTTCTTCACCAAGGCAATGTTCAACTGCACCGAACTCTGCGCCGCTAGAAAGCTGTCGCGCTGTACCAGCCAGCTTCGTCCGGCCTCCAACTGCACAGCCTGAATCCGCCCCGGATAATCCCCCGCAAAGCCCACCTCCCCAGGACTCGTCGCGCGGAAATACGTCATGAACAGCGATTCGCCCATCACCTTCCGCTTCAGCGCGCCCCAGATCTTCTGCCCCAACGACTCCCCGCTCATCCGCGTTTCCCACGATATGTTCGCCGTCTTGTACAGCATCTTCCCCGCTTCGGCGTACAACTCCTGCCCCGGCCGCAGCTTCACTCGCGCCACTTGCAGATTGTCCCCATGAATCGTGTACTCCGGCGGATCGTTGCTCACCGGCGGTGCGTAAGCAGCATACTGCTGCGGCGCCGAAGCCATCGGCGACGCGCCCATCGCAGCCCCGGCAGCCCCTCCCACCGTGGCCCCACAAGCAGGGCAAAACCGTGCCTGATCGACTACCTGATTCCCACAAGACGTGCAAAATGGCATAAAAGTCAGTTCTCCGAATCTATATCTTACAATGGAGGCAAGAAGTTCATGCGGTCGAGAAACCTCATTGCCACTTTTCTCTGCGTGGTCCTGTTCCACGCATCCCTTACGGCCAAAGTCGTCCCCGTAGTCTGCGGCGCCGAGCGAGGCAACGTGCGCGAGGAGCTATTCCTCCACGCCCGCTCCCTCGCCACGAGAAACAAACTCGGGCTCAAAACCGCCTCCGGACCCGCCGGCCGCGACTACGGCAACATCGCCGTCATGTACGACTCCGCTGGCATCGTGTCCCGCCGCAATCCGTTCAATCTGTCATCGAAAGGAATTACGTTCACGCCCGCTTCCGAGTTCACACGATATCGCTTCACCACTCAGGACAGCGCCTTCGATGAACTCGCCGCCTCCGGTGGCGCCCGTCTCGACGGTCTCGACGACGACGACACCCGCCGCGTCGACCTCCCGTTTGCATTCCCCTTCTACGGGCAATCCTGGTCCTCCCTCTGGATCAACTCCGACGGCAACGTCACCTTCGGCGAAGGCGATTCACAGCCTGTTACCAAAACCATAGGCCTGCTGTCCGGAGGCCCGCCCCGCATCGCCCCCATCTTCGCCGACCTCGACCCCTCCCGCACCCAAGGCGGCGTGCGCTTCTACGCCGATCCCGCCAAAGCTGTCATCACCTGGTTCGAGGTCCCCGAATTCGGCGTCACTTCCCGTACCAATACCATTCAGCTCCGCATCTATCCCGACGGCCGTATCGAAACGGCATACCCCTCCGTCAGTGTCGCCAACGGAGTCACCGGCATCGCTCCCGGCCGCGCCACGGGCTCCACCGAACTCGTCAGCTTCTTCCAAGGCAGCACCGCCGATTTCTCCGCCGCCGTCGCCGAACGATTCACCTCCACCGAAGCCCTCGACACCGTCCTCCTCGCCCAGCGCTTCTACGAACAGCACGACGACGCCTACGACTACATCGCCGTCTACAACAACCTCGGCATCTTCGCCCGCTCTGCTTCCGTCGCCACGGAACTCACCGTCCGCAGCACTTGGCGCTCCGGTTTCGGAGACACCGTCGTCGATGCCGGCCGTCAGTATGGATCCGCTAATCGTCTTCAGGCCATGCTCACCATGGGTCCGCTCAGTAACTACTCCCCAGACCCCTACGGCCCCGTGCCCCTACGCGGCTCCACCGGCGATACGCCGCTTTCCATCCTCGCCCACGAAGTCGGCCATCTCTTCCTTGCCCTCGCCAGCATTCGCGACGAAGCCAATGCCCAAGCCCGCCCCATGCTCACCAGCGACCTCGCCCACTGGAGCGCCGTCTTCAACGCCGAAGCATCTTTCATCGAAGGCAACCGCATCGTCGACCGTGGCGAATCCGTCACGCCTCGTTTTGAATCCGTCGCCACCGTGGAACGCTATTCCCCTCTCGATCAGTACCTGATGGGATTGCGCTCACCCCAGGAAGTCCCCGGCACCTTCCTCGTCCGCCGCAGCACCCGCTCCCCCAATTCCCTCCCGCTCAAAGGAGCCGCTTTCAGCGGCGAGCGCCAAAACATTTCTGTCGAAGATGTCATCGCCGCCGAAGGCCGCCGTTCCCCCGATCACACCGTCGCCCAACGCCGCTTCCGCCTCGCCGTCGTCTTCGTCGTGCGCGAAGGCGCCGAACCCACTGAAGCCGAACTCACCCAACTCGAACGCCTGCGCTCGGAGTTCGAACCCTACTTCGCCACCGCGGCTGACAATCGAGCCGCGATGGAAACCTCCCTCAAAAGCAATCTCCACCTGTCGATCTGGCCCGCCGCCGGCGCCGTCGAAGGAAGCACCCTCCACGCCACCATCTCCCTCGACCGCGCACGTGACACCGATCTCACTGTGAACCTCAAAGCCGCGAACGGCGTCGCGGCCATCCCCGATTCCATCGTCATCCCCGCCGGCCACCGCTCCGCCGAACTCCCCATCCAAACCCATGCCACCGGTGTCGAACGCATCACCGCCACGCCCGCTGACGAAGCCTACTACGCCACCGAAGCCCGCCTCCAGGTCAACCCGCTTGCCGGAGTCAAACTCGAAGTTCTCGCCACCACTCCCGACGCCGTTCGAATCCGCGCCACCGACGCGAATCTCATTCCCTACCCCGGACTGCGCCTGCTACTCTCCACCAACTCCGGCGCCGTCCCCGGAACCGTGCAAACAGGTCCTGACGGCATCGCCAGTTTCCGGTGGATTCCCGGAACCGAGCCCTCCCCGGAACTCACCGCCACCTTCGATGATGGCACCGGCGGAGTCACAATCAGGCCCGAACCCTAATCAATCGCCCACCTCATCATTAAGCCGCACCACCGGCAGACCGGCGCTCAAACCTAAACAGTACCCATGCGGCGGCGCATCAGGCGCGGCCTGGCAGGAATCTCCTGCGCAGAACCGCACCCGTCCAGCAGCGCCCTCGCAAGCGATCAGCCCACCGGCGACTCTGGCGCAGGCAGCACAACAACGAACTGAAGCCGCTCTTCCACCTCTGCGGTGCAAACGACGGACAGCAGGGAGCGCTCGCGGAAGGCAGCGTCGATCAATGTGGCCATACTGTTTTCCCGAGTGAAGAACTCGCGCTCGCCTTGATCGCAATCGAGAACGAATCCCGCAAAATCGCCGAATCGGTCATACCGCAGCCCGCTGACTTTGCCCACGTAGGATACCCTCGCGGCCGGTTGGCTGATCTCACCCGCCACCTCCATCGGCCCGGCGAGCCTGGCCGCCGAAGGAGCCATTCTCACCTCCACTCTGGTCAGTTGGCCCTCCCGGATCACTACGAATTGCCCGTGCGCCTTGTGATGATCAAACAGCACCTGCAAGGAGTAGATCCCCGTGTGCGTCGAGATCAGGTCTCGCACCAGCAGCGGTTCCTTCGTGGGCCATCGGCGATACTCCCTGCGGTCGCTCAACTGGTAGTGACGCAGAAACACGTCGCAAATGTCGTCAACGGGCAGCCCCGCATGATCGGCGAACGTGATGTGCAAATGCCCAAGCCCATCTTCAGGCGGTGAGCCGGCAGGTTTGCCGGATCCATCCGGATTCGGATGGACGCCCCGCGCATCTCCGCCCAACGCATCCACCTTGAGTCCGAGTTGGTGAACGTAGCGTTTGATGATCCCCCACCATCGGTTCCCGGGAGGAATCCGCGAGGCAATGTGCTTCATCACCGAAAGGTTGCGCGCCTCCTCGTCCAGGATCAATTCCGCTTTGCTCACTGGAATTCGAAACTCCACGGAGCCGATGATCTGCCGAGTTCGCCCGCTGACTTGGTGAATGCTCACCCGAAACTGATTCCCATATCGCACGCCGTCCGGCAACTCGATGTTCAACAAGGCAGGGATGTGCGTCGCGCGGCTGCCCGGAACAGGCAGCCAGGTCGCCCCCGCCACCGTCAGCCGGATCGTGTGAACGTCGACAATCTCGAACGGAATCGGACTCAGCCGCAACCGTGCCAGGGCAGCAATCTGCGCCGTGTCCAGGTCGGAGAAGTACAGTGTTACCTTGCTCGCTGGCGGAAGATTGTGCCAGCGGAAAATCAACTCATCGGGTCCGTAGTCAGCCACCGCGGCTGCCACCTGCCGGCCCTCCCTTTCCGCTACAGCCTCCCGAATCGGCGACGGCTTGATCTCAAACGGATGGGTGACCGTATGAGACGCCGGCCCCCCTGGATTGTCGGAGTGCAGCAGAGCAATGTTCCGCTGCGACAGATTGTCGCTTGTGCCAGGCGTGGCGTTGGGAAGCGTCGGATCTTGATCGAAGTATATCTCCGCAACCAGACATTGGTGCCGGCCCCGCGTCAGTTCTTGGATGGAGAAACAACTCGCTTCAGGCCATGGGCCATCCGATGCCCCTGGGGATATGGGAAAGCGCTTGGTTGTCTGGTTGATATCCAGCCAGCACCCGAAGTAGACCGTAACTTCAGCCCCACTGGCATTAGGTACGATATCCAGAACTTCCACACCCGGCGCCAGCGTCTGGCTGGCCATGGACGTTGCCCCGGCTTGACCTTGAACGGTGGCAACACGCTCGGACGCAAAGAAGGGTATCGCAACCACCTCCCCGCCGCCCACACCCAACAACGGAACGGTGTTCGGACCCGCGGCGGTGGAACGGTAGGTAACGCGCGTGTCGAATTCCAAACCAGTCGCCGCCACGTTGGCCATGCGAAAGAACACCTTCACCCGATGCGCCGTCGTAGTCAGTGCACGGTAGCGCACGCGAGCGATTGCGTAGTTGTATGTCGGCAACCCAAACAGAATGTGCGAGGCAAGATCCAGCGGCTCATCCGTTGGCAGTTGCTCGAAAAGAGAGCTCCCATTCGGTGCCGAATTCAGCTTCGCAAGTGCCTGTCGCAGAAAGGGAAGAGGTTGACCGGATTGCTGCACGATCGAGCCGTCCCCAAGAAACGTCTGGCCTGCGAATCGCTTGAACACTCGCACGTCCGTACTGAGCCACGCCGGATTGTTTTCGGCGGCGTTGATGTCAACCATGTAGGGGTTTGGCGAATGACTGAGCTCGATCGTTTGCGTACACACGTGTCCGTCCAGCGTGAACGTGACTCGCACCGGACGCCTGTCCATGAAGCTGTTGAATGCGGCCGTGCCCCCGAAGACAACGTGAAATGGGTACGTGATTCTCTGCGGCACGTCAGGCTCGCCGGGTTCTACCTCTTGCAACCTGCCCCCCGGCGCAAGCGTGATTTCAGCAGCGGCAATCGCCACTCCTGTATCGGCCCACGTGAGCTGAAAGCTCGGCATGCCCCTGAGTTCCGTGTGTATGAACCCGTCATACTGCACGTACAGTGAGTTGCTGAAAATCGCGTTCCCACCTCCGCCCAGCGCCTGAACCTCTTCCTTGGAAAAGGTGCTGCGGTCGGTGACGACAGTGCAACCGAGACTGGCAATCCGAACCCACGATGCCAGTTCGCACGGCCTGTCCGTGGTGTCCACCACCCAGAGCATGTAGTAACCGGGAGGCGCAATGTTTCCATGCGGAGGAGCTTGCAGCCGCAGGCTGTTGCCGCTTCTTGAATTAACCGTCAGCCCTACAAAGCGCTGGTCATTGTTCGTCGAATGCGTAACGGACCCGGCCCGAATCAGACAGGCATGCTTGACATTGGTTGCCGCCCGGTCGATCGTTATCTCAAACTCACGGTCGTATGGCAGCAGTTTCGGCGCGCTGAGAATCTGGATTCGGTTTGCGGTTCCAATGTAGTCCGGCTCGTAAACCTCGATTTGCTTCACGCCAACCACGGAAGGATTGCCGTTCTGTTCGTTGGTGTTGCCGCCCGCTACCAGCACCTTTCCGTTTGGCATCAGAAGAGAAATAGAATGGTAGTTCCGGTTGTGCGCACCCGCCTCTTTCACTTCCCACGAATCCGCGCCGTTGTACCCTCCCGCCGTGAAATCGACGCCCGGGTGGTATATCTCCACTTCGTTAACAGCATCTTCCGGGTTGACGGCGTGAACGCCTCCAGTCAGGCAGACGTCTCCGGTCGGCAGCAATACCGCGTTCGAATGAACTCGCTGACGGCCCGCAACCGATGCGGCCCGGGCTGCGGTCGGCGCCCAAGATGGTGCTGCCGCACCGAGATCCAGCCGTCGTGACGTTAACTCGCCGGAAAACAGAATTCGGACGCGGTAGTCTTCTGCAGGAAGCAACGGCAGCATCACTGCCGGCCGGCTCCAGTCCCGATACCCACCTTCTGGCGGCTCGGCCACTTGCGGCGCCACGTATTCACCCGTCCGCGGATCGAAGGCGGTGCTGCGATGAATGTGATCCCCTGAGCCATCGTAGGCCGTCGGCATCGGCGTTGCAAAAAACACCAGACCGCTTGGCAACAAAAACGCCCGCGCGAAAAAGAGAAAGCGCCGGTTGCCGCTTTCCGGTTCTCCGTAACTCCCCATTTCTTTGGGAAGGTTGCTCCACACCTTTCCCCAAGGGTTGAACCGCTCTGGCAAGTTGTTTCGATGGCGGCTGTCCTTTTGGTCGGGATGCCCAAACACCGCAAGCACTTCTCCTGTCCCCAGCGTCACCAGCCCGGGATACCAGCGGCCTCCCGAATGCTCCTCCCCAGCTTGATCGGGATTCTCATTCAGCCTGGAGACTTCCCGCCATATCTGTTGTCTCGGATGAAACAACCAGCAGCGTCTGTGGCCAAGGAAATCCGATCCATGCCCGTGACCGTCATCCTCCGGCCACTTCTGCGTTCCGCCCGCCACCAACAATCGCCCGTCCCCGATAAAAGCGTGGTGGCTACAGAACACATCGCTGTCCGGCGACAACACCGGGGCAGTCAGAAGTTCGCCGGTCTTGACGTCATAAATTCGTGTCTTGCGAAAATCTCCGTTTCCTTCTGCCTGGTCGCGCCAGTGCTCGTCCCCTCCGAAAAGCAGAACCTCCCCTTGTTCTCCCCCCGGGGTGACTGCGCCGTGAACGGCGAGAATTTGTGAGTCAACGATGTTGCTATTCCAAGGCATCGCGAAACCTCCTGTGAAGACGCTGGGCCTGTGTTGCGGCCCCGACACTTGTTACAGCGCGCCATCACAGAAAACTCCGCTAACTTTCCTTGGAAAAAATGCCAACTCCGCAAAATCGCACACCACGGTCAACGCCCCACCGCCACCACATGCCCACGAGTGTGGAAATATAAAACCCCTTCGCTGATCGCCGGCGTCGACAGCACCGTCTCCCCCATTGCATTCTTCGCCGCCTGCTCGAACGTCCGCCCGTGCTTCACCACGTACGTCTCTCCCTCTTCGCTCGTCACATAAACATGCCCGCCCGCCGCCACCGGCGACGACGTGAACCCCGTCGTCCCCTCACCCAGTCGCCGCTCGTAATACTTCTCTCCCGTCTTCGCATCGTAGGCTTTGAAGATCCCCTGGCTCGTCGATGCATACGCGATTCCCTCATACACCACCGGAGTCTGCAAATACGATCCGTTTCTTTCCTGTGCCCACACCACCCCGCTGCTCGTCGTCGCCCCTTCTGCTAATGAGATGTCCCCCGACGCATCCGGCCGGATCGCATACAGCGGAGCCTTTCGCCCATGTGCGTTCGCCACATAGATCAACCCATCGGCCAGAAACGGAGTCGGTACCGGCACATCGCCGCCGGACCGCATCCGCCACAATTCTTTCCCCGTCTTGAAGTCGTAGCTCACAATCCATGGATACCCGTTCAGCACCACTTGCGTCCGTCCCGCAGCCCGTATCACCCCCGGACTGCCCCAACTCCCCACCGACACCTCGCCCCGCGGCACGCGCCACAACTCCCGCCCGTCCTTGGCGTCAAACGCCGCCGCGAAGCTGTCTTTCTTCGAATCGTTCTGCACCAGCACCGTATCCTCAAACAACGTCGGCGAACTCGCGAACCCCCACGACAACGTCCGGTCGTCGAAAGGAGTCATGTCCATCACCCCAAGATCCTTCTTCCACAGCAGCTTCCCATCCATCGAGTACGCATACAATCCCTCCGACCCCAGAAACGTCACCAACCGCTTCCCATCCGTCGCCAGCGTCGTATTGTCGTGCGTCGCCTTCGTGTGCCGCTTCACCTTCGGCGCTCCACGATGCGCCGTCTGCTTCCACACTTCCTTCCCTGTCCGCTTGTCCAGACAGTACACCACCCACGATTGCTCACCCACATCGTCCGCCGAATCCCCAGCCCCGTACAAACCGATTTTCAGCGGAGCATTCCCCTTCGCGCTCACAGCCGTCGTCACATACAACCGCGAGCCCCACACAATCGGACTCGAATGGCTCAATCCCGGAATCGCCATCTTCCATAACACGTTCCGCACTTCGCCCGCCGACGCATCCGCATTCCATGCAACCGGCGGACTCCCGTCCCCCACTCCATTCGCGCCCGGTCCGCGGTACGATGGCCAATCCGCCGCACCCACGCCGAACGCAATCGCCACAAGCATCGAAAACAGCATCCTGGACATACCGCTACTCTAGCGGATTCCATCCACACCTGCGCCTAAACGTTCCGATACTCCTTCCGCAGCCGCGCCAGTTCCTTCGTCAATTCCGCCCGCACACCACCATACGCCTGATCCTCATACACATTCTTCAACTCGTGCGGATCCTTCGCCAAATCGAAAAGCTCCCAGTAATTGTTCTCGCTGAAATAGTGAATCAGCTTGTGCCGCTCCGTCCTCACCCCGCGGTGCGGACTCACCCGGTGCGGAGTGAAATACTGAAACGACGGATCCGTCATCGCCTCTTTCCCCTTCCCCCGCAATCGCCACGAATCTTCGTAGTAGGTGTAGTACATCGATTTCCGCCAGTTCGCCGGAGCCTTCCCTTCCAACAGCGGCTTCAGACTCCGCCCCTGCATCGTCCCCGGCACACGCACACCCGCCAGATCCAAAATCGTCGGCGCATAGTCGATATTCAACGCAAACCGCTTCTCCACCTTCCCTCCGCCAAATAGCGCCGGATAGCGGATCAGCAGCGGAATCCGCAGCGACGGCTCATACATGAACCGCTTGTCATACCAGCCATAATCCCCCAGGAAGAACCCGTTGTCCGACGAGTAAATCACCACCGTGTTCTCCGCCTGCCCCGTCCGGTCTAAATACTCCAGCACGCGTCCCAGGTTCTCATCCACACCGTACGCCGCCCGGTAGTAGTCCTTCACGAACCGCTGATAAATCCAATCTTTCTTCTCTTTCGCGCTCAGCCCCTTCGGCAGATCCTTGTAATCTCCTTCCAGGCTGATGTCGAACTTCATGTCCTCCGCCTCGCGCGACAACTTCCGCGTCGCGTAATCGTCGTCATATGTCGGCGGATGCGGCAGCGTCACATCGCTCAGCAATTTCGCGTGCCGCGCCGCCGGCTGAAACGGACGGTGCGGCGATTTGTGCTGATACACCAGGCACCACGGCTTCCCATCCTTCTGTTTCAACCAATCGAGCGCCAGATCCGTCGTGATATCCGCGCAGTACCCCTTCATCTGCTTCTTCTGCCCTTGCTCAATAAACACCGGATCGTAATAGAGTCCCTGCCCCGGCAGGATGCAGTGGTAATCGAACCCCACGGGAGTATGCGACAAATGCCACTTCCCGATCATCGCCGTCCGGTATCCGTTCCCCTGCAGCACCTGCGGATACGTCGGGAGCTTGGCATCGATTTTCTCGATATTGTCCGCCCCTTCCGAATTCCCGATA
>JAEUQG010000533.1 GCA_016789755.1 Bryobacterales bacterium
CCCAAGTTATCCCCGCCCTAAAAACATCCGTGTTCATCGGCGTTCATCGGCGGCCCCACCCACGCAGCCCTCGCCTCCTCAAAAATCCGCTATATTGCTTGCTTAACAGTGTGACTTGCGGCCTAATTGCACTCCTCGTGCTCGCCACGCCGGTTCTGGGCGCGGCGCCCCAATTCGAGCCCAACCGCGGGCAATCCGCCGCGCCATCCGCATTCCTCGCCCGCATCGGCACCGCCCAAGCCCACATCGACGCCGACCGCATCCGGTTTATCCCACCGTCGCAAGCCCCCATCGAATTGCACCTCCGCGGCATGCGCCCCTCCCAATGGCGCGCCCAACAACCCACGCGCGACGTCATCCGTTACTGCAATCTCAACTCACCCGCGCTCTGCCAAACCGGCATCCCCACCTACGCCAGGCTCGAACAGAAAAGCATCTACCCCGGCATCGACTGGCAACTCCACACGCGCGGCGCAAACCTCGAATACGATTTCCTCGTCCACCCCAACGCCGACCCCACACAGATCCGCCTCCACATCGCCGGAGCAGATGCTCGCCTTCACCCCAACGGCACACTCACCGCGGGACCCATCGTTCAATGGAAGCCCGCCGCTTACCAGACCATCGCCGGTTCTCACCGCCCCGTCGCCGTGCAACTGAGCGAAGCCGCCCCCAACGAGTTTGTCTTCCAACTCGGCCCCTACGATGCTTCCGTCCCGCTCATCATCGATCCCGTCATTGAATCCGCTCGCCTCGACGCAACGCCGGAGGAAGATCAACTCCACGGCGTCATCGGCGCCTTTCGCTATGGCACCACGCGCTCCGGCCACTGGTCGCGATCCCCCAACCGCCGCGACCGCGATGTTTTCGTCAAATACTCTGCCTTCGACTCGTCGACCACCACCCTCTATTGGGGCGGTACCGGTGACGAAGAGGTCGGTGGCGCCGACCAGGATAGCAACAACCAACGGCTCTATCTGGCCGGCTGGACCAACTCCACCGACGCCCCGCTATTCTCCGAATCCCGTGTCCCGCACCGCTCCTACGGGGGAGGCTCAACCGACGGCTTCCTGCTCTTTTTCTCCGCCGGCAATCTGACCATGGCCAGCTATATCGGCGGCCCAGGCGATGATCGCATCTACGACGTACGGCGTACCCTGCCCTCCGGCGCCGAAACCCTGCCCGTGCTCATCGCGGGTCAGACCACCGCCGCCGATTGGCCTAACTCCACCATCGAACGCATCGGCCCCGGCGGGAAGACCGACGCCTTCGCCGGCACACTGCAATCCGACCGTCAATCCTTCCTCGTCATCGGCGGGTCCGGCGATGACCGCGCCATTCGCCTGCGGCCAATCGACACCACCCAGTGGGCCGTCGGCGGCGAAACCGATTCTCCCGATTTCCCCACCACCAGCGGCAGTCCACCACCCGCGCAACGCGATCTGTGGGTGGCACGCACCAACTTCGTTCCCCTGCAAGCCCCGTTGATCGCCACCTACGGCGGCGCCGGCAACGAGACCTTCGGCGGACTCGCCGCTCTCCCGGACACCGGCCTCTATCTTGCTGGAACGACCAACTCCCCCGACCTCCCCAATGCCTCCACGACCTTCCAGGGCGGCCCCAGCGACGGCTTCCTCGCCCACCTCGATCCGGTCACTGCCGTCCCGCTGCGATCCACCTACCTCGGCGGCAGCGACGCCGACGAAATCACGGCCATGGAGTCCTTCGACGGCGACCTCCATCTCGCCGGCGCCACCGCCTCCCCTAACCTCGCGCTCCCCGGTATCCAGTCCGAAGCCGCTGCCGGGCGCACCGACGGCCTCTTCGTCCACGCGGACTCCTTCGCCGCGCCCATGCGCGCCGCGCGGCTCGGCGGACCGGGCGAGGACCGCATGCTCGGCATCACCGTGCTCGAAAGCGGCAAAGTGGCACTCGCCGGCGCCACCGATTCCCCCGAATGGCTCCGTTCCTTCGACCCCGCCGCTGAACCCGGCGCCGCACTCGACGCCTTTACGCTCAACCTTGCCTTCAACACCATCCGTGTCGTACTCGCCGCCACGCAAGGCGTCCCCACCCCCCAACCGATCGGCACGCTCACCATCGGCCGCGACCTGCAGGCTGTCGTCAATCTTCAGGCCACCCTCGAACCTGGCATGGACGGTCTGCTCCTTGTACGCTCCAGCGACCCATCAAAGCTCCTGATCTCGGAATCGCCCGATGTGCCCGGCCGCGCTGCCATGCTGTTTCGAATCGGATTGCAGCAGAGCAGCATTGCGCTGCAAGCGCTCGCCGGGGAAGGCGACGTAGAGGTCACCGTCGAAGGCCGTCCCACCTCGTCCGATGCCGTGCCCTCCATTCGCCGCGTGCTACGCGTTCGGCTCGCCCCCTCGCGTATTTTTCTCCGCACCTCCAGCGCTATGGTTTTTAGCGGCAGAAGCTTCGAAGCCACGCTGTTCACCGCCCCGCTATTGCCCAATGGCGTCCCCGGTCCGCCTCAGGACGTGCGAGTCGGCATCGTCTTCGATCCTACCTTCGAAATTCCCGCTGGATCGGCCCTCTCGGTCCTGCGCGAACCTTATACACGATCCGGTTCCGGTGTCTTTAGCCTCCGCATGGTTGCTTCAGCCACCGGCAGCTACGCCGCTATCCCTACCTCCTCGCGATTCCCCGCCGCCCCCGACCAGGTGCTCTCCGTCCATTCCATCGTCCCCGAGGCGAGCCCATTCCCCATTTCCAACTTGCAGATCCCGAAGGATCATGTCATCGCCCTCCAGATTCCCGGCGTCGACGGGGACAGCCTGCAAGTCGTCTCCGAAGATCCGGCAAACCTGCGAGTCGGCTCGGCGCGCGGCATGGAACGCGATCAAGTCCTCATCGCTTCCGGCAACGGCGCCTTCCTCTACCTCACTGCGTTCAGCGACAAAGGCATCGCCGCCATCCGCATCGAGGGAGTGTTCAACAGACAGCCCTTCTCCGCCCGTGTGCTGCTGCGCATGGTGCCCTACACGGCGCGCTTCGGCGGCATCGCCCGCAACATCGTAAGTCCCGGCACGCGCCTTAGCCTCACCGTCGAAACGCTGCCACGTTGGGATGCCTCCGCCACCCCCTTTTCCTTCGGATCCTCGGCCACTCTCCGCCCCGGCGCCGCCGCCCAACTGCGCTCTTCCAACACCGCCATCCTCGAACCGGTGCCGAACTCCACACCAGGAACCTTCGAGTTCATCTCCCGAGCCCTGGGCAACGCCGTACTCTCCTTCCCCCCGGAGTCTCCTCCTGAAATCGCCGCCCTCACGTTCCCCGTCAGCATCGTTCCACCGCGCATCAGCTTCGGCCTCAGCGAATTCGTCCTTGCCACAGGCAGCTCTCAGTTCTTCTCCATCGCCGAAAGCACGGTCGACTTCGGAGTCATCGGCACCATTCGCCTTCGTATCAGCGATCCCGCATTGTTCGCCCTTAGAACAGCCTTCGCTCTCGAGCCGGCAGTCAACTATCCCGTCGGTCCGTCATCGCTCGCCATCGTCGCCACCGGAGCCCGCCCCGGCGACAAAGCCACCCTGTTCGTCTCCGGCCAGGGCCTGCCCGAATTCGGCATTCCAGTGCGCGCCGTCGCCCCGCTCTTCGTTCCCAACCGTGCGGAGATGCGCGTCGCCGCCGGGGAATCGGGCGGCATCTCCTTCCTCAACGGAGGCGACGACAACGGCCGCCCGTTTACCAGCTTTGCCATTCGCAACGAAAAGACTACCAGGCTGCGCGTGCGCGCCGTCCCTGCCGGTGTCTGCGACTTCCCGGAGTCCGTCGAAGGGCAGGTCGAACTCGGCCTGACTTTCCGTTGCCTCAACCCCGGAACGGTCACCCTCAACCTGGAGCCCTCGGGCGATATCAGCCCCTTGCAATCCAGTCTGGTCGTGCGCATTTCCGTCGTCCCTCCGCAGCCCCCGCCTGTATTCCCTGTCCCCCGCGTACTGGTCGGCGACCGTCTGCAAACCACCCTGTCGCTTTCCATCCCGGACCGGTTCTCCACACGCCTCTTCCAAGGCAGGCTGCGCAGCTCCGATCCTGCCCGCCTGCTCATCTCCACCGATCCCAAAGCGCGCGGTAGCGCCCAGATCGACACTGGCGCGGGCCCGCGCTATGAAGTATATCTGCAAGGCTACGCCTCCGGAGGCGTCGTCCAACTGATTGCCGAAACCGCCGACGGCCGTTCCACCTCCATTCCCGTATTCCTTTTCCCCTCCACCATCGCATTGCGCACCCGCCCGTCGTCTTCTTTCTTCCCCGGCGGATTCATTCAATACCGTGAAATCGAGCAGCCCCTCGGCGATCCGTCGTTCACCGTCACCGCCCGCCCCTATCTGGTGGAGCCCGCCACCGGAGAATTGATCGAGGAGAACGTCGCCATCCGCGGCGGCACCGATCCTTTCTTCCTGCGCCGCGAAAGCTCCGACGCCGCCATCGTCACCACCTTGGCCCCCGACGCCATCTTCAATGAAGGCGAATCCGCCAAGGAGTTCACTTTCCGCGCCGTGGCGGAAGGACTCGCCACCATCCGCGCCATCCAGCCCGAAGGGTTCGTCAACGTCCCCGACGCCGGCCTGCGTGTTCGCGTTTTCGCTCGCAAACTGACGCTCACGGGCGCTCCGCAGCTGCTCAGCGCCGACCTGCAGTCCCGCATGCAGGCCGCCGCGGTTTCCGTAAACAGTGCAACGCCGCCATCGGTTTCTGTCACCGTCACCAGCCTCGATCCCTCGAAGGTGCTCATCGCCACCGGCCCCACGCAGCCCGGCCTCCCCCGCGCCACGGTGGCCTCTGGCCAGGAAGTCTACATACAAGCTCTCAGCTCTGTCACCCTTGGCGAGCGTGTCTCCGTCCAGCTTTCCGCCCCGAACTTCGTCACCTCCGACGTCTCTTTCACCATCGCCCCGCTCGGCCTGCGCCGCGAAAGCCAATCCCCGGTCGAACTCAGCCTGTTCACCCCCATCCAGGTCATTCCGTTTCTTTACGGGCCTGTCGAGGGTGATCGCATCGCCAGCGGCGCCTACGGTCTCCGCCCCGGTGTCAGCCTGCCAGTGCAGCTTTCCTCCTCTGACCCGTCGATTCTCGAACCGGTCTCCGTTTCGGCACAGCCCGGCGCCTTCCTGCGCGTCGAAGTGCGTCCGCGCCGTCCCGGCCAGGCGCTTCTCCGTCTCGTCGCGCCTCCTTCCGTCCTCAATCAAAACGAGAGCACCCCGGTCACCGTGCGCCCCTGGGAGTTTGTCCCCTATGAGTCCGAGCCCGCCGCCCGCCACCTGGTGTCGCGCTTCAGTTTTCGCAATCCCTCGCCGGGACCCGTCACCGCCACGGTCAGCGCCGCCAATGCCGCGCCACTCCGTTTCGGCACGGCGCAGACAGGTCCCAATGCGCCGCAGGCCTCCACCCTCACTGTGCCTCTGCCGCCAGGGTTGCAACGCGATTTGTTCGTCGAACCGGGCACCGGGGCTAACTCCGGCGCCATCGTCATTTCAGCCCCGGACTTCAGCAATCGCGAGATCTCGCTGAGTATCAACGAGCCGGGCATGTCCTTCGATGCACCGGGCCCGGTGCTGGTGAATCTCACCAATCGCACGTTCGCCGTCAACCTGCGGCTTCATATCGACGGATTCGGCGCGGCGCGCGATCTGCCTCTGGGCGGGTCTTTCGGTCCCTTGCGAGTCACCCTGCAATCCAGTAATCCGCAGGTGGTCCGTGTTCCCGCATCGGTTGATTTCAATCCCGGCGACAGCCGCAAGTCCGTCACGCTGGAACTGGTGGGGACAGGCGATGCCGCGGTCAGCCTCATCCTGCCTGCTAATTTTACCCGCGGCACACCGCGCCGCGATCTTCTCATCTCTGTCCGGTGATTACAATGCCTGCACTCCTAGTCTTCTTATTTTTCGCCGCGCTTCAGCCTGCCTGGAGCAGCTCTCCCAAACCATTCGCTTTCGGCGCTGTCCGATTTGAGGCGAACCAAGGTCAGGCGGATCCCGCTGCCCGCTACTTCGCCCGCGCCCGCGGCCAGCATGTGTACTTCATGGAGCGCGAGATTGTGCTCGATGCTCTTGATGGCGCTCCCGTGCGCATGAGTTTCCCTGGAGCGAGTAAAGCACGCTGGACCCCTGTGGGCGCGGCTGTTGATCGCATCTCTTACTACTTGGGCAACGATCCATCGCGTTGGGTGAAAGACGCACCGGTCTACGGCCGCATTGCCTGGCGCGGGGTCTATCCCGGTATCGACGCCGTCTTCTACGATCGCGGCGGGCATGTGGAATACGATCTCGTGCTGGCCCCCGGGGCCGACCCTTCGCGCATCCGGCTGCGATTCAGCGGAGCGTCGCGAATCGAATCGACCGCAGCCGGCGTCATCGAAATCAAAGCCGGCCAAGCCACCATCCGCCAGCACGCTCCTGAGATCTATCAGCAGGATGCAAGCGGCAAGCGACGAAAAGTTTCGGGCCGGCTGGTGGCAAGCTCCAACGGCGAATTCCGTCTCCAACTCGGCAAATACGAAAAGACGCGCCCGTTGATCGTCGACCCCGTGCTCGAAGCCTCCACCTACTGGGGCGGTGAAAACGACGATGAGATTGTCGCCGTCAACGATACCTTCATCGCCGGAAACACACGGTCTGCCGGCTTCCCCTCAGCACCAGGCGAACGCCGCCGTACCCGCGACATCTTCCTCACTGGTGTCGGTCTGTTCAACAACGTCAGGATCTTTGGCACCGCGATTGTTGGAGGAAGCGGCGACGACGAACTGGCCGGCTTAGTGCTTCCGCGCAACGCGTTCGCGGATGTCACGCTGGCGGGTACCACTAATTCACG
>JAEUQG010000037.1 GCA_016789755.1 Bryobacterales bacterium
GTGATGGACCAGGCCTGGCTCGATGGTGCGGCCCTGGATCGCCATCCGTAGCGCGGCGATGGCCAGATCATCTTCCAGCGTTCTGTCCAAAGCCCATCCGATCACGCGCCGCGAGAAGGCATCCAGAACCACCGCCAGATACACGAACTCCCTCTCCAGCCGGATATATGTGATGTCGGCCACCCCGCGCTGATTGATTCCGGTGAGCGTCATTTCCCCGGCCCGGTTCGGGTAGACCGGCCGGTCATGGTTGGAGTTGGTGGTGCGCACGAACTTGCGCCGTCGCAGACACAACAGATTATCTTCGCGTAGGATGCGATAGACCCGATTCGGCCCCACCCGCCATCCCCGCCGCCGCAATTCGGCGGTCATCCTCGGCCGGCCATAGGTGGGCCATTCCAAGGCGATCCGTTGGATGGCATCCCGCAGGTCGATGTCCTTGTCTCCCGCTTCGGGCGTGGTCAGAAATCGATAGTAGCCAGCCCTGCTCACTTGGCCCAGCGTGCACATCTGGTCCACGCTCATACTCGCTTGGCTCCGGGCTTGTTCTTGGATTTTGCTGTAGATGGCGGCTTTCCAGTCAATGCCTGCAACCTCCGCTGTTCCTCGATGCGTTGCAAGCAACCCTTTAAAAAATCGATCTCCAGGGTCTGTTGGCCAATCTTGCGCTCCAGTTTGGCCTGCTGCGCTTCCTCCCAGCGGCGCTTTCCGAATCCAGGGAAGGCGTTGCCGGGACCCTGGCGGAACTCGCGCCGCCAACGATGCAGGACATTGGGGTCCACTTCAAAAGCTCGCGCCACCTCGGCAATCGAGGATCCGGTTTCCAGCCGCTGCACAGCGGCCAGCTTCATCTCCCTTGTGAACGTTCTTCGAGACAGTCCCATGACACAATTCTCCATTCGTTGAATTTTGTGTCTTGACTGGTTGTCTCAAAAACCGGGACAACTCCAGCGGCTGGAAGAAGCGTTATCATGATTTCGCCATGCGAATTGTCCTCGCAGCAATTTTGATGCTCTTCATGATGCCACCTGTTGTCATGCAGGCTAGGTCATCTTCACGAGGACGTAGTTCTTCGACCTCCCGTTCAACTCCTCGCTCGGCCGCCCGCTCCGCGCCGCGATCGGCTCCCCGTTCGCATGCCACATCGAACCAGAAGTGCACGTCGTGCGCGCGTGATAGCCGCGGTCGCATTCAACGCTCCGCTAATGCTCGCAGAGAATTTCCGAAACTCCCACCCATGCCCCGCGACTGGACGGAGCACCGGCGCATGCCCAGGCTACGTCATCGACCATGTTCAACCGCTGAAGCGGGGAGGTGCGGATTCCGCCAGCAATATGCAGTGGCAAACAACCACTGCCGCGAAGGCGAAGGACCGGATTGAATAAGGTGTTGTTGGTGCTCCTTTCCCGTCAGAATCGCCCGCTGCCCTGAGTGCCTGATCCTCCAAGCATGAAGGACATGCGAATCGACGAAGGTTCCCGAACGGCGTACCGTGAACTTGAAGCACGCATGAAGGCGCTCGCTGAGATCGTAAAGACGTCTTCCTCCCTAATCCTGAGCCACTAGCGCCCGTTCACCACGTTTTGATATGCATGGAACCACCTTGGGCAGATGGGCTCGTTCTCCGGAACACGCGAGATCTAGGGTGGCAGTCTGGATTCAGAAACTTTCTCTCTTCAATTGAAGATTTCGCCCTTCACTTTTGCGTTCAACGCTATCTTTGCGGCGCCGGCCAGGGCTATCACATCACCGATTTCTCCAAAGGAGCCATGTTCGTGGGATTTGGAAGAGCGTTCACTCGTGTAATCGACTACTCCGGCCAAAGCGTCGCTCGCACGAAGGGCCGGGATTCTGGGCCGTGAAAATAGTTTCCAGGCACTCTTAGGTTCTGTCGCTCTTGAGGATTTAGTCGCAACGGCGGAGGCTGTTCTGAGGGCTGCGAATGTGCCTTCCTAAACCAGAGATGGGACTCTAATGCGATTGACGAAGCGTCAATTCACCACTTCGCTGCGCCAGTTGATGTTCAATTCCAAGGTGACGTTCGAATCGATGCGGTCATGTGCGCATTCCGGAGGAAAGTAAACGCGGTTCTAAAACGGCACGAATGTGAGTCGACCTTAGGTGAATCTGCCGGACACCGCGGCGACGACGCCGCCGAAGCGGTTCCGGTTTGTCACAACGAGAGGCGCGATCTCTGGGCGGCAGCATCTTCGGGCCTTGTTTATGTGCGTAGTTTTTTGTGACGTGGTCGGGAAAGACGTGCCTGTAATGATGAGACGATGGCAGTGGTGACGTAAGCGCGATGCCCTCGGCCAGGTGCGCGAGGAAGCTTATCATTACCGGATAAAGAGAAGACGGGAGTCCGAGAGGAGAGATGGCGGCGGAACCCGATTCCTGGCTAGGCGACTGCCATCAGCACCGGCCCGCCGCTATCATAGGGGCAAATGATCTCCGTGCCAGTCATTTCAAAATTGGAGTTGGAACTTGAAAACCTCTCGAAGGAAGCATATTCGTACTTCGATGATTGCGCCATAGAAAAGGAGCGGACTCAAAAAGCGCTTCAGCTACCGACAGCCCTTCTCGAACGATCGCGAAAACTATCGCGTCGTCTCAATTCTGCAATTGTGAAGATTGCGACGCTCGTGCGCCAGTCGCCAATGTTTGGCAATGTGGATCTCGAAACAATTCAGCTTGCGATTCGACGCTGCAATGCCGCTCTGGGACTTCGCAATTTTGAGCAATGGGGCCCAAATGTTATTCACGATGAAGATCGAGTGCTTGGTGTCAGCCCTGCGGGCTTCTCTGAAGACGGTGAACTTGATCCCTCTGAAGCGAAGGCGGTCATTACGGAGCAGCTAGATCTTGTAGGTCGTCGGCTTTCAGTTCTCCGCGCCCAAGCTGAGGCCGAAGAGACTGGCGAGGCAACGCCAGCGTTTCTGTCATCCTCAATGCCCCAGGAAATGCGTGTTAGGCCGGGAACCGCGTTCATCATGATGATGATGGACCAAGACAGGCCAGAACTAGAAGATGTGAAGCAGGCAATTCAGGAAGAGTTCGCCCGATTTCGGATCAAGGCCGTTCGCGCCGACGAGATCGAGCACTCTGGTGAGATTACCAACCGCGTTCTCGAGGAGATCAGAACCGCGGAGTTCTTAGTC
>JAEUQG010000059.1 GCA_016789755.1 Bryobacterales bacterium
GTCATAGGCAAGCCTCCTTTCCGTTGACGGTGGATGGGGAGAAGTGGACGGGGCGAGGCTTCTCATTCGCCTTTGAGCGAGCGGTCCATCAGTTCGCGGAGGGCCTCGACGGGGGATTTACGGCCGTCGAGGATGTCGCCCACCTGGGTAATGATCGGCAGATCGACGCCGAACTTTCGGCCGAGATCGAGGGCGGCGGCGGTGGTTTGGACGCCTTCGGCGACCATGCGCATGGCGCCGAGGATGGCGGCGAGGCTTTCGCCGGCGGCGAGTTTTTGACCGAGAGTGCGATTGCGGCTGAGCTGGCCGGTGCAGGTGAGCAGGAGGTCGCCGAGTCCGGCAAGGCCCATGAGAGTTAACGGCTTACCACCCATGGCGACGGCGAGGCGGGTGATTTCGGCGAGGCCGCGGGTGATGAGGGCGGCGGAGGCGTTGGAGCCGAGGGCGAGCCCGTCGCAGACGCCGGCGGCGATGGCGATCACATTCTTGAAAGAAGCACCGAGTTCGACTCCGATGGTATCGGAGTTGGTGTAGAGGCGGAGGGTGGGGCCGCGGAAGGCGCTTTGGATATTGGCGGCGAGGGAATCGTTGGCGGAGGAGATGACGACGGCGGCGGGTTTGCCTTGAGCCACTTCGCGGGCGAAGGTGGGTCCGGAGAGGATGGCGATGCGGCTGGGGTTACCGAGCACTTGGGCGAGGATCTCCGAAACGCGGAGGAGGGTGTGGTTTTCAATGCCTTTGGTGGCGCTGACGATGGGGGTATCGGGGGCGATGAGGTGGGCCATCTTTCCGGCGAGGGCTCGGACATGATGGCTGGGCATAACGCTGAGGACGATGCCGGCGCCTTCGAGGGCTTGCGGGAGATCGGGAGTGGGGAGGATGTTGGGCGGGAGGGAGACGCCGGGGAGGAAGACATCGTTCTCGCGGGTGGCGGCGATGCGGGCGGCGAGATCGGCTTCGAAGACCCAGAGACGGACCTGCTCGAAACGGGGGCTGAGCACGGCGGCGAGGGCGGTGCCCCAACTGCCGCCTCCGATGACGGCGAGGCGGCTCAAGCCTTGGCTCCCGTGAGCCGGAAGACGTTTTCATTGCCGGCGCGGAGGCGGGCGATGTTGGCTTTGTGACGCCAGATGATGAAAGCTCCGCCGGCGAGGGAGGCGAGGAGGACGGGGGCGGGCGGGTGTTGAATGAGGTAGACGGCGAAGGGGAAGAGCGCGGCGCCGAGGACAGAGCCGAGCGAGATGTAGCGGCTGACGGCGACGGTCACGATGAAGAAGATGGTAGTGGCGAGCAGAGGGAGCGGGGCGAGATAGAGGAAGGCGCCGACGAAAGAGGCGACGGCCTTACCGCCCTGGAAGCCGAGCATAGCGGGGAAGGCGTGGCCGAGGATGACGGCGATGGCGGCGGCGCTCATCCAATTGACGTCGTGAGCAGTGAGCCAGGCGGCGAACCAGACGGCGCAGAAGCCTTTGAGGATATCGAGGAGGAGCGTGGCGACGCCGATGGCTCGGCCGGTGCTTCTCCAGACATTGGTGGCGCCGATGTTGCCGCTGCCCAAGGCGCGGACATCGCGGCCGGTCTTCATGCGGACGAGCAGGTATCCGAAGGGGATTCCGCCTATCAGGTAGGCTGCGGCGATGGCGATCAGGGGGGTCATGGCTATTTCAAAGAGTAGGAGGCGAGCTTGGTGTAAACGGAGCCGCCCGGACCCATTTTACTCAGATAGAGATGAAAGGTGGTGGCGTGATATTGGCCGAAGTCGTCGCTATCGAGGGAGGCGATGGCGCGGCGGAGGGCAGAGAGATCGGGGGAGGAATCGGGCATGCGGGCGAGGGTGAGGTGGGGGGCGAAGGGGCGGGTTTCCTGAGGGACGCCGAGGGAGGAGGTGGCCTCGCCGGTGGCGGCGGCAAGTTGGGCGAGGGCTTCCGGGGCTCGGACGGCGGCCCAGAATACGCGCGGGCGATGGGGATTGGGGAACCAGCCGAGTCCGCGGATGGAGATGGAGAAGGGGGCGATGCCGTGGATGGAATCGAGAGCCTGCTTCATGGCAGGGAGGCGGTCTTCGGGCCATTCGCCGATGAATTTGGTGGTGATGTGGAGATTGGCGACCGCGCTCCAGCGGAGGGGTGCGAGGGGGCGCAGGCGCTGGACCAGATTTCCGAGGTTCGCTTTGACGTCTTCAGGGAGATCGAGACCGACGAACAGGCGCATGATAATCTCCTAGATTAAACCATGATTCTGGGGCGCAGTTTCTATGACCGGCCGACGGTGGAGGTGGCTCGGGATTTGTTGGGGAAGGTGATTGTGCTGGGGGCGGTGGCGGGGCGGATTGTGGAGACGGAGGCGTATGTGGGGATGCACGATGGGGCGGCGCATGCCTCGCGCGGATTGACGGCGCGGACGCGGGTGTTGTTCGGGCCGCCGGGGCACGCGTATGTGTATTTCATTTACGGGATGTATCACTGTTTGAACCTGGTGGCGGAAGCGGAGGGATCGCCGGGGTGCGTGTTGATCCGGGCGTTGGAGCCGGTGCGGGGGATTGGGATCATGCGGAGGCGGCGGGGCGTGGAACGGCTGGAGGCGCTGGCATCGGGTCCGGGGAAGTTGACGGTGGCGATGGGGATCGATTTGCGGTGGAACGGGGCGGATGTGACGGAGGGACGGTTCACGGTGCGGGACGATGGGATGCCGCTGGGTGGCTCGATTGCGGCGGGGCCGCGGATCGGGATCCGCAAGGCGGTGGACTGGCCGTTGCGATTCTGGGTGCAGGGGAACCGGTTCGTGAGCCGGGGTTAGGGTGCTGGGGTGGTTGGGTGAATGGGAGGGTTTGCCGTGGTGCAGGGAGACCGGGTTGTGAGCCGGGGTAGGTGTACGGCGGGGCGCAGGTGCACCGGATTGGCGGCAGAGCGGGGGAATACCCGTCGAGGCCGGGGTTAGGCCGGAACGGCGGTGTCCTGTTCGACGAGGAGCCGGGCGACGGGCGCGAGTTGAGCCTGCTGGTCCGCGTTGAGGGCGGAGATGAAGGGCGGGATAGCGCCGGTGTTGGCCAGCCCGGAAAGGGCGGTGGCTGCGTGGAGGACTCGGGCCGGGCCCCAGGCGTCGCGGAGATCTTCATGGGGGATGAAGAGTTCGCGGGCTTGGGCGGCGGCGGCGTAATCCTTGTTCTCGCAGGCCTGGTGGATGCGGTTGCTGAGGGAAGGAGCGAGGCAGCCGCTGCCGGTGGTGAAGCCGGGGAGCGAGAAATCGCGCATGTGGACGATGGCCGGACGCTCGCCGATGCCGCTGAGCACTTTGGCGCGGTCGACACGGCGGAGGAGGGAGTCGAGGTAGGCGTCCTGGGCGGGGTCTTTGCGCACGACGGCGTATTTGATGCCGATGCAGAGGCCGTCGTCGACGAGGCGGGCGACGGCGTCGAGACCGGCTTCGAGGTTGGCGCCGAAGTTGTTCTCCTCTTTGAGATAGAGAATGAGCGGGGTGGCGCAGGCGGCGGCGAAATCGCGGATGCCGGCTTCGAGGCCGGCGGCGTCGCGGGGATCGCCGCAGGGCAGATGCATGACGGCGGGGAAACGGTAGCGGCGGAGGAGCGGGGCCTGATCGATGAGGCGGCCGAAGGAGGGGCCGGCGCTGGGGATGGCCCAAAAGGCGTCGTCGAGCCCGTTCAGCCAGGCAAGCAACTCTTCGTATTCGGCGAGAGTGATGTGATAGAGGAAGGCATTGCCTCCATAGAGGAAGCGGGTCATGCCGCCGGCGGCCATGTGCTGGATGAGGCGGGTGTTTTCCGCCCAGTCGATGGAACGGGCGGCATCGGAGCGGCGGGCGAGAGGCGGGACGGGGAAGACTCCGCGCCAGTCGGAGGGTTGAATGGGGGCAGTGCGCATGGGTTGGGAAACCTTAAGAAGTGAATTATATCGAGAGCCGCTGGCGGATGGTGTTGAGGCTGGCGGGGAGGCTGGAAAGCACAGGGACGGGCAGCTTAGGGATGCGGGGGAGGACTCGGGCCATGGAGACCTGGGAAAGGACGAGGGCATCGATGGGCTGGGAGGCGAGATCCTGAATGCCGGCGAGGAGCAGGCTGTCGTGCTTTTCGGGCATGCCGTGGAGCAGGGCTTCGTAGGCGTCGGGGAGGACGCGGAAGGTGAGTTCGACGGAGCGGCCGATTTCTTCGGCCATTTCGCGGAGGAGTTTGCCGATGACGGCCTGGGATGGAGGGAAGGTGACGACGACGCCGAGGCGGGTGCCGGCGCTGACGGCCTGGCGGGCAAGCTCATCGTCGATTTTGACGATGGGGAGGCCGGTGGCTTCCGAGAGGCGGCGGATGACCTGGCGGGTGACGGCGGAACAGGTGACGACGGCCAGCTCGGAGTTGTAGGCGTCGCGGGCGGTGCAGAGCATGTCGGCGAGGCGCGATTCGGCGGCCGATTCATTCTGGCGGGCGAAGAAGCGGAGGACGCCGTCGTCGAGGAGGTTGGTGATTTCGAGGTCGGAGGCGAAGTCGCGGAAGTAATCGGCCATTGGGGGGATGGCAGCCGGAGAGGTGTGAATGAAGGCTACCTGATGTTTCATATGGTTGTATGCCCCATTGTAATTGCGGTTGGGGTAAACCCGCCAGTGGATGAGCCGTCATTAGTTGACAGATTGGCCGCTTTTTTTTGAGCGGGCCTTTCCAAACGACGTATTTCGGAGGGAACCCTGATGAAAGTGCAATTGGGATTGGTGTGTCTGCTGGCGGCGATACCGGGCTGGAGCGCGGCGCCGCCGTTGCAGTTGACGATCGTAAGCCATAACGAGGAGCCATCGACGCGGCAGATGGATTATTTGGCAAGCCGTGCGGGGTATTTGCGGAATCGGGAGTTGGTGCGGCAACTGGCGCTGGTGATTCAGGCCAAGGGCGCGAAGTGGAGTTTCCAATCGGACTGGAATTTTCTGCTGGCGGTGGCGGAGTACGATACGGGGACGGTGGTGCGGAACACAAACGGGAAGAATATTCTGCGCTGGCTGGTGGAGGATTTGCGATTTGAGGTGAATCCGCACGCGCATGAATCGAAGTACAACTACGCGGATGTGGGGTATCTGGTGGAACAGCTTGGATTACCGCGGAATCAGGTAGTGGGCGGCTTTTTGTACTGGCCGGCGGAGAATCCGCAAGGGTGGGAGCAGCACGAAAACGGGATTTTCGGAGTGAAATATCCGGCTTATTTCTGGCGGGCGGAATTACTGTGGGGGGCGGCCACGCCGCTGCATCAGGGCGCGGATGAGGAATCGTACGGATTGTGGCATCCGAAGGACAAATACAACTTCACGGCGGACAGCGCGGCGAGGCGGCTGGTGTACATCGGCGGGGGGTGCAAGAGCAACTTCACGGGATCGGCGCTGGATGGAGTGGAGGCGTATTTGCGGGCGGCAGAGAAGGGGCGGCTGGCGGCGGACGGGTTTTACACGGCGACGATCATGATCAACCAGGGACAGTTGACGGAGGGGATTATCCAGAACATCGCGAGCCATCTGGAGGGTCTGCGGGGCGATGTGGCGGCGGGACGGATTGTGCATCGGACGTTGAGCGAGGCGTTTGCGGAGTGGCGCACGGGGTACGGGGCGCGGGCGTACCGGATGAGTTGCGCGGAGATGGAGGGGCTGGGGCAGTAAAATTGCTGGCTCTTTGGGAGGGCCTACGGCGTCTATACTGGAGGTAAGGGACGCTCGCTTACATTTTGAACTTTCCTTTCATGGAGAGCGTCTCTTTCCCATAGGAGTTGGGAAATCCGGTGAAACGCAAGACCAAGATCATCATAGGCGTTATTGTGCTCTTACTGATTGGCGTGGGCGCCATGGCGGGCTACCGTTACAGTAAGCAGGGCATTGTGGCGGTGCAGACAGGGCGGGTGGCGAAGCAGGATCTGACTTCGCTGGTGACCGCCTCGGGCGAGATTAAGCCTCGTAATTACATTAACATCGGGACGAATGCCGTTTCCCCGTCGCGGATCACGGAGATTCTGGTGACGGAAGGGCAGACGGTGCGCAAGGGACAGATTCTGGCACGGCTCGAATCGGTGCAGCCGGAAGCTGAAGTGGCGGCGCAGAAGGCGAGTGTGAGCACGTCGGAGGCGGAATCGGCGGCGACGGAAGCGTCGCTGCGGGCCTCGGACGAGGCGATCCGCACGGCCGAGGCGTCGTTGACGCGGGCGAAGGCGGATGTGGAGCGGGCGAAGATTTTCTTCGAGCGGGCGGAGAAACTGTGGACGGAGAAGCTAATTTCGCGGCAGGAATACGATCAGCGGGCTTCGGAGTACAAGGCGTACCAGGCGGCGATTACGGAAGCCGAGGCACGGATCTCGCAGGCCAAGGCGCAGCGCTCACAGGTGGTGTCGAACGTGACGGCGTCGCAGCGGCGGGTGGTGCTGGCGCAGGCGAATCTGAAGCGGGCGGCGGACGTGCTGCAGCGCACGTTTGCAATTTCGCCCATCGACGGGGTGGTGACGAATCTGCCGGTGCGCGTGGGTGAGACGGTGGTGCCGGGCATTCAGAATTCGCCGGCGAGCCTGATCATGACGATTGCCGACATGTCGCTGATTACGGCGGAAGTGAAGGTGGACGAGACGGACATTGTGAACGTGAAGCTGGAGCAACTGGCGGACGTGACGATCGATGCGATTCCGAACAAGACGTTCAAGGGGCGGGTGATCGAGATCGGGAACACGGCGATTCTGCGGTCGACGGGACTGGCAGCAAGCCAGAGCGCGATTTCAAGCCAGGAAGCGAAGGATTTCAAGGTAGTGGTGGCGCTGATCGACCCTCCGGGGGAGATCCGGCCGGGACTATCGTGTACGGCGAAGGTAACCACGGCTACCCGTCAGGGCGTCCTAACAATACCGATTCAGGCTCTCACCGTTCGCCAAAAGGGCGATCTGGAGCCGGAGTCGCCGGCCGGGGTGAAAGCCGCCGCGCCGGTCGATCCGGTGGCCGAAAAAGCGAAGAAAGAAGAGTTGCAGGGAGTATTTGTGATCGCCGGGGAGAAAGCTGTATTCCGCAAGGTGGAGACAGGGATCACCGGAGCCACGGACATCGAGGTTTTGGGCGGATTGAAGGATGGCGAGGAGATTATCACAGGCTCCTACAAGGTGATCCGGACGATCCGCAACGAGGCGAAGATAAAAGTGGATAATAACAAGGGTCCCCTGAAGTCGGAAACGTAGCCGCGATATTATTGAAGAACGTACCAAAGGAAAACTGACGAAGCATGGCAAGTGCGATCCAGGAGAAGCTCGAGCGCGGAGCGCAACTGAAGCGTGACGGAGTGGTCATCCGGACATACGATCTGTGGAAGACGTACGTGATGGGCGATCAGGAGATTCATGCCGTATCGGGCGTGGACCTGGAGATCAAGGTGGGTGAGTACGTGGCGATCATGGGTCCGTCGGGGTCGGGGAAATCGACGCTGATGAACCTGATCGGGTGTTTGGATACACCGACGAAGGGCGATTACTACATCAACGGGCGGCTGGTGAGCCAGATGAACGACGATGAACTGGCGGCGATCCGGAACAAGGAAATCGGGTTCGTGTTCCAGACGTTCAACCTGTTGTCGCGAGCGACGGCGCTGCACAATGTGGAGTTGCCGCTGATTTATTCCGGGATCGACGCCGAGGCGCGGACGGAGCGGGCAAAGGGATCGCTGCAAGCGGTGGACCTGGCCAAGCGCATGTATCACAAGCCGAACGAGCTATCGGGCGGACAGCGGCAGCGCGTGGCGATTGCGCGGGCGCTGGTGAACAATCCGTCGATTCTGCTGGCGGACGAACCGACAGGAAACCTGGATTCGGCGACGGGCGTGGAAATCATGGCGCTGTTCGAGCGGCTGCATCAGCAGGGGAACACGATTGTTCTGGTGACGCACGAAATGGATATCGCGATGCATGCGCATCGCGTGGTGTACGTGCGCGACGGGAAGGTAGCGAAGGACGAAAAGGTGAAGTAGGCGGGGAGCTGCCGGGGTCCTTCAGTTCAGGAAGGTGCCGTCGGCGGCGAGCCACTCCATCATTTCGACACGCGCGAGGCCGGCTTTGACCGTGGGATCGTTTTCGGCGATCTGGCGGGCTTCTTCGAGCGGCATCGGTGCAAAGATAAAAACTCCGATTTTAGAACCGCCGTCCTCGAAAGGGCCGGCGGTTTTCATTTTTCCGCTGTTGAGATGGGCGGAGACGGAGGCGCCATGCTCCTTGAGGAGCGCCATGGACGGCCAGCCGTTCCACTGGACGGTTTTTATGAGGAACGCAATGGGGTATTTGACCATGGTGACCTTGGCTTGAGGATTCTTGTACTGTTCGGCGCGATAGCGGTCGCCGAGGCCTTCGGGGGCCTGCCAGAGATAGGCTTCGAGGAAGAGGCGGCCGGCTTTGACGGCGGGGTCCTGACCGGCGAATTGGCGGGCTTCGTCGAGGGATTTGCACTTGGAGATGACGAGGCCGCGGAGATTGCCGGGAGTCATCATGGGGCCGGCGGCGACAAGCCAGTTTTTTTCGGCGAGGGCGTTGAGGTGGGCCATGTGCCCTTCCTGGATCTTCATGGCTTCGTCTTTGGGGATATCGGGGCGGTTGGGTGAGGCCATGAGCATGCCGAAGCAGTAGTTGGGCTTGATGCGGGGCTGGGCTTGGGCTGCGGCGAGGAGGAGAAGGGCGACGGTGATCATGGGTTTTTCAGCGTTTCCCATTGAGCCAGGAGATTACTTCCGTGCAGCGGGGCGAAGGTTCCTTGGCAAAGATGGCAGCGAGGGCGGCGCGTTCGGCGGCGTCGGGCAACACCTTGGCGACGGGCAGGGCGGGCTCGTCGGGACGGAAGATGAGGTTGTAGAGATGGACGTCGATCAGGCGATCGAGCATGGGGGAGGCTTCGGGCTGGCGGGCCCAGGCGATGAAGCGCTGGGCGAGTTTGACGGCTTTGTCCTCGGTGAGCTCCTGTTCGGCGGATTGATCGTAGAGGAATTCGACGAGGGTCTCGCGGAGCGGGCCGGTAGCGCCGGCGGCGGTGACGACGCGCATGATGCCGGTCTGCATGCCTTCCTCGAAGGCTTCGTATTGGGGGGCGAGGCGGGCGCAGGCGTAGCGGGCGAACAAGCCGGTGGTCTTTTCGCGGTGGGCGAAGAGGGTTTTGAGCAACTCGATGACTTTGTCGCGGGAATCGACGGGGGCGAGGCGGCGCTCGACATCGAGGGCGAGGGCGATTTCGGCGGCGGTGGCATCGGTGGCCGGGATGAGATCGAGCATGGCTTCGTCCGCCATCCAAGCGGCGGGGTTGTTGCCTGGGGCGTTGGAAAAGGCAAGGTAGGAGCGTGGAGCTTCGAGATCGCGGTGGGACCAGAAGCCGTGGAAATCGCTGACGGTCAAAGCGTCTTCGCGACGCTGGGGGACGGCGAGGCGAAAGGGGGCGGCGGCCTGCGGGAGTCCTTTATGAACGGTGAGGAGCCGCGCTTCGATGGCCAGGGACCGGGTTTGGAGCCCGGTAGAGGGATCGACTTTCCATTCCGATGGGGCGAGGCTGAGGACCTCGACCGAGAAGACGTTTCGCGCCGCGAGCAATTCCGATCGCGACCCTGGTTCGTAAGGCAGCATTTGCGAGTCGCTCATCGCTTTCCTCCGTGGGGATTTTTTCTGCAGCGCCCAGGCACCGGCCTGCAGCGCCACCGCCAGCACCAAGAGTGCATACCGCCATCGCATCTCACGTTGTTTCCCAGGCAATGGCGGAGGTGATGCCCGAGGGCGGGCGCACTTCGACGCCGTTCTGATCGGCTGCGCCGAGGGGGTTGACGGTGGCGGGGTTAGAGACCTGAATGTCGTGTGGGGTAGTAACGGTCAGGGTTTGCACCCAACCGGCGCCGGGGTTATTCCAGGCGATGGTCCAATCGCCGTGGGCCTCCCAATCCATGGTGCGGATGACGGAGTAGACACGGTCGCAGGGATCGCCGGTGGTACCGCGGGCATTGGTGATATTGGTCCAGAAGCAGAAATTGGCGCGGAAGGCCTGGACGTAATGGACGTTGGTGAGGCCGGAATTCCCGTTAGTGGGGTGAACGAGGAGGAAGCCACGTCCGGGGGAATCGATGCAGCGGAGAGTGTAGCGCTTGCCGACGGAGCGGTTGGCCAGCAGATCCCAGCCGCCGCTGCGGGACATGGTGGCCGACTCGCCACCGAGGCCACCATTGGGACGGCCGGTATCGAGGACGGGAAAGGCGAGCAGATTCGGGGCGGGATCCGCGGGGATGAACATAGGGGTGCCTCCGTAGTTGCCGGTGGCGGCAGGACGGTTGAGCACATAGCGGTTGCGCACGGTAAGCGTGGCAGCGGCGCCTCCGAGGGGAACAGGGGTGATGATGTCGGTGTAGGTGAGGGTGATCTGGTTGTCGCTGAGCATGTTGATCAGGCCTCCGAAGACGCTGTCGAGTCCGAGGCGGCCATCGGCGCCGCCGCCGGTGACATCGGCGATCAACTCCATTGTCATGCCCGCGCCTCCGGCGGCGATGCAGGCAGCCCAAGTGTTGGGCCAGGTGCCGTTGCGGACGTTGAAGATGCCTCCGCCGAGGGCGGCGGTGAGGTTGCGCTTGAAGCCCTTACTGTTGTCGCGCACGAGTTTGGCGTCGGCGAGGACGAGATTCAAGGGAATGGAAGGTTCCTTGGGGCTATACTCGTCGACGTCATTGCAATCGATGTAGGGGCGGATATGGAAGGAGCCCTTCTGGTTGCATTGGAGGGTGGCTTTGCGTTTGTCGGCGGGATCGCGGGTGACGGTGGGCAGGTCTGTGTCCTTGCCGAGGGACTTGTGATCGTCCTTGTTGCGGACGGCGCGCCAGGTGATATCGAGATCGACGGGGGCGGCGGGGACGGTGGTGACTTCGAGGGCGATGTCGTCGCGGCCGTTGCGGACGATGACGAGGGGGGGATTTTTTCCGGCGGCGAAATCTTCGGAGTATTTGGCGGAATTCTCGAAGGTGTGATCGACGGGGAGAGCGATGCCGGGGCGGGCGGTCAGTGGGGGCGTGCTCTTGATGGTGGCTTTGATTTTGGTGAACTCGACGACGGTGAGGGCGCCGCGGTCGTTGGCGTGGCAGACGTCTTTGACGCCGAGGCGGATTTGAGAATCGCGCAGCGCGGCGCTGTTGGAGGCGCCTTCGACCCAAAGGGTCTTGAGTTCTTTGGGGGCTCCGGCGGGATGGGCGATGCCGGTTTCAAAGGCCTGTTCGGCGCCACCCGTTTCTTCCGTGAAGAGTTTGACTTTGGGGGCTCCGGACTTGGCCTCGGAGGGAGGGGCGGTCTGGATGTCCCAGCAGGAGAGGAAGACCTGGCCGTCGAAGCCTGGGGGTTCGAGGCGATGGATGACGAGTTTGGCGCGGCCGTGGTGATGATCGGCGTCCTGTTTGTGGAGATAGCGGCCTTTGGAAAGCTGGCCGGCTTTGTCCATTTCCTCGGGCTTCTTCTTTTTGGCGGGAGTGCTCTTGTAGACGCGGAGATCCATTTCGAGGGCGGACATGGTGACGCGGTCGCCTTCTTCGCCGGGGACATCGGAAGCTTCGACGGTCCAGCCGGTGTCGCCGAAGGCGCCGGATTTCGATTGGGCCTGCATCCAGAAGATCTGGCCGTTGGCGGCGTTGACGGCGGGGTTGTCGAACTCGAGTGCGGGGGCGGCGAGGGCGGCATCGCCAGTGGCGGGCTTTTCGGCGGCGTAGGCGGCCACTTTGGCGTCCATTGGGACGAGCTTGATTTTGCCGGGGAAATCGGCGGGCTTGGCCTGGTAGAGGACAAGCTTTTCGCGCTGGCTCCAGAGGCCGGCGTTCTGGACGATGAGGCTGTGGCCGGGTTTGATTTTCTTGTCTTCGGGCCAGATGGCGGGGTCGGCTCCGTTGAGGGGACGGGCTTTGTAGACGTCGAGCTTCAGTTCGACGCAGGTGATCTTCTCGTCGGCCTTGGGCTTTTTTGGGGGGATGCTGCCGTTTTTCAATTCGACGGAGAGTTCGGTTCCCTGGTTGGCGCCGCTGGGAGCGGTTGCGGACATATAGACCGTTTTGCCGGATTTGGCGTCTTTGGCCTTGACGGTATAGGGTAACTTGATTTCTTTTTTGCCCTTGTCGTCGGAGAAGAGTTTGAGGCCGGCTTTTTGCGGGGAGTCGAGGACGACGTCGCCATCGTGGTTTCCGTCGTAGCCCATGGTGACGGGGATGAGGTGGGGCGGAAGCGGCTTCTTGAGTTTGTCTTTGTAGGGGCGGTGGACGATGATGATTTTGGGGTCGTCGACGTTGATTTTGGCGATGGGGCGCAGGCGCAGCACGAAGCGGACGGTGGTGACCTGCCCTGTTTTCACTTTGGCGGATTCGGTGATTTTCTTGGGGTGTACGTAGTCGTCGGAGACGGGGGCTTTGAGGGCGCCGAGGGTGACGTCGTACTTGCCTTCGGCGAGTTTTTCGAAGCTGGCGAGACCGGTGGGATCGGTGTCTTTGTTACCGGGTCCGGTGACGGGGACGCCTTCGATGGATTTGCCGGACTCGTCCTCGACGTAGGCCCAGATGTCGCCCAGTTTCGGACATTTTGCCACTTCCTTGCCCAACTACCCCTCCTCTTGCCCGTCTTGCTGGTCTGGCTGCCGATCCTCGGCGGGGATGCGAGGTTCGAGGCGACGGCGGAGAAAGTCAATTTTCAGGTCGCCCGGCAGAGCCTTGTGAGATAGGATAGCAGCCCCCCAGGCTGGATCGAGGTACTGTTCGAGATTTGGGCCGAAGCGCACCATCAATCGGGCGAGTTCGAGGATGGCGCCGTAGGATTCGATATTGGAGGCTTCGGCTTTGTGCATGACGGTGGAGGCGAAGGCGTGGGCGGAATCGGGGCTGTCGAAGCGGCCGGGAAACTCTTCCTGCAATTGCGGGATGAGGCGGTCGAGTTGGATGCGGTCGATGTTTCGGCGAAAGGCTTCGAATTGCGCCTGGCGAATGGTGAGCACGGCGTTACTGTACCGAAACCTCCCGGGCTCGTCAACAGTTTTGGGGGCCGGAGCGATCTGTGATACCGTAGGAACCCATGCCGGCTGACGATCGGAAGCTGATTGCTGGCTTTCTTACCGGCGAGCCGGGGGCAGTCGCCCAAATGGAACGATGGGTGGCGGCCGCGGCGAAGCCCTACCGCGCCCGCCTCGGCGGCGAGTGGGAGGATTTGCGGCAGGATGTCATGCTGGAACTAACGAGGCTCTTCTCGGAGGGGCGGTTCCGGGGCGAATCGGCTGTGGTGAGCTACGTTTGGCGTGTGGCGAACAATGCGTGTTTGAAGCGAATCCGGTCTTTGTCGCGCTGGGCGCCGGACGTGACGGAACTACTGCAACGCACCAAGGATGGCCGCAGGACTGCCGATGAGCGGCTGGTGGAGGAGAGCCGCATGGAGTCGATCCGCCGGCTGGTGGAGCGGATGCCGGCGGAGTGCATCGCCTTGTGGCGGCGCATCCTTGCCGGGCAGAGCTATCCATCGATGGCGGCGGAGTTATCGATCGCGGAAGGGACGCTTCGTGTGCGCGTGCTGCGGTGCCGGCAGAAGGCCATGGAGATGCGGGAGCAGGAAGAAGGAAACAAAGGTAACAAATAGCCGGCGGAAGGCCCAAACTGATGAAATGAGATGAAAACCGCTTCATGAAATGTCCGGAAGTAATAGAACGGCTGCCTTGGCTGCTGAACGATACCCTGCCGCGCGACGAGCGGTCCGAGGTTTTGTCGCATCTGGAAGGGTGCGCCGAGTGCAGGAAGCAGTTGGAGGAAACGGCGGCGGTGCTGGAGGCCGTGGCCGACCACCCGGCGGCGGACCGGCTGGCGGAGTATGTGATGGGGGCGGGGATGAAAGCGGCGGAGCAGGCGGCCATCGGGAAGCATCTGGCGGCCTGCCGGCAGTGCGCAGAGGAAGTGGAACTGTTGAGGGAGAGTGCACAGCAGATGCCCGCGCGCAGGTTCGGGACCATGCGCTATGCGGGCATTGCGGCGATGCTTGTCATCGCGGCGTCGGCTGGATTGCTGGTGAGCCGGGTGGAGCGGGAGGCCGGACGGCGGGAGGCAATGCTGCGGGGGCAGGTGCGGGAGTTGGAAGAACGGTTGGAGCGACTGGGGGCGCCATCGGCCACGGGCCAGATTGTGGACCTGTTGCCGGCGGACGCACGGCAACGGTCGCAAGGGGGGGAGGTAAGCAGAGCGGATGCGGCAGCAGGGGTAGAGACCACGTTCCTGCTGGCCTCGCGTTTGGGGAAGGATGCGACAAGCTGCAGCATCACGCTTCTGGCGGGGAGTAAGCAACTGTGGACCGGCGCAAGGGCAGTGCGGGGCATCAACGGGGAGTTTCTGGTGCGAGTGCCAGCAGGGTTTCTACAACCGGGGGTGCACCGGGTGACGGTGACTTGCGGGGCGGAAGAGGAATCGTTCGAGTTCAACGCGCGGTAACGGGGTGCTCAAACCTTGCCCGACAAAATGATGGAGGCCCAATAGTAGGGGTGGGCAAAGGCGCCGGAGCGGAGCAGGTGGAGTTTGGCCTGGCGCAGGGCTTCGCTGGTGGGCTCGCCGCGGCTGAGGCGGCCGTAGAATTCCACCATGAGGGCCACGGTGGATTCATCGCTGATGGGCCAAAGACTGACAGCCACGCTGGACACTCCGGCGAGGAGCAGGGCGCGGGTAAAGCCGAGAATCCCTTCCCCGCGGAGGCGCGGGCCGAGGCCTGTTTCACAGGCGGAGAGGACGACGAGTTCGGCATTCCATTTGAGCCCGAGGAGATCGGAGGCACTGAGCAAGGCTCCGTTGGCGAAGAGCAGGCCGGAGGTGGCGGAAGAGGCGTCCTTCAACAAACCGTGGGTAGCGAAGTGAATGCGGCGGGCCTGGGCGAGGTGTGCGGACTGGAGCAAGGCATCCTTGGCGGCGTGAAGGCCGGGAAACACGAGGGCGCGGCCGTTGGGGAAGAGCTTGGCGATTTCGCGCAGTTCGGTGGCGGCGCCGGGGAGATCGCCACGCGGATCGCCGAAGGCCACGAGTTCGTGACCGGAAGGGGCAACGGCGCGGCGTTGCAGGGCGACGAAAGAGGCAGCCGAAGGCGCGTAGCTCACCTTCCATCGAGACAGGAGGTAGGGGAGGCTGCGATAGGCCATTGTTGTTGGGGTTGCGGTGAGGAGAGCCTCGAACGGCAGGTAGTGGAGAGGGCCGTCGGCGGAGATGACGAGGCTGCGGCTGGAGGCAAGCAAGGGAAGCGCCGGCCGCACACAGAGGCGGAAGAGTTCGGAGGCAGTCTGGACGTAGCGGCCGAGAGTGGCTCTGGATGGCTGGGCGAGCAGGGCGCGCAACTGGCGCACTTGCGGCTCGATGGCAGCGGCGGGCGGCAAGGGGCTGGCCTGGGTTCCTTCGTTTGAGTGAACAAACAACCAAGAGCGCTTTTCACCGAAGTGATAGGAGAGGATCGCCGTGCTCTGGGGGATGAGGTCCGGGAGCAAGGCGGTTTCCGAGGGCGCCTGGCGTCGATTGACGGCGAGCATGTCGGCGAGGTTGCGGGCGCGAAAGCGCTGAAGGATGGCGAACGCGCCGGCGGCGTCCTTGCGTTCGATGGCGAGATCGATGGCGAAGTCGTAGGAGGCGGCGCGGGAGGCGAGGAAGGTGGCACGGAGTTGTTTGTCATCGATGGTGAGGCGCGAGTTTTCGATGACATCGAGGGCCTGGGCGGCGAGCTGGCGTGCGGCATCGAGGTTGCCTTGCGCGCGTTTCAGGGCAGCGATAGCGGTGAGCGCATAGGCGTGGGCGACGCCGTTGGGAAGGCCTTCGGCGAGGCGGAGGGCTTCGTCGAGTTGGGTGGCGGCGGCGTCGAGACGACCGCGTTCGAGGGCGAGCATCCCGAGTCTGACGAGCAGGCGGCTGGCGCCATCGCGATTGCCATGAGCCTGCATGGGGGCGAGGGCGCCGCGGTAGAGGGAATCGGCGATCTGAAGGCGGCCGAGAGCTTGTTCGGATGCGGCGGTGAGGGCCTGGGCGGTGGCGTGAAGCCAGCCAAGCCCGGCAGCGTTTCCCAAGTCCATGGCCTTGCGCAGCGGGACGAGCGCGCCGGCGTGTTTGCCTTGTGCGGCGAGGGCTTCGCCGAGGTTGGAGAGGGTATGGACTTCGGCGGTCTGGTCGTGGTGCGCCCGATGCATGGGCAGAGCCTGGGCGGCAAGGGCGATGGCCTGTTCATAGTCGCCGAGGCTGAGATAGAGATCGCTCAATTGGACGAGGGTAACGGCTTCGTTGTACTTGTCTCCGGAGAGGCGGAAGCCGTCGATGACCTGACGATAGGTTTCGACGGCCGTTTGGAGGTTGCCGGCCATGGCATGAGCGATGGCGAGGTTGCGCAGCACTTCGCGTTCGCGGGAGGAATCGCCTTTTTCCCGCCAGTAGGCAAGCGCACGGCGGTAGTAATCGAAGGCGCGGGCGAACTCGGCACGGTAGGCGAGGAGCAAGGCGGCCTGATTCCAGGTGTAGGCTTCGCCACCGCGGTCACGGCGGGCCTGATAGACGGCCAAGGCATCGTGGAGAGCGAGGAGAGCGGCATCGGAGTTTCCGAGAGCGGAATGGGCCATGGCTTCGGACAGCAGGCAGCGTGCTTCGAGCCATGTATCGGCGAGGGCGAGAGCTTTCTGTCTGGCCTCGCGGTAGCGCTCGATGGCAGCGGCGCGGCTTTCAGCGGTGGCGCGTTCGGCTGCGGTGTAGCCGGCGGTGAGGATACGAATGGCGTCGAGGCGGTCCGGGTCGGAGGGTAGTGCGGGGCGCCAGTAGTTGACGGTGAGGAGGTAGCGTTGGAGGGTGGGCGCGGCGGTGCGGACTTTGAGCCGGTAGAGGCCGGTTTCGGGAGCGATGACGACGGCGGTGCGGCCCGAGGGCCAGAGCGAGTGGCCGGACGGGGCGGTGAGGTCAAGGCTCATGCGGATGCCGTTGACTTGAGCGTAGAAGAACTGTCCGGCCTCGATGCGCAGTTCATGAATGGCGGCGTTGGCGGCGGAGATGCGCCCCTCGGCGGTGTCGCCCTGTTTGACGAGTCCTGCCGGCGCGGCGAAGGCCGGCAGGACAACCAGAGCGGCGAGGAGAATTGCCTGGCGCGACACGGGGAGATCTTACCCTATTTCGAGACGACGAGTTCGACACGGCGGTTTTTGGCACGTCCTTCCACGGACTGGTTGGAATCGAGGGGAGAGGACTGTCCAGCGCCGCGGCCGCGGAGGCGGCTGGCGGATATTTTGAACGAGGTCACGAGTTCGCTGACAACCGATTTGGCGCGGGCGGTGGACAGCAGCAGGTTACCTTCTTCGGTCCCCGTGTCGTCGGTATGGCCGACGATGTCGAGGTTTAGGGTGGGGGTGGAGGTCAGCAGCTTGGCGATTTCGGCAATCGTGTTGCGCGACTGCGGAAGGATAGCGGATTGACCGGTGTCGAACTGGATGTTGTGGAGCGAGATACGGCCGTTGCGGCCGAGGGTTTCCTGCATAGCGCGGGCGTCGACGGCGACCAATCCGAAGTCCATCGGTTTCGCCTCGATGATGTGGACCCAGGTAATGGGTTGGCTGACGGCGACGACAGCGTGGGTCTCGCGTCCGGCGTGAACGAACCTGGCGACGAAGGCGTGATAGCTCTGGCTGCCCATGTTGATGAGCTTCTGCTCATGGTAGAGCGGCCAGGAGCGGCACTGTTCGAGTTTGCAGGTAAAGAGCAGTTTGGCATGGACGGCGCGGAAGGCGCCTTCATAGTTACGGTAGATTTCCAGTGCGGAGCGTCCGGCGGGGTTGCGATATTGAATTCTCGTTACGCGGCCTTCGAGGTGGAGGCGCTCTTTGCGGCCGGACAAATCCAAGGCCAGAGGGTATTCGTCGAACTCAACCTGCCGGTGGATGAGGATGCGAGAGCCCGGGTAGGAGGTGACGGCGGGATGATCGGCGTTGGCCAGCGCCGCCATCGCCAACAGGGCATGTGCGGTGAGTGTGATCATGAGGTGGCTCCTACTGGCAACGGCAGCGCTGAGAGGACACTTGCGGCATGAGGAACATCGGCTTGCCGTCGTTCTTACCGTGCTTCTTCTTGTGGGTGGGATCGGAAGGAGGGGGTACGGGGTCTCCGGACCGGTCGGCGAGGCAGCGAAGCTTCTTGCCGTCTTTGATGGGGCATTCACCGGTGCAGCGGTTGTTCACGATGCGGCATCGCATGTCCTGCCAGTAGGCGACGGTCAGCAACTGCTTGCTGGTTTCGCCTTCCGAGCGGAGGCGCTCAATGAGACTGCGGATGTCGGTCTCGAGCGGACGAAAGACGATCGCTGTTTTGGGGGCGATTTCGACGGAGGCAACGAAGGGAGTCTGCATGGGGAGGAGGTTGCCTTTCGGATCGAGCAGCCTGGCATAGGAAGGAGCACATTGGTTTGCGGCCGCGCCCAGCAACATGGCTCCGGCGGCGACGCATGAAAGCAAGCGGAGTGTGGAGTTCATGACGAGTTAGGGATGAGGAGCGGCGGGAAGTTACAGCGCGGCGTGCGATTTTTTTTTGGGGGGACGCGGGCCGATTATGGAATCGAGCGGGCGATGTCGCGGAGTTTGAGCACGGTGTTCCAGTTGCGGGCGGTATTGGAGGTTTGCAGGGCTTTGTCGAAAGAGGCAGCGGTGAGTTTGGTCTGGCCGGCGCCGTGGGGGTAGTAGACGAAGACTTCGCGGCCGGTGAGGTGGATCTGTTCATCCTGGCGGGGGAGTTTCTCGAGGAGGATTGCGGCCTGGGGCGCGGGATGGTTGTAGAGGAAGTGTACGTGGAGCTTGTTGGGTTCGATGCCGGGTTGGGCGGCGAAGGGGTTGGCGGCGACGATGGCGTCGAGTTCTTCGGCGGTGCGAAGGATGACGGCGGGGCGGAAGGAGCAGGCGGCCTCGATGGCGTCTTCGATTTTTGTATGGAGCGAGGCGGTGAGTCTAGAGGCGCGGCAGACGACGTTGCCGCTTTGGATGTAGGTCTGGGGATCGCGAAGGCCGGCGGTGAGGCAGATGTCGCGGAGGGTATCCATCTTGATTTTGTTTTTGCCTCCGACGTTAACGCCGCGGAGGAGAACGACGAGGATGGGCATGGCGGTTAAGGGATAGCAGGCTGGATGAGGAGATCGCTGCCGGTGTCTTTGATATCGAGGGGGACGATACCGGGCATGGCGCGGAAGGGGGCGCTGCGGTCGTTACCGAAGAAGGCGAGATGCCAGCGGTTGGCGCGGTCCTCAAAGAGGACGCTGTGGCCGCCGTGGGGGACTCCGACGCGGCGGCGGGTGTAGGGGCCATGGAGGTTTTTCGAGACGCTGTACATCATGTCGTAAGTGCCGTCTTCGCGATTGCCGCCTCCGTTCCATTCGGCGGCGAGGACGACATACCAGGGCCCGATTTTGCGGAGGAAGATGCCTTCGTATCCGACTTGTTCGCCGTCGACGGTGAGGAGTTCGACGCGATCGCCGTTGAAGGCGGAGAGATCGCGGGTCATTTTGCGGATGTAGCGGCCTTGCCAGACGAAGTAGGGAGTGCCGTCGTCATCGGTGAAGAGCGAGGCATCGATGTTGGGGCTGATGAAGGCGCGGTTGCCTTCGTAGGTTGGCGCGTAGGGGCCTTCGGGCTTGCCGGAGGTGCTTTTCAGCAGGCCCATGCCGAGTTTGAGATTGACGCACCAGGCGATGTAATAGGTGTTGTTGAAGTAGTGAATTTCGGGGGCCCAGAGGAGGCGTCCCTTGGCCTGGTTGTACCAGAGGTTGCTGTCGCTCGAGTTGAGTTGGAAGACAGGCTGGAGGTATTGAAAGCGCTTGCCATCGGTGGATCGCCAGAGGTGGATGGCATCCATGTTGCCGGAGGTTCCGGTCATGTAGAGGTTGCCGTCATGGCCGCGAGTAAGGGAGGTATCGCGAATCCAGGGGAAGGCGGCGCGCTGGTTGGGGACGGGGTCCATGGGGATGGGGGTGAGGGCACCGGCGCCGGCTTCATAGATATGCGCGGTGGATGGACGAAGGAGGAAGCCGGGGGGTGTGTATTTGACGGGCGGATCGGGTTTGTCGAAATCGAAGCCGATGGGCCAGACGGGTTTGGAGGCATCGACCTGTTCGACGGGGAAAGCGCCGGGGCGAAGGCGGAAGACACCGCGCGTATCGGTGCAGGAGAACGTGGCGTGGAGTTGGTTGGCGGCGTCGCGGAAGAGGGTGGTTTGTCCGGCGTGAGGGAAGGCGAGGTAGCGCCGTTCGCCGTAGCCGGAGCCGGGTTTGGCGGAGATGGCGACGAAGGTGTCGTCGGCGCCGCCGGGAAGTCCGGTACGGCCGAGGTCGCCGTGGCGGAGACGGCGTTCGGCAACGAACAAGTGATAGAAGCCGCCGATTTTGGCAAGGAACGCTCCGTGCATGTTGTGGCTGCGGAGTTGGCCTTGGAGCGGCTGGATGACGGGCTTGGGGGCGGCGGCGAGACCTTGCATGGGGTCGGGTTGCATGGGGGCGATGTGGCCGGGGCCGAGGATCCAGTAGAAGGCTCCGTCGTCGTCGAGGAAGAGCGAAGGATCGGCGCCGGTGGTGGTGATGACGGCGCGTTGAAAAGGGCTGGCGGCGAGATTGGTGGAACTGAAGGCGAGCAGGTGGGTGCCTCCGCCTTCGATGCCGAGCGTGAGCCAATAGCGGTTACGGAGGTAGTGAATCTCAGGCGATTGCGCGGGCGCCGGTGAGTCAATGTCGCGGAGCTTCGTCCATTGGCGCTGGTTGGTGGATCGCCAGATGGAGATGCGTTTTGCGAAGACAGGGCCATCGCTGCCGGCGGCGGAACCGGTCATGTACCACGCTTTGTCGTGGCCGACGGCGATGCTGACATCGGTGAGGGGAAGGTCGGCGAGAGGGCGAAGCGGCGTGGCGCCGGGCTTGGGGGCGAGAGCGGCGTATTCGCGGATAACTCCGTGTTGGGCGTGGAGTGAGACGAGCAGCAAGAAGTGGACGGCGAGGCGCATCACCTACCAGCTTAGAACGTGAGGCGCGCGGCGACGGTGATCTTACGCTGTTCGCTCCAGATGGTGCCGGTGACCTGACCGAACAAGGTGTTGTTGGGATCGGTGTTGGGCGGATTGAACATGGCGGTGTTGAAAGCGTCGACGGCTTCGGCGCGCAGTTGGAGTTTGATGCGTTCGGTGAAAGCGATGCTCTTGTAGAGGGAGAGATCCCAGTTGTCCCAGCCGTGAGCGCGGAGTCCGGTGAAGCGGAGAGGGAAGGTACGGTAGTTGGATTCGAGGGCGCGTTGCGGATTGCGTTCAAAGCCGGCATCGATATTGAACCAGCGTGCGACAGTACGCTCGGAGCGGGGGATGACGAGATCTTGAATGTCGCCGCGGAAAAGAACGTTGCCGAAACCGATGGGAGGGCCGGATTGCCATTGATAGATGGCGTTGATGCTCCAGCCGCCGGCGAGGGTGTTGACGATGCCGTTGCGCGTGTTGAGCCAGGTGCGGCCTTTGCCGAAAGGGAGTTCCCACATGCCGTTGACAGTGATGTGGTGAGGGCGATCCTGAGGGCTGACGACGTGATGGGGGTGGAGGTCCTGGGCGTTGAGGAGATCGATGGCTTCCATGAATTTCGACCAGGTCCAGTGGCCGCCGATGGAGAAGCCGCGGGCGAAGCGGCGGTCGAGGCGCACGGAGCCAGCGTGATACCAGGAGAAGCCTTCGCTGAGAGCCATGCTCATGGAGCCGAAGTGCGGATAGGGGCGCAGCAACTGGCTGCGGGCGAGGTTGACGTTGTTCTGGAAGCCGGGAGAATTGGCGAATTCGGGGATGCCGCGGAAGGGATTGGCGACGTTGGTGGAGAGGAAATCGATGTTGGCCTGATCGCGTTCGGGGGATCGGGACAGGTATTGGGCAGGGATGACGTTGAAGTCCCGGGAGACGCCGAGCCCGGTACCGCGATTGCCGATGTAGCCGATTTCGAGGAGCAGGTTGGGCGCGAGCTGGCGTTGGATATTGAAGCTCCAGCGCTGCATGTAGGCGTTCTTGCGGCGTTGATAGAAGGGGCTGAGGGAGAGGCCGAGATTGGTGGCAAGGCCGGCGGAATCGCGCTGCGGCGAGACGTAGCCGGTGGGGAATGGATTGGCGAGGGTGGCGCGGAAGGTGAGTCCGTTGTCGGAGGAGGGATTGAGGTTGGTGCGCTGGCTGTAGCCGGTCTGATCGACGTCGGCAACGTCGGAGCCGAGGGGTTCGAAGAAGACGCCGTATCCGCCGCGAAGAACCGTGCGGGTGGTGGCTTGGTAGGCGAAGCCGATGCGGGGGCTGAGGTTGTTGCGATCGGGGTCCCACATGGTGCGGGGCGAGCCGTTGGAGCCGGCAAAGAGGATGCCGCCGCGGAGGCGGAACTGATCGACGGGGATTTGGGGGATGGGGCTGCGGGCGTAGGCGGCGCGGGCAGCGGCGTCGGCGGGATTGATGGAATCGAGATCGAGGCCGCGGTTGGCGCGGTTGAAGCGTTCGACGATGGGGCCTTCCAGTTCGTAGCGGAGACCGAGGTTGAGGGTAAGCTTGCGGGACAATTTCCAATCGTCGTTGAGGAAGAGGCCGGTGTAGTTGGAGGTTTCGGCAGCCGAGTCGTTGAGGTCGACGCCTCCGCCGGTGGGGAGTCCGAAGAGGAAGGTGGCCATGCCCTGGCCGATGGGGGAGACGGGGGAATTGTCGAGGGGGCCGCGGGTCCAGGCATTGGCGAAGTTGAAGATGCCGGAATAATTGCCGAAGCCACGGTTGTTGTCCTGGAGGAGGCGGAATTCGCCGCCGGCGCGGATGGTGTGGACACCTGAATTGCGAGAGACGGAGCCGTTCCAATACTGATTGGTGTAGCCGCCGCGATTGATGAGGTTGGTTCCGACGGAGACGAGGCCGCCGATGACGATTTCGGGGAGCGCGGTGTATTCGCGGTCGAGCGTGTTGACGAAGGAGGAGGGGAAGCCGAGGGAGGCGAGATCGAGGCCGCGGGTGGGGGGCCGGCCGTTGTTGGTGCTGCGATTGAGGCCGTAGCGGAGGTTGACGACAGTATCGGAGCGAGGGGTCCAAACGTGATCGACGGCGAGAGCTCTGAAGTTATTGGTGGAGAGATTGCCGACGGCGTCGTTGTTGAGAGTGCGGCCCTGATCGCCTTCGGTCTTCATGATGCTGTAGGAGACATAGAAGCGGTTCTTGTCGTTGACCATCTGGTCGACGCGGAGCATGTGGCTTTTGTAGTCGATGAGGGCGGGGGTGGCGGTGACGAAGTTATTGCGGAAATCGGCGGTGCCGGGGGCGTTGGGGAGCGGATAGTATTGGAGGATGTTGCGGGCGATGGGGCTGATGCGGCTGGCGGGGATGATGTTGCCGGCGAGGGGTTGGCGGGAGACGCGGCCGTTGGGGGCGGCGGCGAGGGGGGCGGGATCGTAGATCTGATAGGCGGCGCCGAGGCGGAGGAGAGCGGAGAAATCGCCATTGCGCTGTTCGGCGGTGGGGACGGTGACGTTGCTCTGATTATTGAAATTGCGCACCATGATTTCGTTGCCGTAGCTGAAGAAGGTGCGATTGCGGCCGTTGTAGAGTTTGGGGAGGACGACGGGGCCGCCGACCTGGACGCGGTAGCGGTTGGTGAGGGAAGGGGGCCAGAGGCGGGTGCGTTTTTCAGCGAAGGATTCGCCGGGGCGGTCGGAGGCGGTGTTGTGCAGATTGCTGTTGATGAAGAAGGGGTGCGTCATCAAGGGGCGGCTGAGGTGGGAGAACCAGAGGGTGCCGTGGTAATCGTTGGTGCCGGAACGGAGGACCATGTTGACGTTGGCGCCGGTGAAGTGGCCGATGGAGGCGTCGTAGGCGGCGGTTTGGACGCGGAATTCCTGGACCATTTCGGGAGGGGGTTGGAAGGCCATGATGCCGGAGCGGGCCATGTTGGGGATGCCGTCGAGGGTGAATTCGGTGCTGCGGGTGCGGGCGCCGGCAACGGAGATGTTGGAGACGGAGTCGCGGGCCTGGGGCAGCCAGCCATGCATGGGGGCGTTGGTGGAGATGACGCCGGGCGAGGTGAGCATGAGGTAGTTGACGCCGCGTCCGGCGAGGGGCATTTCGGTGATCATGCGCTGATCGACGACGTTGCCGAGGGAGGCGCTGCCGGTTTCAAGCAGAGGCGCTTCGGCGGTGACGGAGACGCTTTCGGTGACGCCGCCGACTTCGAGCTCGATGTCGATGTCGACGATGTCGCCGACACGGACGGTCATGCCGGAGCGGGTGTATTTCTTGAATCCGGCGGCCTCGAGGGTGACGATGTATTCGCCGGGGAGGAGGCTGGGAAGATCGAAGAGGCCGTTGTCGTTCGATTTGGTGGAGGCTTGGATATTGGTGTTGGTTTGGGTGGCGCGAACATCGACATTGGGCACAACGGCGCCTTGTTGATCGATGACGCGACCGGCAAGACGGCCGTAGGAACTCTGGGCGGCAAGGGGCAGAGCAAGAAGGGTGAGGGAAAAGAGAATTCGGAGCATTAGGTCCCGTTAGCGATTTGGTATTGGCTCGATTATATCGCCGCGGGACGTCTAGTGGGTCATGGCGTAGATGACGTAGTTGACGCCGAGGCGGATGGCTTCCGAGGAGAAGCGTTCGGGGTAATCGGGTTCGTCGGCGAACTCCCAACCGTCGCCGATGTCCTGATTGAAGGTGACGGCGGCGATGATGCGGCCTTTGGAATCGAGGACGGCGCGCCAGTGGGGAGTGATGCCGCCGCGTTCGATGCCGGAGCCGTGGACGACGTTGGCGCCGGGGACGCGGATGCGGTTGGTCATATCGAAGACGGTGTGGAAGATGGAGTCGGCATCGGCGAGTTCGACGATGGAGGCTTGTGGGTCGATCATGCGCATGCCGTCCATGAAGATGGCCCACTCGCGGTCGTTGTGGAAGTCGTCGGCGAGGAGGAAGCCGCCGCGGTGGAAGTAGTGGCGGAGGCGTTCGGCTTCGGACGGGGTGATGATCCAATCGCCGATGGAGACGGCGAAGAGGAACGGGTGGTTGAAGATTTCGTCGCTGGAGATGTCGACGATGGTTTCGATGGGTTCGACATCGATGCGGGTGAGGCGGTGGAGGAGGGAGATGAAGACGCGGTCGCCTTTGTTGGCGTCGATGCCCCAGCGGAAGTAGCGGCCGCGGCCATCGAGGGGGGAGCGGTAGCGGAGGCGGCCGAGGGCGAACTCTCCTTTGCGGCCGGCGTCGGGTGGATCTTCGACGGGGTCCTGCATTTCGTATTCGTAGCGGGCCCAGACGCGCGAGGAGCGCTGCGCCCAGGCGATGGCGGCGAGCAGGCCGAGAAGGGCCAGGGTAGAGCATACTCGGAGCCGCATTCCTACAGACTACTAGAGTGGAGCAAGGGTGCGAGGGGGCGCATGATATAAAGGATTACTTATTCCTTTGAGGAGGCTGGGCATGCTGAGAGGAAGTGTGTTGCTGCTGGCGGCCGGTGCGGCTGCGTATGGGACGGACTGGCTGCAGTTTCGCGGGCCGGGGTCGGCGGGCGTGTCGAATGCGACGAACGTGCCGGTGGAGTTCGGGCCGGGGAAGAACGTGGCGTGGAAGACGGCGCTGCCTCCGGGACATTCTTCTCCGATTTTGACGAGCGACCGGATTTTCGTGACGGCTTTCGACCAGGACAAATTGTTCACGATTTGTTTGGACCGGAAGACGGGGCAGATTCTGTGGCGGCGGGAGGCTCCGCGGCCGCGGAAGCAGGAGTTGCATAAATCGAACACGCCGGCATCGCCGAGCCCGGTGAGCGATGGGAAGAACGTGTATGTGTTTTTCACCGACTTCGGACTGCTGGCGTATGGGCCGGATGGGAACGAGTTGTGGAAGACGCCGATGGGTCCGTTCAACAATCCGTTCGGGATGGGGGCATCGCCGGTGCTGGCGGGGGACATTCTGCTGATTCCATGCGATGCGGAGAGCGGGTCGTTTTTTTCGGCGTTCGATAGGAAGACGGGGAAGCAGATGTGGCGCGTGGAGCGGCCGGATTACAGCCGCGGATTTTCGACGCCGGTGCTGTATCAGCCGGAGAACGGGCCGCTGCAGGCGATTCTGGCGGGGTCGTATCAGTTGACGTCGTATGACGTGAAGACAGGGAAGGAAGTGTGGTGGTTCCGTGGGTTGACTTGGCAATTGAAGCCGACGCCGGTGTTAAGCGCGGACAAGCAGACGGTGTATGTGCTGGGATGGGCGGGCGGATCGGATACGGGGCAGCAGGAAGACATTCCGGAGTTCAGCGTGGTGCTGACGCAATGGGATAAAGACAAGGACGGAAAGCTGGCGAAGGAAGAGATTACGGATCCGAAGGTGACGAAGGATTGGGCATCGATGGATCTGGACCGGGACGGAGCGCTGGGGCAGCGCGACTGGAAGCTGTATCAATCGCGGCGGGCGGCGCAGAACATGTTCCAGGCGGTGCGGATCGGACGGAATCCGAAGGGGGATTTGGGATTGGAGGCGCGAGTGTGGTCGTATACGAAATCGCTGCCGAACGTGCCGTCGCCGCTGCTGTATCAGGATGTGTTGTACCTGATGAAGGAAGGCGGGATTCTGACGGCGCTGAATCCGGCCGATGGGGCGGTGTTGAAGCAAGGGCGGATGACGGGGGCGCTGAGCCAATACTTTGCTTCGCCGGTGGCGGCGGAGGGGAAGATCTACATGACGTCGGAAGCGGGGAACGTGGTGGTGCTGAAAGCGGGCAAGGAGTGGGAAATCCTGCAGGTGAACAATATGGATGACGATTGCTATGCGAGTCCGGTGATTGTGGATGGATCGATCTACCTGCGGACGAAGGGCGCGCTGTACTGTTTCCGCGGCAACAACTGAATTTTGCGATGAAAACATTTCCGGTAGTTTTGTTTTGCGCGGCGCTGGCCTCGGCGCAGCATCCCGATGTGGCTGGGGGACGCAAATTGTTCCGTTCGGCGTGTTCGGCCTGTCATGGCGATAACGCGAAGGGGGGACGCGGTCCGGATCTGACGACGGGGGAGTGGAAGCACGGCGGATCTGACGCGGATCTGACGCGGAATATCACGAAGGGGATCGCGGGGACGCAGATGCCGGCGATTCCGCTGCCGGAGGCGGATACGCGGCAGGTGATTGCGTTTCTGCGGTCGCTGCAGGCACAGGCGGAAGCGGTGCCGGGCGATGCGGAGGCGGGGCGTCACGTGTTTACGGCGCAGTGCGCGAAGTGCCACATGTTCGGCGGCGCCGGCGGACGGCTGAGTGGGGATTTGACGCGGATTCGCAACCGGCAGAAAGCGGCGGCGGTGAAGCAGGCGATGAGCGAACCGGTGACACTGTATGAGGTGCGAACGAAGACGGGCGCGACGATACGGGGGGTTAAGAAGCAGGAAGACACGTTCACGTTGATGCTGATGGATGAGGCGGAAAAGATCCATTCGT
>JAEUQG010000075.1 GCA_016789755.1 Bryobacterales bacterium
ATTCTTTCGGTGCTGCCCTTGCTGGCTTCTGGGGAAACGGTGACGATTTCTAAGAAGATGTCTCCTCCGGGATGGGCTCTCTTGGAACGGGAGTTGATCAAAGCCAACTCGGAGGCGGCGGTGAAGTTTGGGGAGAAGTATCTGGATTCGCGCGGGTACCTTTTGCATACGCCGCGGTGGGGCACGCTGGATGGGCCCGACGATGCGATCGAGACGTTTCATAACTGGACGCTGATGTATGCGCTGGGGGCGTCGGACGGGTTGCTGCGCACTTATCAGAAAGCTCTGGAAGGGCACTATCAGCAGTACAAGGAATTGCGCACGGTGAAGACGGACCTGGCGAAAGATGGGGCCTATTACAGGGAGTTCATCACACAGTCGGATTGGTTTCATACGGGGGAAGGGATACGGGGGCTGATGTTTTTGGGGCTTGCGGATCCGAACGCTCCGTTTCTGCTCGACCGGATGAAACGCTTTTCGGCGATGTATATGAACGAAGATCCGGAGGCGCCGAACTACGATCCGGTGAACAAAGTGATCAAGTCGATTTGGACGGGGAGCAAGGGTCCGATGCTGCACAAGGCGACCACCTACGATTGGGTGGGCGATCCGGTTGCGGGGAGTTTTCATTTGCTGCATGGGCCGAAGGGGCGGGGGCAGTTAATCAATTTGAATTCGGTGTACGACAAGATGCTGGCGCATTGCGCGGAGTATCTGGATTCGGTGGGCGATCATCCGCTGAATCTGGCTTCGACGGGATTGGCGTTGAATGCCTACATGCTGACCGGGGAGAAGAAGTACAAGGATTGGATTCTGGAGTATGTGGGGGCGTGGAAGCAGCGCACCGATGGCAATGGGGGCAACATTCCGACGAATATCGGGCTGAACGGGCAGCCGGGGGGCGAGTACGGAGGGAAGTGGTACAAGGGCACCTATGGGTGGAATTTCACGATTTTCGATGGGGAGATCGACAAGGTCGCGAGCCGGAATACGGTGACGGCGGGATCGTGGCCGGGGTTCGGCAATGCGTACCTGGTTTCGCAGGGCGATGCGGGCTTTGTGAATACGCTGCGCAAGCAGATGGACAATCTCTACGCACACAAGAAGATGGTCAATGGGAAGCTGACGATTCCATCGATGTATGGCGATCCGAGAGGGTACAAGTTTTCGGGGCGTGAGGAATGGTATGAGTGGACCACGAACCTGCAGACGAACCGGCTGACGGAGATTTATCTATGGTCGATGGACCGCAAGGATCTGGAGCGGGTTCCGGTGGAGGGGTGGATTGCCTATCTGGAAGGGAAGGACGCTTCTTATCCGGAGAAGGCGCTGCGGGCGGACCTGGAGCATTTGCGGCGGCGGGTGCAGGAGATCGACGAAGACGACACGACGCCCGATACGCGGCTGGCGGATTACGTGATGATTCTCAATCCGGTGACTACGGATGCGCTGACGAAGCTGACGGTGGGGAGTTATCTGACGGGGAATATTTGGACGCTGCATTCGCGGGTGCGGTATTTCGATCCGGTGCGGCAGCGCGCGGGATTGCCGGAAGATGTGGCGGCGCTGGTGGAGAAGTTCGATGCGGAGTCGGTGACGTTGACGCTGGTGAATACGAATCAGGTTGCGGCGCGGACCGTGGTGGTGCAGGCCGGGGCGTATGCGGAACATCAGTTTCTGCCGGGAGGGAATTCGGCGATTACGGTGAAACTGGCTCCGGGCGCGGGGGACCGGATGACACTGACGATGAAGCGGTATGCGAATGCGCCGACGCTGCGCTATCCGTGGGATCGTTGATGTTATTCCCAGCGTAGGGCGCGCATGGGATCGATGGCGGCGGCGCGGCGGGCGGGGATGAGGGTTGCGATGGCGGTGACGGCGAGCAGGAGGAGGGGGACGAGGATCATGGTGACCCAATCGACGGCTTCCATTTGGAAGGCGGCTTTCATGGCGAAGCCTGCTCCGACGCCGCCGAGCATGCCGAGGGCGAGGCCGATGGAGGCGAGGGTCATGCCCTGACGGAGGACCATGCGGAGGACGCCGTCGCGGCCGGCTCCGATGGCGATGCGGATGCCGATTTCGCGGGTGCGGCGGCTGACGGAATAGGAGATCAGTCCGTAGAGGCCGGTGAGGGCGAGGACGAGTCCCATGAGGCCGGAGATGCCGATGACCTGGGCGATGAGGGCGGTGATGCGGACGGCGCGCATGTCGTAGAACTCTTCCATGGTGCGGACGTCGTAGATGGGCTGATTGGGGTCAATGGCGCGGGCGGCTTCGCGGACGGGGGCAATCATGCCGGCGGAAGGGGATTCGCTGTGAGCGAGGAGGCGCATGCGGGTTTTGGGGAACTGGCGGTAGGGGAGGTAGAGGAAGGGTGTGGGGGCTTCGGCGATCCAGAGATAGACGCCGGTTTCGGCGACGCCGACAACCTGCACCCAATCGCCTTTGGGATCGCCGAGGCGGAGGCGTTTGCCGATGGGGTCCTGATTGGGCCAGTAGCGTTTGGCGAACTCCTGGTTGACGACGGCGACTTTGGGGGAGTCTTTGGTGTCGGTTTCGGCGAAGGGGCGGCCGCGGGTGAGGCGGATCTGCATGGTATCGAAGTAACGTTCGGAGACGGTGCTGGCCATGACGCCGACGCTTTCCTGATTTTGGGGGAACTGATAGCCTTCGGGGATGGCGTATTCCAACTGCTGGTTGTTGCCGAAGGGGATGACGCTGGAGAGTGCGGCGGAGCGGACGCCCGGGGTTTTGGCGGCGGCATCGAGGACGCGCTCATAGTATTTTCCGGTGCGTGCGGCGTCGAAACGGACGAGGGCGGGATCGAAGGCCATCATGACGAGGTGATCGGTGCGGAAGCCGGGATTGCCTGCGATGAGGGCCTGGAAGGCGCGGGCCATCATGGAGGCGCAGACGAGCAGGACGACGGAGAGGGCCACTTGCGCGACGACGAGGACGTTGCGCCCGAGGAGGCGGCGGCGGATGGATTCGGCCTGATCGCCTTCCTTGAGGGCAGTGACGAGATCGGTGCGGGTGGTCTGGAGGGCGGGAGCGAGGCCGGAGACGAGAGCGCTGGCGACGCCGGCGATGAGGGTGAACCAGAGGACGCGTTCGTTGAGCTCGATGCTGAGCGTGACAGGAAGGTCGGTGGGGATCTGGATGGTGGAGAGCAAGCGCACGCCGGCGACGGCGATGAGGAGGCCGAGGGCCATGCCTCCGAAGGAGAGGAGCAGGCTTTCGGTGAGCAACTGGCGGACGAGCTGGAAGCGGGTGGCGCCCATGGAGAGGCGGATGGCGATTTCGCGGGAGCGTCCGCGGGCGCGGCTGAGCATGATGTTGGCGACGTTGGCGCAGGCGATCAGCAGGACGATGCCGGTGATGCTCATCATGAGCATGACGAGGGTGGTGTCGGGAGGGGAGCGTTCCATGCGGTGCTGGACCTGGGAGCGGACGAGGAAGGTGAAGTTACGGTTGGTACCGGCGTAGGTTTTCGCCAATGCGGCAGCGATTGCGGAGAGCTCGGTTTCGGCCTGTTGGGGGCTGACGCCGGGCTTGAGGCGTGCGTGCAGTTCGAGCACGCGGCTGTCGCGCTTTTCAAGGAAGGCGTAGGCTTCTTTCGATGTGGAGAGGGCTCCGGACATCTGCAGGGGGACGAAGAAGGCGGGGCGGAAGAACTGGTCCATGCCGGTGAAGGATTGGGGGGCGACGCCGACGATGGTGAATTCGACGGCGTTGAGCCGGACTTTGCGTCCGAGGACGTTGGGGTTGCCGGCGAAGCTCTGCTGCCAGAGATCATGGCCGAGGACGAGGACGGCGTCGCGGCCGGGGACCCTGGTTTCCTCGGGGCGGAACATGCGTCCCAGTTGGGGGCGGACGCCGAGGACATCGAAGAAGTTGCCGCTGACGGCGAAGCCGGCTTTGAGTTGGGGGAGGGCATCGGCGGTGGTGGCGAAGCCGACGGAGTGGCCGCGGTGGGCGACGATTCCATCGAAGCTGCGGCTTTGGGCGGCGAGGTCGAGGTAGTCGCGATAGGAGACATCCTCGAAGGCGTCCTGCGGGGTTTTGCCGCGGACCATGACGACGCGGGAGGCATCCTCGACGGGGAGGGGGCGCAGGAGGAGGGCGTCGGCGAGGCTGTAGATGGTGGAATTGGCTCCGATGCCCAACGCCAGGGAGATCATGGCGAGAGCGGCGTATCCGGGATTCTTGCTCAAGGTGCGAATGGCAAACCGGACGTCTTTGAGGAGCATATGTCCTTACATTACGCGCCAGGGGTGAGGAGGGTTCCCTTATCGCCCGAAATATCCGCTGACTTCGACGACGACATCGGTGCGGCGGAAGGCGTAGATATTGATGGCTCCGTTTGTGCCCGCGGGGATGATGGCCGAATTGGTGACGATTTGTCCCTGGAAGGCGTTGAGAATGGAAGCGTTCGGCTGAGCCTGTCCAGTGGGGTAGGCGGTGATGAAAGGCATGGGGTTGCCGGCGGGGAGGGCGGTGACATTGAGGGCGTAGCCTTTGGCGGTGGCGGGGATGCCGGAGCAGCCGGCGGCGGCAGGGATGTTGACGGTGCGCGTGCTCTCATCGGGGTACTGGCCGCCGGAGACGGTGGAATCGTTGGCGCGGCACTGGGTGACGGGGTAGTAGAAGAGTCCGTTGACGCCGTCGTCGGGGGCGTAGTAGCCGTTGATGTCGATGATGAAATCGGTGGCGTCGAAGGTGAAGACGTCGATGGAGCCGTTGGCGCTGGCGGGAACGATGACGCTGTTGGCGAGGACACGGCCGGCGAAGGAGTTGATGTTCGAGACATTGGGCTGGGCGGCGCCGCTGGGCCATGCGGTGAGATAGGCGAGCGGGCCGGGGGGGACAACAGTGATGGTTACGGAATAGGCGGCGGCCTGGGGCACGGTGCAGTAGGGAGTTTCCGGGAAGCGGAAGGAGCGGGTTTGGCGGGCGGTCATGCTGGGGGGGCCGAAGGGGCCGGCGGGGGAGCGGTAGGCGCTACGTGTTTCAATGACGCGGCAGGGGGTCAATGGGTAGTAGGCGAGGCCGGCGACGGCGGGGCTATCGGTGTAGTAGCCGCTGATGTCGATGAGGAGGTCGGTGTTTTCGGAGGCGTAGACGCTGATTCCTCCGTTAACGCCGGCTTTGACGATGGCGGAGTTGGCGACGATCTGGCCGTCGGGGGAGCGGATGGTCCAGACGTTGGGGCGGGTTTCGCCGGCAGGCCAGAGGGTGGCGAAGTTGACGGCGCTGGTGGGGATGAGGGTGACGTTCACGACGTAGGCTTTGGCTGTGGCGGGGATGGTGCAGACGTTCGATTGCGGGAGATTGAGGGTGCGCACTTCGGCGGCGTTGAGGGAAGGCGGGCCAAAGGCTCCGGTGCGCCCTTCGAAGTTGTAGAGGCTGCGCGTTTCCATGACGCGGCAGGGGTTGAGGGGCACGAATTTGAGGCCGCCGGGAGTGATGGGAGTGCCTCCGTTGAATAGCGCCGTGAGCGACTTGACGGCATCCATGGTGACGGTGGTGGAGGGGCTGAGTGGAGTGGCGACGCCGCCGGTCCAGGCGGTGAAGGTGGATCCGGCGGAGGGCGTGGCATTCACCGCGACCACAGTGCCGGCATCGTAGTAGCCGCCGGTGGCTGGAGTGACCGTTCCGCCGTTGGTGGGCGAGGCGGCGATGGATAGCTGATATTGCGTTTTGAAGGTTGCGGTGTAGGTGATGGCTGATGCGGGGACGGTGATGGTGTGGCTGGCCGCGCCCGAGTCGCTCCATCCGGTGAAGAGGTATTGGGCGCCGGCAGCGCCTGCCTGCGTGGTGGTGACGGCGATGGCGTGCTGTGTACCGGCGGCGAGGTTGACGGTGCAGGGCGTGGTGCAGGCGTTGCCATCGATGGTGGCGGTGCGACCGGTGGGAACCGATGTGACGGTGATGGGGACGCCGCTGTTGCCGCCTCCATTCACGGTAACGGCATTGAGAATGGCAATGACTTGGTTGCTAGAGGTGGACAGGGAGGATACCGCCAAGTCCGGTTTTCCGTCGGCGTTGAAATCGGCAGTTACCAGGCCGTTGGGGGAATCGCCGGCAGTCACCAGGATTTCCGTCTGGAAGGTTCCGTTGCCGTTGCCGATGTGGAAGGTGACGTCGGTGTCGCCGCAGCAATGGGACACCATGAGATCCTGTTTGCCGTCGTTGTTGAAATCGGCGGCGACTGCTTCTTTGGGGCCGAAATCGGTGTTGATGAGCGAGGCAGCGCCAAAGGCTCCCGTGCCCGAGTTGAGCAAGATGGCGAGGCGGAAGCCGAAGTTGGTGGTGGTGGTAGTGGCCACCAGGTCCAGTTTTCCGTCGGCGTTGAGATCGGCGGCCAGCGTGGAGGAAGGATTGATACCCGCGGAATAGCTGACCGCGTTTTGGAAGGTCCCGTTGCCGTTGCCGGTGAAGACGGCGACAGCGCCGGGATTGGTTGTGGAGTTGAATTCTCCGTAGCGGGTGGTGACGAGATCGAGTTTTCCGTCACCGCTGACATCGGCGAGCAGGGCTTGATTTGCGCCGGTGGCTCCATTGATATTGGCTGCCGCCTGGAAGGTGCCATCTCCGTTGCCTGCCAGGAACATGGTAGGGAGATTGCTGTTGCTGCCGCTGGTGGGCTCAGACCCTCCGGCAATGAGATCGGGCTTTCCGTCGCCGTTGACATCACCCGCGGCAAGGAATGAGACACGGGCGCCGATGTTCCGCGCGACCGGATTCTGGAATGTGCCGTCGCCGTTGCCGGGGATGATCCAGACGCGGTTGTTGGTATCGGCGACGGCGATGTCGAGTTTGCCGTCGTTGTTGAAGTCGCCGGATGCGGCGTCATTGACGAAAGCCCCGGCCACGGGAATCTTCAGAGGCTGCTGCATGGAGCCATTGCCCAGTCCGATCAGGACGGCCGCGCCACCGCTGTAGTTGGCGAGCAGATCGGGCTTGCCGTCCTTGTTGAAGTCGGCTGTGTACAGCCTTCGGATGCCGGAAGGAATGGCATAGGCGGGAGCGCCGATCAGGGTACCGTCTCCCTTTCCGAAGAGAACCTTGATCTGGCGAATGTAGGGTGCGGGAGTGAGTCCATCGGGGTGGCCGGCGGCAATGACGATGTCCTGATTGCCGTCCCCGTCGAAATCCATCATGAAGAACATATTTCCGAACAGATCGCCGGGGGGCGTGCCGGAGAGGTAGGTGTGTTTGGTGGGGAAGGTGAGATTGCCCGCTCCTATCATCACGGTGAGCGAGGCATTGAAATAGGAACTGATGGCCAGATCGGGATTGCCGTCTTTGTTGAGGTCGCCGGCGGCGATGAAGGTGGGGGTGATATCGGTGGGGATCAAGGTGGGGGCCTGGAACGTTCCGTTGCCATTGCCGGCGAGGATGGATATTCCGTTGTTGGCGGCCACGGCGATGTCGCGCTTGCCGTCCTTGTTGAGATCGGCGGTAAGGATAGACCATGGATTGACGATGCCCGCGTAGTTTACGGGGGCGTTGAATGTGCCGTCCCCCTTGTTGATGAGGACGCTGACGTGGTCATCCCCGAAGTTGGATACGGCGAGATCGGGCTTGTTGTCGCCGTTGAAGTCGCCGGCGGTGGCGTAAGCTGGAAACTCGCCGGTGGTATATTGCACGCCAGTGCCGAGGACACCGCCGGGGGCGCCGAGGTAGACGGAAATGCCTCCGGCGGCGTTGAAGTCGCCATAGTTGACCACGACGACGTCGAGCCGGCCATCGGTGTTCAGGTCGGCTGTGAGGAGTGTCTGGGGATCTTTGCCCGTGTCGTATTCCACCGATGTTTTCAACGAGATATTGGGGTTGATGGCGCCGACGGAGAGCTTGTTGGTTTTGAGGCCGACACCGGCCAGAGTGCCCACGCCATCGCCGGCGATGTCGGCAATGATGGGGTTGCGGGAACTGGTTCCAAGCAGGACATCGGTGATGTTCGGGCGTCCGGCGATGGGGACGTGGGTGCGGGCTGGAAGACCGGTGCAGGTGTAGAAGTTGGACTGGAATGCCGCGGTGGTGTTCTGCTTGGTATAGGGGCTGAGTTTGAGGAAGTCGTGGAAGGTGAAAGACCCATCGGCGAGGCGCTGCAAGCCTCCGGCGCGATTGGAGAGGAACACGGTAGCCTCGGCGGCGCCGAGGTAGTTGAAGGCGGGGCAGGTGGACTGAGGGAAGGCGGGGAGGGATAGGGAGGCGAGGAGAGCTAACGGAACAAGACTCCGGACTGCGTCACGGAGATGGCGATGGATTCCGAGTTGACGAGTCCTCGGGCGCGGATGGGGGGTGGCATTTGTTGGGGCCATGAGATGAGGGTGACTCGTCCCGGGGGTTGCCCTGGGGTCTGGCGCGAGGCAGGGAGATGGGCCATCAAATCCTGAGGGATGGTCACAGTGCCGCGGGCGGCCGTTTGGAGGCAGAGGCACACCGCCGTTGAGAGGGTGGGCGAGATGGCCGAAGCGGCGGCCAGAACGAGGCGGTTCGAGTCGGGAGTACGCCATTCTACTGTAAGTGGTGCCGCAGTCGAATGTATCACGTCCTGAGCATTCCACTGCAAGGGCGGCGCGGTCACAAGGGCAACGGTGAAGTCTCCGAGGGTGGGCGAGGCGGGGATTCGTATTTGCAGTGCACCGGAGTCGAGGAGCAGGGGGAGGGGACGTTCTCCGATGCGCGGGGTGGCTTTACCGGAGAGGGTTGCGCGAAAGAGGCCGGGGGCCGCTGGGGTTTGGGGAATCCGGCGCTGGATGCGGCCGTTGTTGGCTGTAATGGACGGGCCGGCATCGATGCCTTGGCCGGGCTTGCCGAGGAGGAATGCCAGCACCGATTGGGAAGCGGCATCGGGAACCGCGGCGGTGACGAGGGTGCAGCCGCCGGCGGGCAATCCGTAGAGGAGCGGGGAGGAGATGCCGAGTGCTGGGTTGAAATCGAAGAACGCGGCGAGGATCTCATCGACGATTTGAGGGGTAGAGTCGCCAGTTTCGCGGGAGTGGACGCGCCCGGCCAACAGGACTGCCGAGGGGCCCGGTTTCCAGTGGGCCATGGGGAAGGCCGGCGATGGGGGGCAGGGGCCGGCGGAGGCGATGGCCACGGTGACGGTGTTGGTTGCGTGGGCCGGGGTGGGCAGGCGCAGGGGGACGAAGCAGCCCTCTGTGGGTTTGGGGGGGATTTCGATGAGAACCTCGTCGATGGATGGGCGGATGTTGCGGCGGATGGAGCGGATTTTGGCGGGGGCGCCACCGATGATAGCGTGGAGCGGAGTAGCCGCGCCAAGCCCGGTGGTTTGGAGGGCGATGGCATCGCCGGGGCGGGCGGGACGAAGGGGGCCGTTGGCGGTACGGGTGGGTCCGGCGAGGTTCGTGGCGGCGGCGGGACCCCAGCCCAATCCGTTGCGGGAGTAGAGGCCGGCGTTCGATGCCACGATTGTGACGGGCTGTTCGGGGCTTTGTTCGCCAGCGACGGTGACGGAGAGTTTCGCGGGGCCGGGTTCGGCATCCGGCGGAAGGCGGACTTCGATGGCGGTGGGAGTGACGGCGAGTACCTGGGCGTTGAGGGCGCGTTGGGGGCCGCGGATGGTGACGGTGACGGCGGAGGGCGCGGCGCCGAAGCGGATGCCTTCGATCAGGATGCGGGCTCCGCGAGCGAGAGTTCCGCCGGGGAGGGTGGAGGGGATACGGCTTGCGGCGTTGGAGATGCCGTTGACGGCGATGGCGGGGGGCGCGGCGGCGGCGATGGACGAGGATAGCCAGAGGAGAAGGGGAATCAAAGCGGAAATATGATAACAGGGGACGGGAGAGGGGAGTCGGAAGACGGAAGACGGAAGACGGAAGACGGGAGTCGGGAGACGGGTGAGGCGCGTTGTGAGAAGATCGTCGAAGCTCGGATGGGAGGGCGGGAGTTTTTCATGTGGCGCGTTGTCATGAGGCTGGCTTGGCGCGATTTGAGGCGGGCGGGCTGGAGGACTGCTTGGATTGCGGCGGCGGTCGCTTGCAGTGTTGCCGCGGTGTTTGGGGTGCGCGGCGCTGAAGTGATTGCGCGCCGGTCGCTCGAAACGGATTTGCGGCGCTGGCTGGGCGCGGACGTTTCGGCGATGACGGGTGAAGCGGTGGATGGGGAAGTGCTTCTGGCGGTGGATGGCATGCGTCCGCGGCCGGAGTCATGGACGCTTGTTTCGTGGACTCTGGCGATGTCGCGGTCGGCGGAGTCTCCCGATCCTTTGCTGACGGTCGTGAAAGTGGTCGATCCGGCGACGTATCCACTGTACCCGGGGTTGGTGCTGGAACCTGGGCCATTGGCGGCGGTGCTGCGCGATGGGGAGATTGCGGTCTCGAGCGAGGTGCTGGAAAAGCTGCATGTTGGGATTGGCGATGGCATTGAGGTGGGTGGGCGCCGGTTGCGTATCGGGGGGGTGGTGCGGGCCGAGGCGGACCGGTTGAACGGATTCGCGGGGGTTGCGGCACGGGCGATTGTCTCGCGGGAAACTTATCGAAAGGCGGGATTGTCAGGGGCGGGGAGCGCCTGGAAGCACGGCGTTCTGTTGAAGCTTTCCGGGGAGGCGGATCTGGCCGGGTTCCGTGCGGCTTTGCAGGGAATTCTGCCTGAGGCGGGGATTACGGACTACCGCGAGTCGAACCAGCACGCGGTGTCGTCGGTGCGGGCGAATATCGCGTTTCTGGGCGTGGCGGCGTTCCTGGTGATGGCGGTGGGCGGGGTCGGCATTGTGGCGGCCATGCGGCAGCATGCGATAGGGCAAACGCCGGTCATTGCCGTTCTGAAGATCCTGGGGGCGCGGACGCCGCATGTGGCGGGGGTGTTTCTGATGGAGATGGGGATGCTGTCGGTATGCGGCGCCGCGGCCGGGTTGCCGTTGGGGCGGCTGGCGCGGGATGTGGCGCTGCGGCTGTGCGGCATCGAGGCAACGCAATCGATGGTGGAAGAGGGGTGGCTGCAAGCCGTGTGGGAAACACTCGCATTGATGGGTCTGGCTTTTCTTCCGGTGCTGCCTCAGCCGGCGGCGATCATCCGGCGGGTGCGTCCGGTGGAAGCGCTGCGAGGATGGGAGGGAGTGGGTGGGCCGGGGTTGCGGGAGAAGGGCAACGGGGTGGCGTTGGGCGGGGCGTTCGTTCTGCTGGGGTTGCTGGGGATGCGGCTGGTGAATTCGTTTCTTTCGGCGGCGGCACTGATTGGGGCGTTGCTGGCCTGTTTCGGGCTGGCGGTGGCGATGACGCATGGCGCGCTGGGGATGCTGGCGGCGGCGGCGGAGCGGATCCGTCATGGGGCAATGCGGCTTGCGCTGCGCAATCTGGGCAATCGGGCACATGGATTGCAGCATCTTGCGGTGGCGCTGGCGATGGGCGTGATGCTGATGGTGACGACGTACGAAGCCAACCGGGCAGTTGGGCAAAAGGCGATGGATGCCCTGCCGTTCGACGGGGCAAATCTCTTGGTGGGCGGCTTTGAAGGGGAGTTTCGCGAGCGCGTGCGGGAAGCGCTGGGGAGTGTTCCGGGCGTGGAGGGGGCGGCGCAGGTGGTGACGCAGGCGCGGCTGCGGTTGAGCGCGGTGGACGGGGGGGGGTTGGGAGAGTTGCAAAGGGGCCTCCGGCCCAATGCAATTCCCGAAGCGTGGCGGGATGTGGGCTGCTTGCCGTCGATGGGACCGGATGGAGTGCAGGTGGCCGCCGATGTGGCGGATCTTCTTCGTGTGCGGGTGGGATCGACGCTCGAGTTCACTTCGCGCAGCGGAGTGCTGCGGAAGCGCGTGGCGGCGGTGCGGCCGATTTCGCGGGTGGAGAAATTCTGGTACACCTTCACACTGGACTGCAGCGGGATGGGCCGGTCGAGTCTGCATCATCTGGCGGCGGCGCGCATTCGTCCGCAAGAGCTGAACGCGGCCCGGAACGCGATGGCGGCGCAGTTCCCGCTGCTTGCGGTGCTGACGTCGGGGGACCTGGCGGCGATCGGGGAAGAGGCGGCGGAGCGCATTCTGGGGATTACGCGCATTGTGGCTTGGTACGCGATTGTGGCGAGCCTGGCGGTGCTTGCGGCCGCGGTGTCGGCGTCGCGAACGGGGCGGTTGCGGGAGTTTGCGATTTTGTCGGCGCTGGGGGCCGGTCCGGGGACGGTGGCGCGCATTCATTCGATGGAACTGGCGGCGGCAGGGCTGCTGGCGGCGGTGGTGGGCAGCCTGCTGTCGAGTCTTTTCCTGAGCATCGCGTTGAGCGTGACGTTGCAGCGGGTGGAGATCGCGGCGGGGTGGCATGGGGCCGCGGCGGCGATGTTGCTGTCGCCGGCAGTTACTGTGATGGCGGGATGGGTTCCGGTGTATGGCTTCCTGCGCCGCCGCCCGTTAGAGTGGTTACGGATGCAGTAGCGCGGGCGGGGCTCTGCGGCCGGATGGGCAGCCACAGGAGCCAGAACAGGAAGAGGGCGAGGATTTCCGAGGAAAGCAGGTAATAGGGCCAGGGGCCCATGTAATCGAGGAGGGACGGATTGACAGGCTTGCGGCAGAGGAACATGTAGTTGGTGCCGTTCCACCAATTGAAGAGGCCGAGGAGGGCGGCGTAGATAACGAGTTGGACGTTGGTCCGCCAGACTGCTCCGGGGCGGATGGGGGCGATGCCGCCGAAGACCAGGACGCCGATGGCGATGAGGATGCAGGCATGCTCCATGAAGTAGCGGATGCCGGGGTAAGAGGGCCAGTTGGTCACGACGTCTTTGGGCAGATCGGGGGTGACCATGGCCATACCCGCGCCGACGATACCGGTGAAATAAACGAACTCGACGGCGAGGGGACTGAGGGTGAAGCAGGCGTAGACGACCATCCAGGTGATGAGGGTGCAGAGGTGGATGGGGAGGTCATTGGGGAAACGGAATCCGAAATACCAGTAGCGGATGATTTCCTGCACGATGAGGGAGCAGGCGAGCGTGTAGCGCACGGCGCGAGTGGAGACGATGCGGTTGCGGCAGAGGATGGAAAGCAGGACCGCGGCGAATGCGGTGGCGACGAGAATGGAGAAGTGCACCAGTCCGAAGGGACGCATTTCCACCGAGTCTAACAGCTAACGAGGAAGGCGTTGGCGCCCTGGGTAGTGCGAGAAAAGTGCGTTGGGCAGAAAACTCTGGCGGTTCAATCGCGAAGTGACGGGCAAACCTCATGACAAGGGTCCCACCACAAAATCGTCAGAACGCCCTCATTCAGTATTCCCCACGGCCGCTCTGGGCCACAGAACCTCTAATGAGACGAGTTCCTCCAAATCGCCGTGACCGGGATTGCACAACCGGCGCTGTGCTTCACTGCATAACTTGCTTACCGGGGCCGAGTGGTTTCGCTTCTTTGCATCTCATTCCTGTCATGGTCTCAAACTGCCCGAGCTTTTTGCCGATTGAAGGAAGATGGATCAACCGATACACGTGGGGTTTTCGTTGGCGCTCCAACACGACGTCCTAGAGGCTACCGTAGTGCCGATGCGTTTCCATGGGCCACTTGGATCATTTGAGTGCCGCGATGAAGCCGGTACAGTTGCGGCACAACCGATCCGTTTGCCCAAGCTTCGATTCGGGCGCGGAATAGCGGCAGCGCTTCCCAGACGAGCGACCATGCTTCAGAGTAGTAGACAAGTTTCTGAAGCTCCATTGCTGGCATGGGGCCAGACAAAGCGCCAAGTCGTGACCAGGTTCTGGCCCCGCAGGCGCAATTCATCAAGACGGATCGAGCGGTGCGGCTCTCTGGAAGAGGCGGGGTGGATCAGCCCAGTGTTTGGTTAGTCGAAGGACACCGTGCGCGAGGGCGGGTGCGGCAGGGGTTGGCGCCCGGCGGTACTAGCCGCGCTGGGATTTTTCGCCGATCAGGCTTTCCACGCTGACGAGGTCAGTGGGGTACTCTCCGGTGTAGCAGGCGTAGCAATACTCGCCGCGGGTATCGACCACCGCATCCTTGAGGTTGGGCAAGGCGAGGTATTCGAGCGAATCGGCTTCGACATAGCGGCAGATCTCTTCGATGCTGTGGTTGGCGGCGATCAACTCGTTTTTAGTGGGTGTGTCGACGCCGTAGAAGCAAGGGGAGACGGTGGGGGGGCAGGAGATGCGCAAGTGGACTTCGGTGGCTCCGGCGTTGCGGACCATGCGGACAATTTTTCGGGACGTGGTGCCGCGGACGATGGAGTCGTCGACGAGCACGACGCGTTTGCCGCGGAGCAGGTGCCTGACGGGATTGAGCTTGAGCTTGACGCCGAAATCGCGGATGGCCTGGGAGGGCTCAATGAAGGTACGCCCGACGTGATGATTGCGGATGAGGCCCATGCGGAAGGGGATTCCGGATTCGGAGGCGTAGCCGATGGCGGCGGCGACTCCGGAGTCGGGCACGGGCACGACGACATCAGCGGCGACGGGATTCTGTTTGGCGAGGAGGCGGCCCATCGCTTCGCGGGTTTGAACGACGGGGCGGCCGAAGACCATGGAATCGGGGCGGGAGAAGTAGACGTGTTCGAAGACGCACTGGGAGAGCTTGCGGCGTGGCGCCCAACGCTCGCGGGTGAGGCCGCCTTTGTTGACGATGACCATTTCGCCGGGTTCGACATCGCCCATGTAGACGGCGCCCATGAGGTCGAAGGCGCAGGTTTCCGAGGCGAAGACGTAGCTGATGCGGTCTCCGCTCATTTCCATCTGGCCCATGGCCATGGGGCGGAAGCCGTTGGGGTCGCGGACGACGATCAATTCGTTTTTGGTGAGGAGGACGAGGGAGAATGCGCCTTCGAGTTGGAGGAGGGCATCGCGCAAGGCGGCGGGGAGGGAGCGCTCGCGGGAGCGTGAAATGAGGTGGAGGACGACTTCGGTATCGCTGGTGGCGCTGAAGATGGCGCCCTCGCTTTCGAGGGCGGTACGGATTTCCATGGCGTTGGTGATGTTGCCGTTGTGGGCGAGGGCGAGGCGCCCTTTGTTCGTCATCGCGCTGAAGGGCTGGGCGTTCAGCTTGGCGCTATCGCCGGTGGTGGAGTAGCGGGTGTGGCCGATGGCTTTATCGCCGGGCAATCCGTTCAGAACATCGACGGTGAAGATGTCGGCGACGTGGCCCATGGCTTTGTGGCAATAAACTTCCGCGCTGTCGGCGGAGGCGATCCCGGCGCTCTCCTGGCCGCGATGCTGGAGGGCGAAGATGCCGAGGTTGGCCATGTTGGCCGCTTCGGGGTGTCCGTAGATGGCGAAGACGCCGCATTCCTCGTGGAATTTATCGAACATGGTTTAATCGCGGAGCAGTTGCTCCAACGCCTCCTCCCAGATTGAGTCGAGTTCTTCCACGGGGCTGTCGATGAGCAGGGTGCCGCTGCCGCGAATGGACAGCCTGCCTTCCACGGTACGGCCGATGGTGTGCACCTCGATGTCATGTTCGGCCGCGATGGCATGGATGCGCGCGGCATTGGCGGTGGAAATGACGATACGGGACGGACCTTCGTGGAAGAGCAGGAACTCCGGACGCAGGTCCGAAGCAAGATCGATAGCCGCGCCGATGCCGCCGCCGGGGGAGGTTGTGCGGAAACAGCATTCAGCGAGGGCGACGGCGAGTCCGCCGTCGGAGATGTCGTGGGCCGATTCGGCGAGTCCTTCGGCGACGGCCTGGCGGGCGGCGGCGTGGACGCGCTTTTCGTAATGCATGTCGAGCGCGGGGGGGACGCCCCACAGATCGCTCAAGATGACCTTGGCGTACTGAGTGCCTCCGAACTGGGCGAGGTCGCAGTGGCCCAAGCCGCCCAGAAGCACGACGTCGCGGCCGGGGTTGCGGAAGGGCATGGAGACGGGGGTTTGGGTGGGGAGCAGGCCGACGATGCCGATGACGGGGGTGGGATAGATGGCCACGAGTTCCTCGCCGGTGCGCGTCTCGTTGTAGAGGCTGACGTTACCGCCGGTGATGGGGGTATCGAAGAAGGCGCAGGCTTCGGCCATGCCTTCGATGGCCTCGACGAGCTGGGCCATGATCTCGGGGCGTTCGGGATTGCCGAAGTTGAGGTTGTTGGTGGCAGCGACGGGGAGGGCGCCGACGGTGGAGAGATTGCGGCAGCATTCGGCGACGATGAGTTGGACGCCGAGGCGGGGATCGAGGGAACACATGCGGCCATTGCCATCGAGGGCCATGGCTACGGATGTGCCGGTTTCCTTGATGCGGACGATGGCGGCGTCGGCGCCGGGGCCGAGGGTGGTGTTGGTGCGCACCATGTGGTCGTACTGCTGCCAGATGTAGCGTTTGGAACAGACGTCGGCGGAGGAGAGGATGCGGCGCAGGTCCGCAGTGAGATCGGAGGAAGCAAACGACGGCCCCTGGATGGGTGCGGCACGGAAGGGTTTGACGGCATGGGGGCGGTCATACATGGGGGCGGCGCCGGTGAGGGAGGCGTTGGGGATTTCGGCGACGACGACGCCGTGATCTTTGACGCGGAGGGTGTTTTCGTCGATGACGACGCCGATGGTGGCGGCGTCGAGGCCCCATTTTTCGAAGACATCGAAGACTTCTTTTTCGCGGCCTTTTTCGGCGACGAGGAGCATGCGTTCCTGGGATTCGGAGAGCATGATCTCATAGGGGCTCATGCCGGTTTCGCGTTGCGGAACGTGCATCAGGTCGATCTCGATGCCGACGTTGCCGCGGGAGCCCATTTCGCATGTGGAGCAGGTGAGTCCGGCGGCGCCCATGTCCTGAATGCCGACGATGGCTCCTGTTTTCATGGCTTCGAGGCAGGCTTCGAGGAGCAGCTTTTCCATGAAGGGGTCGCCGACCTGGACGTTGGGGCGCTTGGCCATGGCTTCTTCAGTGAATTCGGCGGAGGCCATGGTGGCTCCGTGGACGCCGTCCTTGCCGGTTTTGGAGCCGACGTAGATGACGGGGTTTCCGGCGCCGGTGGCTTTGGCGTAGAAGATGTCCTCTTTGCGAACGACGCCGAGGGCGAAAACGTTGACGAGCGGGTTGCCGTTGTAGACGGGCTCAAAGACGCATTCGCCGCCGACGGTGGGGACGCCGAAGCAATTGCCGTAGTGGGAAATGCCGCTGACGACGCCATCGAGGATGCGGCGGTTGCGGCGGCCGTTGTGGGGATCGTCGAGGGGGCCGAAGCGGAGGGCATCCATGACGGCGATGGGGCGCGCGCCCATGGTGAAGATGTCGCGGAGGATGCCGCCGACGCCGGTGGCGGCGCCTTGGAAGGGCTCAATAAAACTGGGGTGATTGTGCGATTCGATCTTGAAGGCGATGGCGTAGCCCTGACCGATGTCGATGATGCCGGCGTTCTCGCCTGGCCCTTGGACCACAAGTTTGCTGCGGGTGGGCAGCTTCTTGAGGTGGATGCGGGAGCTTTTGTAGGAGCAGTGTTCGCTCCACATGACGGAGAAGATGCCAAGCTCAGTGAATGTGGGCTCGCGGCCGAGTTCCTTGAGGATGACCTGATACTCTTCTTGTGTGATGTGGTGGCGGGCGAGTACGTCTGCCGTGATTGTCATTTCGCTGCCGGAGTCAGGGTTGCCGCCACTGATTGAAGGATCACGAGGCCGTCGGTGGATCCCATGAGGGGATCGGTGGCCCTTTCCGGATGGGGCATCATGCCGAGGACGTTGCGCCCGGCGTTGCAGATGCCTGCGATATCCCGTAGCGATCCGTTGGGATTGTTCACATAGCGGAAGAGAACGCGGTCTTCGGCTTCGAGTTCATCGAGCGTGCGTTCCCCGGCGATGTAACATCCTTCGCCGTGGGCGATGGGGGTGGAGAGGATCTGCCCCTTGCGCGCCATGGCGGTGAACGGCGAATTGGTGGTCTCGACGCGGAGGTCGACGGGGGCGCAGATGAACTTCAAGCCGCGGTTGCGGATGAGAGCGCCCGGGAGCAACCCGGATTCAGTGAGGATTTGAAAGCCATTACAGATGCCCATGACGATGCCGCCATCGGCGGCGAACTTTTTGACCGCGGACATGATGGGACTGAACTTGGCGATGGCGCCGCAGCGCAGATAATCCCCGTAGGAGAAACCGCCGGGCACGATGACGGCATCCACGGCACCGACGGAAGGATCGGAATGCCATAGGAATTCGGCCTCGTGACCGAGGTTGTGCGTCACCGCATACCACGCGTCGTGATCGCAATTGGAGCCCGGAAAGACCACTACCCCGACTTTCATGGTGGGAACTTTCAGTGTACCAGACCGGGCGCGGGGGCGATCAGAGAACTTTGGCGAGGACACCGCCATCGACGACCATGGTAGTGCCGGTGATGTAGCTGCCGGCGTCGCTGGCGAGCAGGAGGGCGGGGCCGATGATTTCTTCGGGGTTTCCCCAGCGGCCGAGGGCGGTGCGTCCGGTGAACTGCTGCTTCTGATCGGGGGTGAGGATCTTCATGGGGAGGTCCGTGAGGAAGGGGCCGGGGGAGATGCAGTTGACGGTGATGCCGAAGGGTCCGAGGTCGATGGCGGTGGCGCGGGCCATGCCGATGAGGGCGGATTTGGTGGCGCAATAGACGTTGCGTCCCTCTTTACCGCCCAAGCCGAGGACGCTGGAGATGTTGATAATGCGCCCCCAGCGGCGGTCCTTCATTTGCGGGACCAGGGCGCGGGTGAGGCGCATGCAGCCGGTGAGGTTGAGTTCGATGATGCGGTCCCAATCGTCGTCGTTGACCTGGTCGATGGCCTGGGGTACGTTGGAGCCGGCGTTATTGACGAGGATGTCGACGCGGCCGAAGCGGCGGAGGGTTTCGGCGGCAAGGTGGGAGACCTGATCGCGCTGGGTCATGTCGGTGCAGAGCCATTCGACGTTGGCGTCGAGGCCATGGCGCACTTCTTCGGCCGCGGCGCGCAGTTCTTCTTCGCTGCGGCTGGCGAGCATTACGGAGGCTCCGTTTTCGGCGAAGCCACGGGCCATTGCTTTTCCGAGGCCGCGTCCGCCGCCGGTGATGAGCGCAACTTTGCCGGTGAGATCGAAGCGATTGTGCATGCGAGTCCACGATTGTATCATCCGCATTTGATACCTTACCGTTGATGAACCGCAGAGCATTTCTGGGCACATTGGGGGCGGCGGCGATGCAGCCGGCGCGGCGCCCCAACGTTGTATTCATACTGGCGGACGATCTGGGGTGGGGCGATTTGCCTTGCTACGGGCACCGCAATACGGTGGCGCACGGAGGGTGGCTGGTGCGGGGGGAACTGAAGATGCCGCACCTTGACCGCATGGCGCGCGAAGGCACGCTGTTCACACAGTTTTACGTGGCTTCGGCGGTGTGTTCGCCGAGCCGGGCGGGGTTCCTGACCGGTCAATTCCCATCGAAGCTGGGGATTCACGACTACCTGGCGACGCCGGATTTGAATCGCAAGCGCGGGGTGCGGGATTCACTGGATCCGTCGGTCGCAACACTGCCGGCGCTGTTGCGGAGGGCGGGTTACGCCACGGGGCACTTCGGCAAGTGGCACCTGTCGAGCGGGGCGAACGCTCCGAAGCCGGAAGAATACGGGCTGGACGTTTACGATGAATGCACGCGGGGGCAGAAGGAGCGTCCGCTGTCGAGCGAACGGATTGCCGATGCGGCGATAGGGTTTATCGAGGCCAACCGGGCGCGTCCGTTTTATCTGAATTTGTGGCTGCACGATCCGCACTCTCCTCTGCATCCGAGCGATGAATCGATGGCGGTTTACAAAGAGCTGTCGCCGCGGTGGGGGACGCATCGCGGAGCGATGGAGGTTTACTACGGGGTGCTGACGGAGATGGACCGGCAGATTGGGCGCGTTCTGGCGAAGCTGGATGAAAGCGGCTTGTCGAGCGATACGATTGTTGTGTTTTCGAGCGATAACGGGCCGGAGTCAGGATTGATTCCGTTTGTTTCGCATTATGGGGGCGCGGCAAGCGCGGGTCCGTTCCGGGGCTTGAAGCGCAGCCTGTATGAAGGCGGCATCCGGACGCCATGGATGGTGCGCTGGCCGCAACATACGCCGGCGGGCAGGGTGGACAACGACACGGTTTTTGCGGCGGTGGATTTTCTGCCGACGGTGGCGAAGCTGGCCGGTGTCAGTGTGCCGGCGGGGGTCGATGGGCAGGATCTTTCCGGAGCTTTGCTGGGCAAGCGGGCGCAGCGAACGACGCCGCTGTTGTGGGAAAACCGCTATCCGGTGTACGGGCATGTACTGGACCAAAGCCCGATGCTGGCGGTACGGGAAGGGAGGTGGAAACTGCTGCTGAACCCTGACCGTTCGCGGATGGAGCTGTATGACATCCCCAACGACCCGAGCGAGATGAACAATCTGGCAGGGCAGCAGAGCGGAGTTGCGAAGAGGCTTGCGTCGAAGGCTATCGAGTGGCAGAAGACGCTGCCGCCCGGTCCGGTCGACCGCGATGCCGGGAAGACAACATATGCATGGCCCGGGGGGCGTTGATTACGACAGGGGCGGATGCTGGAGGTGCCATTGGGTAGCCTGCTGATAGGCCATGGCGACGCGCATGGGGTCGCCTTCGCGGCAGAGTTTTCCGGTGAAGACCAAACCATAGGGCAGCTTGTTGTGAAAGCCGCAGGGGACCACGATCTGCGGGTGGCCGGTGAGGTTGGCGATGCTCATGAGGGGGCCCGCGTAGGGATGACCGACAAGGACATCCCAGTCGTTGAAGAAGGAGTCCATCTGCTTCATCTGCAGGGTGCGGGCGCGGCAGGCGCGGATGTATTCGACGGCGGGGATGAGGCGTGAACTGCGGAAGGAGTTGGGCCATGCTCCGGCACTCTGGTCTTTGAGTTGATCGACACCGCCGTTGCGGGTGAGGTCATCGAACGCCGCTGCGCCTTCGGCGCTGAGGATGGTGCGAATGACCGAGAGATCGAGGGAAGGGAGTTCGACGGGCTGCGTGGCGGCCCCTGCCCGGCGCAGATCGGCAAGGGCCTGATTGTAGATTTTTTTCTCCTCGTCCTTGAGGCTATCGAAATCCTTTTGGACAAGGCCGATGCGCAGGCCTTTGAGGCCGAGGCGCGGGGTCCAATCGAAGGGCGCGTCGAGGGTGGAGGGATCGCGGCCATCGGGGCCGTAGATGGCGTGGAGAACCAAGGCGCAATCCTCGACGGTGCGGCAGATGGGGCCGATCTTATCGAGGGTCCAACTGAGGGCCATTGCACCGTGGCGGCTGACGCGGCCGTAGGTGGGACGCAGGCCGGTGGTTCCGCAGCGGATGGACGGGGAAATGATGGAGCCGAGGGTTTCGGTTCCGATGCTGAATGCGACCAGGCCGGCGGCGGTGGCGGAGGCCGATCCGGCGGAAGAGCCGCTGGAGGTGCGCTCGGTATCCCAAGGTGTTCTGGTCATGCCGCGGAACCAGAGGCCGCCCATGGCGAGGGCGCCCATGGACAGTTTCGCGACGAGCACGGCGCCGGCTTTTTCCAGGCGTTCTACGACGGTGGCGTCGTAGTCGAGGACTTGGTTTTGGAAGGGTTCGGCGCCATAGGTGGTGGGGATACCTTTGGTGGCGAGGAGGTCCTTAGCTCCCCAGGGGATGCCGTGGAGCGGGCCGCGATAGCGTCCGCGGCGGAGTTCGGTATCGGCGCGGCGGGCCTGATCGAGGGCGAGGTCTTCGGTCAGGGTGATGGTGCAATTCAATTTGGGGCTGAATTGTTTCAAACGTTCCAGGTACATCCTGGTTAGAGCGGTGGAGGTGATTTTCCGGGCCTTGAGCAGAGCGCCAAGGCTGGTTACGGGCCAGAACGAGAGATCCTCGATGTTCTTCCAATCGGTGCGCACTTTGGTGCGCGAGGGTTGAAAGCGCGGTTTGGCGTTCTTTGCGGCGGGTGGAGTATTGGGGCGGAAGGTGAAGGCGGGCGATGTTTCGAGAGGCAGTTCGATTTTCCGCAAGGCGTCGAAGTTTCCGCGGGCGCGGTTGACGTTGGCGAGCATCATTTCGATTTGGGGTTCGCTGAATTCGAGGCCTAACACCTTCAAGGCCGCGGCCAGCGTTGCTTTGTCGATGGCCGGCGGGGTGCTGCCGCCCTGCTGCATCGATGCGCCGGCGGGCGCCGCGGCCAGCGCGGCGAGCATCTGAAACCACTCTCTGCGTTCCATTGCGAGGGACTCCCTGATGGTTAGAAAAACTTACGGGCCATTTGTTGCCACCACGGCCAGTCGTGCCCGGCGCCGTCGCCCCAGACGTCGAGGTAGTGGGGAATGCCCTTCTTGTTGAGGATACCGGAGAGTTTGAAATTGGCGTCGAGACAAGGATCGTGCTCGCCGGTAGCAAGCACCAGGCGGAGCCCTTCGCGGTAGAGACTGAGGTACCAATCGTCTTCGAGGTTGCGAAGGTACTCGGGGGGATTGTGGAAGTAGACATCCTGATCCCAATAGCCGTCTAAATAGCCGCGAATGTCGAAGGCGCCGCCCATGCTGACGCAGGTGTGGACAATGTCCGGATGGCGCAGGGCGAAGTTCACGGCGTGATAACCGCCGAAGCTGCATCCGGTAACGGCGATACGGTCCGTCTGTGCGCGATTGCGGATCATGGGGACGATTTCGGAAAGGATGTGCTGTTCCCACTGCATGTGCCGTTCGATGCGGAGCCGCGGGGGGACGGAGGTGTTGTTCCAGGTTTCGGCATCGAGGCTATCGACGCAGAAGGCGCGCAGGCGGCCGGCGTCGTATTTGTGAGTCAAGGCGGCGATCATGCCACGGTCCTCGTATTCGTAAAAGCGCCCCAGGAAAGACGGGAAGACGAGCACAGGGGGACCGTCGTGGCCGAAGACGAGGATTTCCATGTCGCGCTGCAAAGCGGGACTGTACCAGTGATGATATTCGCGGTTCATGAAGGGAAAGGGTCCCTTCATGCTAGCAAGCGGTACTTAGCCCAGGTGGGTGTAGAAGAACTCGATTGTTTTGTTCCAGGCCTCACAGGCGGCCTTGGCATTGAAGGCGGCGCCGGTGTCGTTGTTGAAGGCATGGCCGACGTTCTCCCAGACGTGGAAGCCGAAGCGTTTCTGGACGGCGTTCATGGCGGCGATGGTGGTGGCGCCTTGGGCTGTCAGGTTACGGTCGGTTTGCGCGTAGTGGCAGAGCATTTGGCCGTGAATGTTGGGGATCTGATCGAGAGCGGGAGGGGCGCCGTAGTAGACGACGTTGGCGCGGGTGGTTTCCCCGCTCGATGCGAGCATCCAGACGTTGGCTCCACCGGCGCAGAAGCCGACGGTTCCGATGCTGTCGAACACATCGGGCAAGGTGCGGAGATAGGCAACCGCTTTGCGAAGATCGGCAAGACGGCCGGCGGGAGTGGTGCGGCCGTAAGCCGCGGTTTGCTGGGCGGGGTCGGTGAACTGGTCGGTGCCGCCCTGGCGGGAGAGGAGGTCGATGCCGAGCGCGATGTATCCGGCGCGGGCGACGCGGCGGGTGACATCCTTGATGTGTTCGTTCAAGCCGCGGTTTTCGTGGATGACGAGGACGGCGGGGATGGGGTCGGTGACGTCGCGCTTGGGCTTGACGAGGTAGGCGAAGAGGGGGGACTCGTCGCCGGCGAACTGGACGTCCTGGGTGACGATGTCCGGGGCATCGGCGGGGACGCGGAGATCGGTGGAGCAGGAGGCGCCCTGCTGGGCGCGCAAGGGAGCGCCCATGTTGTTTAATGCAGCGCTCACGATGGCGACGCCGCCAGCGATCTTGCGCGCGCGGCGAATCATTTCGCGACGGCTGAAAGCGCCATCTACATAAAGATGTGCGAGCTCATGTGCTTCTTTGTGATCGTTCATAGCCACCTCATAAAAGAATCGATACTACAGGGAGTGTGACTATTATATAGCGCAATTACGCGGCTTCCTGTTGTGGCGGCGGCTGGCGCCGCTAGAGCGTGAACAGGAAGAGGGCGAAGGCGGCAAATCCGCTGAGCAAGGCCACCCAGCCCCACTTGCGCAACGCGGGCAGGGTCCACCACATGTAGAGACCGGTGGCGATCCAGAGGAGCATGGCGAAGCAGACGACGTCGATCAGTATCGACCAGAAGAGCTGGAGCGGGTCATCGTGGCGAAAGCCGCCGCGGGCATGCATGCCGGTGAGGAACTGATCGAAACGGAAGCGGCGGTCTTCGACGGTGATGCGATTCTCGGCGGGGTAATAGCGGGCGCGGGCGGCGTGGAGAAATGTGGCGGCGTAGATTTCGATATGGTTGCCGCCGGGCGGACGGTAGGCGCCATAGGCGCCGCTCAAGCGGAGGTCACCGGCGACCTTCGTTGCCAGCGGGCGGAGATCGCCTTGGGGTACGGCAACCTGGTAGGGACGCTCATAGCGGAGCGTCCACAGCGGGATGCCTTTTTTCTGGTCGAGGTCGTTGAAGTACTGGTTGTGGCTGAAGGGAATGGAGCTGACGCCGTACATGAGGAACCAGGGAAGAAGCACGAGCGCCAGATAGAGGTGAGTGCGGCGGTTGAGGTGAGGGAACTTCATATGGTCACCACGAAGAGCGCGAACAAGGCGGCGCCCGCGGCCAGGCAGATTGCGCCCACTTTGCGGGTGACCTTCAGTTCCCACCACATCCAGAGCCCGGAGAGGGCCCAGAAGACGATGGCGGCGATCACCAGGTCGACGCTGAAGGCCCATGCATCTTCGAGGAAGTAGGGGTGTTGAAAGCCGCGGCGGCGATGCATGCGTTCGAGGAATGCCGAGCTTTCAAACTCCATCCGTTCGATGGCCACTTTTCGATCGGCGGGAGTGTAGGTAATGCGGCGCGGGGTTAGGGGGTCTTGCCGCAGGATGGTGATCCGCTGCGTGTCGTTGGGCCGTTGCACGTTGTGCGCGCCATCCATGTCGAGCGAGGCGAGCAACTGGGCGGCGATGTCGCGGGGTTTCGCGCCCTGCGGAAAAACACCGTCGTAGGTGAATTCGCGTTCCGGTGTGAAGCGCGGCTGGGACGGGCCGTCGTGGAGATGTTCGCGATGATTCATGGCCGCGGTGCTGAGGGTGTACATCAGCATCCATGGCGTGAGGAACAACGCCACGTACATATGCGTGCGGCGCAGGAGTCTGGAAACCATTGTGAAAGCGAGTTTACAACAGCCGGACTCGCTTTCGTGCCGCGTTTAGACGGCCACCAGTTCGGGCATGAAGGTCATGTAGTTGCGCGGCTCGCGGAAGCGCTGGAAGCGGTAGCCGACGCCGAAGATGGTCTCGATATAGGTATCGCCGTAGGGGAACAGTTTCTTGCGAAGGCGGCGGATGTGGACATCGAGAGTGCGGGTACGGATGTCTTTGCCGTAGCCCCAGATGCGCTCAAGAAGGATGTCGCGCGGGACAATTTCGCCGGCGTTTTCGACGAGCAACGCGAGCAATTCGTGCTCTTTTTTGGTGAGAATGATTTCGCGTAGGTCTACATAGGCCGAAGTATTGCCGTGATCGAACAACAGGTGCTCGTCGCGGTAAGCGTTTCCCGCGGCGGCTGCGGATTGAAACATTCTGATCTACCCCCGTTCTACAAACTGATACTACGGGGCATACGAAAAAAGGTCGTGGGCAGAATGTAAAAAAAATGTAAATTCGCGAGGATGCTAGGGATGGCGAAGCCGAAGGGTGGATTTGGTGTGGGAGCGGACATCGCTCGGGTGGAACCATGCGGGTTTGAATTTCTGGCCGGCGTAGAGGGGCGCCTGATCGAGGTAGTGCGGCGATTGGGGATCGGCACTTTGTCCGAAAACGAGTTGCGAAGCGGCTTTGACTTTGCGGCCGAATTCGACGACGGCGACATAGGTATTGCCCATGCGTCCGTACATCCGTTTTTGACCTGGGGATGAAGTGGTGTAGAAGTTGAAGATGACGCCGACGGCGCCGGGCGCGCCGGGGACGCCGATGCTGGGGCGGTCGTCGCGAAACGGTTCGAGGCGGCCCGAGGAGTGCACGCGCTGGAGGCGGTTCCACTCGCCGAAGGGGACGCGCCAGGAGCCGAAGTCGCGCTCAAGCTCCGCTTTTATCCGGCGCAAGCTATCGGGGGTGAGAAAGCCTGTCTGCGTGTTGCGGTCGCGTTCGAGGTAGGCGGCCATGAACAGCGTCATGGGCACGGAATCGGTTGTGCTTACGGTATCCCATTCGCGCAGCACCTTGACTAATTCCTGGATGGATTCGCCGGTTTGGGGCGAGGCGAGAAGCTTGTCGATTTCGGTGCGGGCGAGGAGGATTTTCGTATCGAGGGCGGCTTTGCTCCACTGATCGAAAGTGAATTTGGATTGCCCGGTGAGAATCTGACGGGATCGCTGGGAGCGGAGGTTATCCTGTTCGGGAACGAAGTAGGCGGGGTAGCCGGGGTCGGATGCGGGGTCGCCGGCGGCGAGCAGTGGCGTGGAGTTGCAGTTCTGGAGGAAGCCGGAGGCGGGGTTGAGGAACTGGGGCAAATCGGCGAATGGGTGCAAGCCCTGCCATTCTGTTTGCGGGTCGGCGCCATCGACGGGCTGGGTCCAATCGAATTTTGGATTGCGCTTGGGGATGGCATTGCCGTGGACGTAGAAGATGTTGCCCTTGCTGTCGGCGTACATGGTGTTGGAGCCGGTGATGGCGCGGTGTTGCATGGCGGCGCGGAATTCGGGAAGGGAGCGGGCCTTGGCCAGTGCGATGCGTTGGGTCATTAGGGCGAGCGGGGTGATTTGCGGAGCGCGTTTGGCGAGGGCTCTGTTGTCGCGCATGCCGGTGACGAAGCCGTGCTTTGTCTTTCTGAGGCGGACTTTGACGGGGCCTTCGGAGGTAGGGATGACTTCCTCCCACGTTTCGAGGCCTTCGGGGTTTGGCGGTTCGAGCCAGACGTCGACGGTGTCGGCGTTGTTGTTGGTGTGGCACCAGCCGTGACGGGCGGTGAAGCCGGAGCGGATGTAGGGGGTGCCGAGGATGGCGAAGCCGGAGACGCGGAGACCTTGCTTCGATTCGAGGTGCGCTTCGTAGCGCTGGCCGCCGCCGAAGAAGCCGACGTGGGGATTGAGGAACAGGAGGGGTTTGCCGGAAGCGCTCTTTTGGGCGCTAACGGCCCACATGTTGGAGCCTTCCTCGGCATCGGCTGGGGGCGTTTGTTCGCTCGAGGGGCGGAGCATGGGGAATTCGCGCTGCACATCGTCGCCGCGGACGCCGTTGCCGGCAAGGGACGGGCTGGAGTCCTGAAAAGCGAGCACCTGCCATCCTTCGAGGCGGGCGAGCAACCTGGGTTTGATGTTGGGATGTTGGGCGAGGAAGAGGTTGTAGCCTGCGGCGAAGGCATCGCAGATGGCGCGCAGTTGTGGGGACGCGGCGGCGTAACCGGCGCGGGCCTGTTTTTCGACACCGAAGAGGCGGAAGGCGATGGCGCGATCGAGGCGCTGCTTGCCGTAGAGTTCGGGTTCGCGCCCCAACTGACGAATGTAGTCTTCCTCGAGCTGCCAGAAGTTGTCCTGCGCCATGGCGTAGGCGAGCCCGAAGACAACGTCGGCATCGGTCTTGCCGTAAATGTGTGGGACGCCGTAGGTGTCGCGGTGGACGGTGACATCGTAACGGGCGGCGGCGGGGGTGGCATGTAACAGCAGCAAGAGGAGAAGGCCCATATAGTCCTTGTTACCATGGACCATGATCACCGTACCGGATGCTTGCGAATACGCGCCTTATTTTGGCCGCTACATCAGTCAGGTAGAGGGCAAGGACCTGATTGCCGCGCTGACGGCGGGCATTGCCAAGACGGAGCAGTTGCTGGCGCCGCTGAGCGAGGGGCAGGCGCTGCAGCGCTACGCGGAGGGCAAATGGAGCATCAAGCAGGTGATCGGGCATTTGATCGACGCCGAGCGTGTGTTTTCCTACCGCGCCCTGCGTTACGCGCGGCTCGATCAGAACCAGTTGCACAGCTTCGATGAGAATGCGTTCGTCGCCAACGCGCGGTTCGATGAGATTCCACTGGCGGACCTGGTGGCTGAGTTCGCGCATTTGCGGCAGGCCAATGTGCTGTTCTACCGCAACCTGAGTGAAGAGGAGCTATCGCGGACGGGAGTGGCCAACAATAACCGGATGAGCGTGCGGGCGCTGGGGTGGACGATGGCCGGGCACGAAGTGCATCATGTGCGGATTTTGGAAGAGCGTTATTTGCGGCCTTGATGAGGGCCGGAGGGCGAAGGCGCGTGGGATGATGTAGGAGATGGATGCCACGGCCCGCGAACGCTACTCCCGCCAGATACTTTTTCCTGGAATCGGTGAAGAGGGCCAGAGGCGGCTGATGGAATCGCGAGTGGCGGTGGTGGGATGCGGGGCGCTGGGCAGTTTTCAGGCGGGGGCATTGGCGCGGGCGGGTGTCGGGTGGCTGGATCTGATTGACCGGGACTACGTGGAAGCGAGCAATCTGCAGCGTCAATGGCTGTATGAAGAGCGAGACGCGGAAGAGGCGATGCCGAAGGCGATTGCGGCGGCTCGGGCGGTGGCGCGGATCAACAGCGGTGTGCATGCCGAGGCGGTGGTGGCGGATCTGACGCCGCACAACGCGGAGGATCTGCTGGGGGAAGCCGATCTCATCCTGGACGCCACCGACAATTTCGAGACGCGGTACCTCATCAACGATTTGGCGGTGCACTGCGATACTCCGTGGATATACGGGGCGGCGGTGGCGAGTTACGGGCTGGCGATGCCGGTGCTGCCGGGTGTGACGGCGTGTTTGAAGTGCGTGTATCCCGAGCCGCCGGGCGGGGCGCAGCCGACGTGCGAGACGGCGGGGGTGTTGAATACGATCACGTCGTTGATCGCATCGCTGCAGGTGAGCATGGCGATCCAGATCCTGGTGGGGAAGGCGGAGGAAGTGCCGCGCAAGCTGACCACGGTGGATGTGTGGACGGGTGCGATGCGGCAAATCGGGCAGCCTGATCCGATGCCATCGTGCCCGGCCTGCGGGTTGCGGGACCTGGTTCACTTGCAGGGGCGGAGGCGCACTCCGATCAGCCTATGCGGGCGCAACGCGGTGCAGATTCATGACCGTGCGCGGCCGTTGAATCTGGCGGAACTGGCGGCGCGGCTGACACCGCTGGGGCAGGTGCGGAGAAACGAGTTCGCCTTGCGTTTTTTTCTGCCATCGTATGAAATGACGGTGTTCCCCGATGGGCGGGCGATCGTGAAAGGCACCACGGACGTGGGGCTGGCCCGAAGTCTGTACGCGCGCTATATCGGGGCCTGACGAGCCATGACACGACGATCACTTCTCCTGGGGGCGCTGGCGCCGGCGGCGCGTCCGAACGTGGTGTACATCATCACCGACGACCAGCGCTGGGATTTGCTGAGCCTGCGGGGGCATGCGTATTTGCGGACGCCGAACATGGATCGCATCGGGCGCGAGGGGATCACGTTTGTCAACGCATTTGTGACGACGAGCCTGTGTTCGCCGAGCCGGGCGACGTACCTCACGGGACGTTACGCCCATCAGCACATGGTGCGATACAACCGGGTCTCCGATACGTTCGACCGCGATGAAGTGCTGTGGCCGCAGTTGCTGAAGAAGGCGGGTTACAGCACGGGGTATGTGGGGAAGTGGCACATCGGGAATAACGCTTCGCCGCGCCAGGGGTTCGACTACTGGGCAGTGCTGCCGGGGCAAGGCCGGTATCGCGAACCCATCTTCCACGTGCAAGGGAAAGAGCAGACGATGAAGGGGCACGTGGACGCGGTGACGGCGGATTTCGCGGTGGAGTTTCTGCGCCGGCAAACGCCGGGGCAAGCGTTTTGCTTGTGTGTGGGCATCAAGTCTCCGCATGCCGAGCAATTGCCACCCGAGGACATGAAGCAGCTATTCGCCAATGTGGACATTGCGCAGCCGGCGTCCTGGAACGAGGAGTATGAGAAGACAGGCAAAGCGGATGTGGTGGCGCAAAGCTGCATCGAGGCGGACCGTTTCTTCGATGGGCCGCGGCAACTGAAGGGAAGCTGGCAAGACTACATCAAGGATTTCTACCGCAGTGTGATGAGCGCCGACCGCGCGGTGGGCCGCATACTGGATGCCCTGGACGAGAAGCGGCTGGCCCAGGACACACTGGTGATCTTTGTAGGCGATAACGGATTCTTTCTAGGGGAGCACCGGCTTGTGGACAAGCGCTTTCCTTACGAAGAAGCGCTGCGGGTGCCGATGTTGATGCGCTATCCAAGGTTGATTCCGGCGGGGACCGTTGCCACGCAGATGACGCTGAATCTGGACATCTTTCCGACGGTGCTGGATGTGTGCGGCGTGAAGGGGGGCAAGGCGTCGCCGACGGCGCGCTCGCTGCGTCCGCTGTTCCAGGGGGGCGTTGCGAAGCAATGGCGGACGGACATTTTTTACGAATACGCGGAGCGCATCTGGCAGTGCCCGGCGCTGCTGGCGGTGCGCACCGAGCGCTACAAGTACATCGAGTATCTGGACAAGGCGAATACCGATGAACTCTACGATTTGCTGCTCGATCCGAACGAAATGCGGAACGCGATCGCCGATGGAGGGTACGGCAGCACGCTGGCGGACATGAAGGCGCGGCTGGCGCGGCTGAAGAAGGAAACCGGGTGGAAGGCGCCGGAGATGAGTGAGCCCAATACGGCATGTCCGGTGCGAAAGGAGATTGTCCGATGAAACATTTCGCAGTATTTTTGTTGGCGGGCGCGGCGTTCGCGCAATCGACGGTGCGCATCCCGATGGCCGAGTTCCGGGACCGGGTGAAGGGGGGATGGGCAGGGCAGATGATCGGGGTCAGCTACGGGGCGCCGACGGAATTCCGCTTCAACGAAGTGATTATTCCGAAAGAGCAATTGCCGCAATGGAGCCCGGAGAAGATCACGAACTCGCTCAACCAGGACGATCTTTACGTCGATATGACGTTTGCGAAGGTGCTGGACGATAAAGGGCTCGACGCCACGACGGAGGATTTCGGGGAGATGTTCCGCAATGCGCGGTACGCGCTGTGGCATGCCAATCTGTCGGCGCGGCGCAATCTGAAGCGGGGGGTTCCGGCGAAGCTTGCCGGCCATCCCGACTACAATGTTCACGCCGACGATATCGACTTTCAGATCGAGTCGGATTTTATCGGGCTGATGGCGCCGGGAATGCCGCGGTCGGCGACGGACATCGCGATGCGCGCCGGGCGGGTGATGAATTACGGAGAAGGTCTGTATGGCGGCGTGTTCGTGTCGTGCATGTATTCGGCGGCGTTTTTCGAGAAGAGCCCGCGGGCGGTGGTGGAGGCCGGGTTGCGCTGTCTGCCGCCGCAAAGCAAGTATCACAAGCTGATCGGCGATGTGCTGGCGTGGGCGAAGGCGGAGCCGAAGGATTGGGAGTCGGTGTGGCGCCAGATTGAAAAGAAGTGGAACAACGCCGAGCCGTGTCCGGAAGGCGCGATGCGGCCGTTCAATATCGACGCGGCGCTGAACGGGGCTTATATCGCATTGGGGCTGCTTTACGGGGATGGCGAGATGAACAAGACGATCGAGGTATCGACACGGGCCGGGCAGGATTCGGACTGCAATCCATCGAGTGCGGCGGGGATTCTGGGCGTGATGCTAGGTTACGAGCGCATTCCGGATCATTGGAAGAGCCACATCCCGTCGATCTCGAAGGAGAAGTTCCGTTATACGGACTTTACATTCGAGAGCATCGTGGACAGCACGGTGACGCGGGCGGTAAAGCTGACAACGCGGCAGGGCGGCAAGCAGGATGGAGACAACCTGGCGGTGAAGACGCAGGCGGCGAAAGCGGCTCCCTTTGAGCAGTGGAAAGGCCGGGCGGCGGCGAAGGAACGCATTGCGGTGCCGGATGCGCGGTGGAGTTTTGCGGGGGCATGGAAGCAGGACAAGCAGACGATTCGGAACACGGAGCGCCACCTGCGGACGAGCGGGGAGAAGGGGGCGGAAGCGGTGGTGACCTTCGAGGGGACGGGGGTGGTGGTGAGCGGTCCGTTTCTGCCAACGTGCGGGAAGGCGGAATTCGTACTGGACGGGAAGGCTCCGAAGGTATCGGACTGTTATCCGGACGAGGACGTGCGCAAGCTCAACGATTCGATGTTCCATGCTTTCGGGTTGTCGAAGGGGAAGCACACGCTGCGCATCCGCGTGCTGGGCGAGCGCATCTTCGAATCGAAAGGGACCGAGATTGCGCTGAACGATGTGATCGTCTTCGAGTAGAGGAACAACGGGAGGTGGGCTGATGGCGCTTACACGGAGGGCGATGCTTGCGTCGTTGGCCGGGGCCGGGCACGCGGCCGGGCAGACGGTGAAATCGAGCGGGCAGGCTACGATCGGATTCAAGGCGGACACGATGCCGCAACGTTCCGAATGCGGCATCGGGGCGCTGATGCCGTGGGCAGACGTGCTGTGGGCAGTGACCTACAACAGCCACAAAAAGGGCACGGGTTACGGACTGGGGCTATACGCAATCAGCGAGAACCTGGACGCGCAGCGGCTGCATGTGCACGACGGCACGCATGCCAACCGGCTGATCCACCGCGAGTCGAACCAGTGCTTCATCGGGCCGTACGTAATCGATGCGAAGGGGAATTGGAAGCACATCCCGGCGTTGGACAACTACCGGCTGACATCGACGATGAGGCATCTGACGGATGGGGCGAACCGCATTTACTACCAGGGGATGGAGGGCGAGTTTATCGAGATGGACGTGAGCGACCACAAGCCTCGCGTGCTGACGGACCTAGTGAAAGAGATGAAACTGGCGGCGCGTCCGCATTTCAAGGGGGGCTACACGGCGCAGGGGCGCGTGGTGGTGGCGAACAACGGTTTCTACGCGTTCGGCGAAGATCAGGCAGGGTTGTTCGAATACGACGGCAAGGCGTGGAAGAAGCTTTCGGGCAAGCCGCATATGGATGTGGCGGCGCGGCAGGATATGGGGGCGGTGCTGTTCGCCACCGGGTGGGATGAAGCTTCGGTGTTGCTGTGGGCGCTGGTGAAAGGCGAGTGGCAGCGCTACCGTTTGCCGAAAGCGACGCAGGCGATGAGCCATGCCTGGCAGACGGAATGGATGCGCATCCGGGAAGTGGAAACCGAGCATTACCTGATGGACATTCAAGGCATGTTTTATGAACTGCAGCCGCTGGCGTTTGAGAACCGGATTTGGGGCGTGAAGCCGGTTTGCCAGCATTTGCGGATTATTCCGGATTTCTGCGCGTTCCGCGGATTGTTCGCGGTGGGTGGGAATCAAACGACGCCGAATCGCGATAACAACGCCTTGTCGGGCCAGCCGCAATCGGGATTGTGGTTCGGGAAGACGGACGATTTATGGTCGTGGGGGAAGCCGCAGGGATGGGGCGGGCCGTACTGGAAGACCGCGGTGCGCAAGGGGGCGCCGTCAGACCCGTTTCTGCTGACGGGTTTCGTGCACAAGATGCTGCACATCACGACGGACAAAGCAGCGGTGTTCGATGTGGAGATCGACTTCATGGGCAACGGGACGTGGCACAAATACGAACAGGTGAAGGTGGGCGCGGAGGGGTATGGGAAGCACCTGTTTCCGGACGCGTTCAGCGCGCAGTGGGTGCGGCTGACGGCGCAGAACGATTGCACGGCGACGGCGATGTTCTATTTCGTGTAGAAGGTGTTCAGGGCTCGACGAGGAAGGCCCAGTCCTGGCGATCGGGGGCCGCGATGAGGGTTGCATCGCTCCACTGGCCGGTGCGCGGATCGAACCGGCGGGTGTTTTTGAAGGGGAGCGAGAGCGAGCCGCCGCGAGGGAGGTAGTAGACCCGCCGGCCATCGGGAGTCTGGAGGCAGAAGGCGGCGGGGGCCTGTTCGGAGCAGGGCATCATGCGGGCGAAGGGGAGGGCTTCAAAGAACGCGCGGAGGTGGTGCAACTGGGTGGCGGCGACACCGGGGCCGGGATCGCCGGAATAGAACCAGGCGACGCCGTCGCTCCAATCGCCGTAGGTGGCATAGCCGCCCGCCATGGCGATGGCCCAATGCGTGCGGCGGGTGATATCGGCGTTTTGCAGATGGCCGGGTTCGGAGGCAGGGCCTTCATAACCGTACTCTTCGTTGACATAGGGCTTGCGGGCGCCTTCGAATTTACGGGCCCAATCGTATACCGTGCGTTCGTCGCCGTAGTGCTGGGTGACGATATAGGAAGCCCAGGGCGAGGCGGCATACCAGAAATCGGCGTAGGCGTGCGCGGAAGCGAGGCGGCGATGGGGATCGAGGGCGCGGAGAATGGTTCCCATGGCGTCGCCCCATTCCTTGTCGCGAAACTCGTTGTGCTCATTTCCGAGATCCCACCACACGTTGCGGAACGCGCCGAGACGGGCCAGGGCATAGCGGTAGAGCCGGAGTTCGGCGTCGCTCAGCCGTCCGTATTCGCCGGGCAGGTTCTGCTTTTCGATGGTGACGATGGCGGTGGCTTCGATTCCGTGGTTGCGCATGGCGGCGATGGCTCTCTCGGCGCGGCGCCAATGGGGCAAATGGAAGCGCGTGAAATCGTAGGCATGGGGCTTGCCCTCCCAGGCGGGGAGTGGATTGACGCGGCCGGAGCGGGCTCCGTAGTTGGGTGCGCGTTTGGGATCTTTGACGCCATGCTCATTGTCGTTGCCGGTGCGCCCGGCGGAGTCGCGCGGGTAACCGGTCAACAGGAAGCGGATTTTGTTGAAGCCGTGGCGCCGGCAGTAGTCGACGACGGCATCGATTTCGGCTTCCGTCTTGGACGGATCGAGGAGGTGGTAGGCGGTGTAGCCCAAGTGAAAGAAGGGCTTTCCGGAGGCGTAGCGGAAATGCCTGGGGTGTTGCGGGTCGACTTGCACGGGCCCGTCGCCGGCGGCTGCGGTCACGGTGAATTCGCCTTTGTGGCGGAAGCTGCCCATCGTGACGATGAACTGGTGCCTTCCGGTTTGGGAGGGCGCGTAGCGAAGGCGGAAGATGCCGCCATCTTCGGAATCGCAGAAGCCGGTTACGATGTGTTTGCCGCCTTCGGGGAGAGCGATTTCGGCGAAGGGCGCGGTGACGAGGAAGGGATTGGCGAATGAAGGGGTATCGAGGCGGAGGACGAACTCGGCGGCCTCGTACTGCGCGGTCTGCGCGGGGGCCTCGAAGCGGATGGACTGGGCAACGGCGCCGGCGGCGGAGGCGATGAGGCAGGCGGCGATGGAAATTGCCTTGACCATGAGTCGATACCGTACACTGCTAGTTTGGCACTACTCATCAACGCTCAGAACCTCTCGAAATCTTTTGGGGCGGAATCGCTTTTCGACAACATCAACTTCACGGTGGAAGAAGCCGCGCGGGTGGGGCTGATCGGGCCCAACGGGTCGGGGAAATCGACGCTGCTGCGGATTTTGGCGGGGCTGATTGAGCCTGACAGCGGGGAAGTGGCGATTCGCAAACGGGTGCGCTTCTGCTATGTGGCGCAGGAGTCGCAATTCGGCAGTGAAGATCGAGTGCGGGACGTGTTGTCGCGGGTGGTGGAATCGCTGACGGCGCCGGAGGTGGTGGAGACGATCGGGCGGGCGGGGTTCGACAATCTGGATGCCGAGGTGAGTTCGTTTTCGGGCGGGTGGAAGAAGCGGCTGGCGATTGTGGAAGCGCTGATCCAGCATCCGGATGTGTTGCTGCTGGACGAGCCGACGAATCATCTGGATCTGGCGGGCATCCAGTGGCTGGAGAAGACGCTGGCGGCGGCGGCGTTGGCGTGCGTGGTGATCAGCCATGACCGTTATTTTCTGGAGAACGTGGCGACGGAGATGGTGGAACTGAATCGCGCCTACCGCGAGGGTTTGCTGCGGGTGGAGGGTACGTACAGCACCTTTCTGGAGAAGAAGGCGGATTATCTGCACGCGCAGGCGAAGCGTCAGGATGCCTTGGAGAACCGGGTGCGGACGGAGATGGAGTGGCTGCGGCGCGGACCGAAGGCGCGGACGACGAAATCGAAAGCGCGCATCGACAAGGCGAATGAACTGATTGGGGAGCTGGCCGATTTGGAGAGCCGGGCGCGCACGGCGACGGCGGGCATCGATTTTTCGGCCACGGACCGGAAGACGAAGAGGCTGATCGAACTGGAGAAGGTATCGGTGGATCTGGGGGGGCGCACGCTGTTTTCGGGTCTTGATTTTGTGGTGACGCCGGGGACGCGGATCGGGCTGGTGGGGCCGAACGGTTCGGGCAAGTCGACGCTGATGCGGGTGCTGATGGATCAGATGAAGCCGACACAGGGTACGGTGCGGCGGGCGGACCTGCTGCGGATGGTGTATTTCGATCAGAACCGGCAACTGGATTCCGGTGTGACGTTGAAACGGGCGCTTGCTCCGGATGGGGATTCGGTGTTGTATCAGGACAGGGTGCTGCATGTGGCGTCGTGGGCGGCGCGGTTTCTGTTTCAAAGCGATCAGCTTAACCAGCCGGTGGGGCGGCTTTCGGGCGGCGAGCGGGCGCGGGTTCTGATCGCGAAGCTGATGCTGGAGCCGGCCGATGTGCTGTTGCTCGATGAGCCGACGAACGATCTGGACATACCGACGCTGGAGATACTGGAGGAGAGTTTGCTGGAGTTTCGCGGGGCGCTGGTGCTGGTAACGCACGACCGCTATTTGCTGGACCGGGTGGCGACGGTGGTGCTGGGGCTCGATGGGGAGGGTGGGATTGGGCGGTTCGCGGACTATTCGCAATGGGACGAGTGGCAAGCGGGGCAGAAGAAGCCTAAGGCGACGCCAGCGCCGGCGCCGGCGGCCGCAACGCAGTCTGCGCCCACGCCGTCGAAGAAGAAATTGTCGTACCTGGAGGCGCGGGAGTACGAGACCATCGAGCAGCGCATTGCCGAGGCGGAGCAAGCGCTGGAAGGGGCCCGGGCGAAGCTTCAGGACAGCGCGGTGGTGACCGATGGGCGGGCTTTGCAGGATGCCTATCAGGCGCTGCAAACGGCCCAGGACGCGGTGGATGCACTGTACCACCGCTGGTCGGAACTGGAGCAGAAGCTCAGCGGTTGAAGTAGCCGCTGAGTTCGACTACAACCTGCGTCGGGCGGTAGGCGAATACGTTAACCTGCCCGTTGGGGCCGGACGGGATGATGGCCGAGTTGCTGACCGTTTGCCCCTGGAATGCGTTGAGCACGGATGCATTGGGCTGCGGCTGGCCTGTTGGGAAGGCGGTGAGGAACGGCATGGGCGATCCGTTGGAGATGGAAGTGAAGTTGAGGGCGAAGGCCTTGGCCGAGGACGGGATGTTGAGGCATTGCCCGGAGGCGGCAATTCCGATGGTGCGGGTGCTTTCCGAGTCGTAGGCGGCGTCGCTGATGCGGCACTGGGGCGCGGTGTAGAAGAAGAGGCCCGTCTGGCCGTCGTCGGGAGCGAAGTATCCGTTGATGTCGATGAGGAAATCGGTTTCGTTGAAGGCGTAGACATCGATGCTGCCGTTGGCGCTGGCAGGGACGATGACGCTGTTGGCGATGATGCGTCCGGACGGCGAGTTGATGCTGGAGACGTTTGGCTGAGGCCCTCCGGCGGGCCAGATGGTCATGAACTGGAGCGGGCCTTTGGGAACTGCGGTGAGAGAGACGGAGAAGGCGCGGGCGTTGGCGGGGATGGTGCAGTAGGGTCCGGCGGGGAACTGGAAGGTGCGTTTGACCTGGGCGTTGAGGGACGGCGGGCCGAAGGGTCCGGCGGGCTGGCGGTAGTCGATGCGCGTGTCGATGACGCGGCAGGGGGTGAGGGGGTAGAAGACGAGATTCGAGGTAGCCGCGGAATCGGTGAAGTAGCCGGCGATGTCGATGATGAGGTCGGCGTCGTTGGAGGCGAATACCTGGATTGCGCCCGCCGTGCCGGCGGCGACGATGGCGGCGTTGGCGACGATTTGGGCGTCGGGGGAGCGGACGGTCCAGAAGTTGGGGCGTGACTGGCCGGCGGGCCAAATGGTGATGTGATCGACGCCGCCGCGGGGGACAAGGGTGACGTTGAGGACGTAGGCCTTGGCGTCGGCCGGGATGGTGCAAACGTTCGATTGCGATGGCGTCAGAGTGCGGGATTCATTGGCCTGCATGTAGGGCGGGCCGAAGGCTCCGGTGCGGCCCTGGAAGTTGTATTCGGGACGGGTTTCCATGAGGCGGCAGGGTTCGAGGGAGACGAAACGGAGAGCGTTGGAGAGAGACGGGGCCGCGTCCTGGACGATGGTGACGGCAGCGGTGCCGATGGTGATGGATCCGACGCGCGCCGCGCCGGTGTTGCGGTCAACGCTGTAGCGGACCGGGCTTTCGTTGGCGGAGGAGAGGATGTGAATCCAACTGGTTTGTGTGGCGGGCGCATAGACGCAGTTAGCGGTTACGGGGAAGTTGCCGGTGAAGGCGGTGGCGGGGACGTTGTAGGTGGATTGCGGGACGTTGAAGGTGCAGGTGGAACCGCCGGATGTGTAGTTGGCGATGGTGCTGCGGGGGCCGTTCATGGTGACGTTCTGGGGGTTTGCGACGCCGGTGAGGTCGCCGGACCAGTTCTGGAAATTGGAGGCGGAGGCGGTGAGTTGGACGACGGCGCCGGCGTTGTAGTAGCCGTCGGCGGAGGAGGGATTCGTTGTGATTGTCCCGGATCCGTTGGGGGAGACGGCGGTGGTGAGGAGATATTGGGTGGTGAAATTGGCGGTGTAGGTGGTGGCGGATGCGGGAGTGGCGATGGAGTGGGAGATGGCGCCGGCGTCGCTCCAGTTGGAGAAGGTGTAGCGGGTGCCTCCGCCCGATTGGGGGGAGGAGGTGGCGATGGTGTGCTGGCTGCCTTGTGTCCAACTGAAGACTTGGGGTGAGGAATAGGTGCTGCCGTCGACGGTGAAGGTGCGGCCGATGGGGCTGGTGGTGACGGTGATGGAGATGCCGGGGCTCGAGTAGTTGGCGGTGACGGAACGGGGTCCGTTCATGGTGAGGTTCTGCGGGTTGGTGGCGCCGGTGAGGTCGCCGGACCAGTTCTGGAAATTGGCGGACGATGCGGTGAGTTGGACGCTGGCGCCCGCGTTGTAATAGCCGTCGCCGGAGGAGGGACTCGCTGTGATGGTCCCTGATCCATTGGGGGAGACGGCGGTGGTGAGGAGATATTGGGTGGTGAAACTGGCGGTGTAGGTGGTGGCGGATGCGGGAGTGGTGATGGAGTGGGAGATGGCGCCGGCGTCGCTCCAGTTGGAGAAGGTGTAGCGGGTGCCTCCGCTCGATTGGGGAGAAGAGGTGGCGATGGTGTGCTGGCTGCCAGGAGTCCAATTGAAAACTTGGGTTGAGGAGTATGGTGTGCCGTCGACGGTGAAGGTGCGGCCGATGGGGTTGGTGGTTACGGTGATGCTGGCGCCGGTGCTGAAGTTGGCGGTGACGGAACGGGGTCCGTTCATGGTCAGATTCTGGGGGTTGGTGGAGCCGGTGAGGTCGCCGGACCAGTTCTGGAAATTGGCGGACGATGCGGTGAGTTGGACGCTG
>JAEUQG010000082.1 GCA_016789755.1 Bryobacterales bacterium
TCATCGTCATCGCAAACACCGCCAGAACCGGAATCGCCGTCGCTCGCACCACGCCCACCACACAACCCTCCCCTTACAACCTAGACGCCACCCCCGCCAAGCTGCCCCCCACCACCGCATAGAACGCCGCTTCCCCCAGGATCTCCGGAGCCATCCAAATCACGTACCCACCCGCCAGAACCACCGCCAGCACCAGCACCAGGAAAAGCACAACCAGCAGGCAGCCCTCTCCATCCACATCCAGTCCCGGCAAACTGAATCCTCCTCCTCTTCCGCCTCCCCCGCTGCTCACCACGCTGGTCTTCAACTCGCCCACTACATCGGATGCATCCTCCAAATCCAAGTCGATCTCCGGACCACCTGAACCACCCGTATGCACATGAAGCAGCCACAGCTTCACCAGCAGCAGGAAAATCAAGTACGCCGACGCCACATCCAGCGCATAGCGCAGCATCACTGAGCCCATGCCCGCCCCCAGCAACAGCCGGCTAGTCAGTACTCCTCCCCCAACCGTCCCCGCCACAATGAGCGACATGTGGAATCGTACGAAATACTTCCGTGCGAACTCCCTCTGGAACCGCTGCTGATCTCTCGCTTCCATCGCGTTACAATTTACGGAACTTACCATATTCCTCGCACTACCACGAAAGAAGACATCCACATCATGGAACTCTCCATCCGTAACCTGTCCAAAACCTACTCGAACGGCGTCAAAGCCCTCCAGGATGTTTCCCTCCAGATTCCCACCGGCATGTACGGCCTCCTCGGCCCCAATGGCGCCGGCAAATCCACCCTCATGCGTATCCTCGCCACCCTTCAGGATGCCGACAGCGGCTCGGCCACCCTCGGCTCTATCGATGCCCTCAATCAAAAGCACGAGGTGCGCAAGGTGCTCGGCTACCTGCCCCAGGATTTCGGCGTCTATCCCAAAATCTCCGCCCAGGACATGCTCGATCATCTCGCGTTGCTCAAGGGCATCGCCAACCGCGGCGAGCGCAAGGCCGTCGTCGAATCCCTACTCGAACGCACCAACCTCGCCGAACATCGCAAAAAAGCCCTTACCGGATTCTCCGGAGGAATGCGCCAGCGCTTCGGCATCGCCCAAGCGCTCCTGGGCAATCCAAAGCTCATCATTGTCGACGAGCCCACCGCCGGACTCGACCCCGGCGAGCGCAACCGCTTCTACAACCTGCTCGCCGAAATCGGCGAAAACGTCATCGTCATCCTCTCCACTCACATCGTCGAAGACGTTAAGGAACTCTGCACCAACATGGCCGTCATCCACTTGGGACGCGTGCTGTTGAGCGGATCCCCCGACAACGCCCTCACCGCCCTCCGGGGACGCATCTGGCAAAAGTCCATCGCCAAAGCCCAGGTCGAAGACTACGAGCGCCAATTCAAAGTCATTTCCACCAAACTCATCGCCGGACGCCCCACCATTCACATCTACTCCGAAGCCGACCCCGGCGATGGATTCCACGCCGTCCCCGCCGATCTCGAAGACGTCTTCTTCTCCGCCATCCGAGGCTTCGCCGGAACTCGGGAGTATGCCGCATGATGCTTCACTTCCTCCGCTTCGAGCTGCGCTTCTGGCTGCGCGGCATGATGGTCTGGGTCTTTCTCTTCATCTTCGGCGTCATGTTCTTCGGCGCCTCCAGCACCGACAAAATCCAAGTCGGCCGCGCCCTCGAAAACACGTACCGCAACGCCCCCTACGTCATCCAAACCTTCCATGCCATGGCGTCCGTGCTCATCATGCTGATGGTCACCGCCTTCGTCAATTCCGCCGCCTCGCGCGATTTCCAGCACAACACCTATCAAATGGTGTTCAGCGCTCCCATCCGCAAATTCGACTACCTCCTCGGCCGCTTCCTTGGCTCCTCCATCGTCGCCATGATTCCGCTCCTCGGGGTCTCATTCGGCATCCTCCTTGCCCGCTACATGCCATGGGTCGATGCCGAACGCTGGGGACCCATCGTCTGGCCCGCCCACCTCCACGGCTTCCTCGTCTTCGGTATCCCCAACACCATCTTCATCGCCGCCATAGTTTTCTGCATTGCCGCCCTCACCCGCAGCACCATCACCAGCTTCATCGGAACGCTCATCCTCCTCGTCGCCTACAGCGTGGCCGGCGCCTACATGGAAGACATCGACAACGAAGCCATCGCCAAACTCATCGATCCCTTCGCCATTCAAACCCACGCCCTCATCACCAAATATTGGACCGTCTCCGATAAGAACACACAGGTGCTCACCCTCAGCGGATTCCTCCTCTGGAACCGGCTCATCTGGCTCGGCGTCGCCGCCCTCGTCTTCGCCTTCACCTATTCCCGCTTCCGCTTCGAAGAACGGCAAGGCCGTAAGAAGAAAACCGCCGCCGTCGAAACCGGACAGCGCCCGCACAAGTCCGTGGCTATTCCCGCGGCCACCCAAACATTCGGCATTGCCACACAGTTGACCCAGTTCTGGAGCCACACGCGCGTCGAATTCTGGAGCCTCGTTAAGAACACCGTGTTCGTCGTCATCCTCATCGCAGCCCTCGTCAATTGCATTCCGTCCCTCGTCATCAGCACCAACGAAGGCTTCGGACTCTCCTCGCTCCCCGTCACCTACCGCATCCTCGACGTCCTCCGCGGATCCATGTATCTCTTCCTCGTCGCCATCGTCACCTATTTCGCCGGTGTCGTCGTCTGGAAAGAGCGCGACGCCCGCTGCGACGAAATCCACGATGCCCTACCCTACCCGAACTGGATCCCTTACGTCGCCAAATTCGCCGCCCTCGCCGGAGCCCTCATCCTCATCCTCGCCACCGCCATGGGCGCCGGCATCGCCACGCAAGCCTACCAGAAGTACACACGCTTCCAGTTCGATCTCTACTTCACTGAGATCTTTCTTCTCGATCTGTCTCTCTTCCTGTCGCTCGCCTTTCTCGCCTTCCTCATCCACGTGCTCTCCCCCAATAAGTACGTCGGCTACTTCGGCTTCATCGTTTTCATGATTGCCAACGCCTTCATCTGGAGACCGCTCGATATCGCCTCGCGCATGGTGCGCTTCCCCTCCACTCCCGGCTATACCTATTCCGACCTCTACGGCTACGCCCCCTACACGCAGGCGCTCATCTGGTTCCACGTCTACTGGCTCCTGTTCTGCGGCTTGCTCGCCGTCGCCGCCATTCTCCTTTGGGCCCGCGGTAAGGAAACATCGCTCCGCAGCCGCTTCCGTAACGCCCGCCAGAACCTGCGCGGCGCCCTGCGCCCCATCGCCGTCGCCCTCGCCACCGCCTGGATTGCCACCGGAGCATGGGTCTACTACAACACCAAACTCCTCAACGGCTATCAAACCGAGAAGCAGGGCCTCGCCCGCCAGGAACAGTACGAGAAGTCCTACAAACGCCTCAAGGGTCTGAATCAACCGCGCGTCTTAGCCGTCAAATACTGGATCGACGTCTTCCCCGAACGCCGGGACCTTTTTCTCCACGCCGAACAAACCGCCGAAAACAAAGGCGCGCAGCCCATCGACAAGGTCTACGTCAACTACACCCGCGGCTACGATTACGACATCGCCATCGAACGCGCCTCGCTCGAAAGCGACGATGCCTACGTCCGGCTCCGCACCTACAAGCTCTCCCCGCCGCTCGCCCCCGGTGAGCGCATCGCCATGAAATACACGGTGAAAGCCATCACCCGCGGATTCGAACAAGCCGTCACCCACAGCAACCTCGTCCAGAACGGCACATTCTTCAACAGCGGCATTGTGCCCTCCATGGGCTATCAGCCCGGACGAGAAATCGGCGACCGCAATGAACGCCGCAAGCGCGGCCTCCCCGAACAGGACCGCATGCCCGAACTCGAGCGCAACTGCACCGCCCGCTGCGGCAACACCTACCTCGACGAACACTCCGATTGGGTCAGCGTTGAAACCGTCATCGGCACTTCGCCCGATCAACTCGCCGTCGCTCCCGGCAGCCTCCTCAAAGAATGGCAGGATAACGGCCGCCGCTATTTCCACTACAAACTCGACAAAGATTCGCTCAACTTCTACTCCTTCATCTCCGCCCGTTATGAGGTCGCCCGCGAAGATGCCGCCGGCATCAAGGCCGAGGTCTACTACCACCGCGAGCACAAGTGGAACGTCCCCAAGATGCTCACCTCCATCCGCAAGACCCTCGAATACTGCACCCGGAACTTCGGCCCCTACGCTCACAAACAAGCGCGCATCATCGAATTCCCGCGCTTCTCCTCTTTCGCCCAGGCCTTCCCCGGCACTATGCCTTACTCCGAATCCATCGGTTTCATCGCCGACATCAAGGACAAAGACGACATCGACAAGGTCTTCTACATCGTCGCTCACGAAATGGGACACCAATGGTGGGCTCATCAGGTCATCGGAGCCAATATGCAGGGCGCCACTCTCCTCAGCGAAACCCTCGCCCAATACACCGCTCTCATGGTCATGGAAAAGGAATACGGCCGCGACATGATGCGCAAATTCCTAGGCTACGAAATGGATCGCTACTTGCGCTCCCGCGGTACGGAGATGCTCAAAGAGCGGCCCCTCCTCAAGGTCGAAGCCAGCCAAGGCTACATCCACTACAACAAGGGCAGCGCCGTCCTCTACTACCTCAAAGAGATGATCGGCGAAGAAGCCGTGAACCGCGCCCTCCGCAACATCGTCCAGCAGTGGGCCTACAAAGGCCCGCCCTATCCCACTTCGCACCAGTTGGTCGACGCCTTCCGCGAAGTCACCCCCGACGGCAAACAGTATCTCCTCCGCGACCTCTTCGAGGACATCACACTCTTCGCCAACCGCACCCTCGCCGCCTCCGCCAAAAAACGCCCCGACGGCCAGTTCGATATCACCATCGAAGTCGAAACCCGTAAGCTCAAGGCCGACGACAAAGGATTC
>JAEUQG010000136.1 GCA_016789755.1 Bryobacterales bacterium
CTTACGGCAGGATACGTATCCTTTTCCATACTTGCCGCCAACGATAAAGGCCGCGGTCTTCAGTCCGGGGACGATAACGATGCAGTGCGCGTTTGCGAGCAGGTCTTGCGGAATTCCGCGATCGGGTGTGGCCATGATCTCCGCCAGCACCGCAGCCGACTCGTCCAACCGCTTTGCGGGCTCACTGTCCTTTGCCAGTAGAGGCATCAGCGCGAAGGCAATCCATAGAATCATTCGCATGACGAACCTCCTATTCTGTCCGTGAAAAGGCCAAGGTAGTTGGCTTTCAGGGGGACACACGGAGAGAGTGCACGAAGCGTGCCATCTTCACCTTTTGTTGAGCCCATTCCGCCGGCAGCACCTCGTGGAAGGTGCTTCCCCCGCACCGAACCCGGCAGAAGTGACCGCCGATGGTCAACTGACTCGGCGGCGTCAGTCCGATGGGCGTGATTCGCCCTCGTCTCGTTCGGGAACGATCCTAAATCGACTTGGTCTTGCACTGCCCAGGCGAGTGCGGACGGTTCTGCACAGCGTTGGGCCCTGTGCGTGCTCTTAGCAATGTATCGTCCAAACGCCCTGAAGGGCCACCGGTTGGGCGAGGAGAAAAATCATGATCTACAAAAATGAATTGTGTCGCTCGGCTGTCTTCGTTCTCGTCGCCGCTGGGACCTTGGCGCCGGGAATGGCTTCGGCAGCCGGTCCCAATCGGGACGACGTAAAGAAGGTACAGCAAAGCCTGATTGACAAGGGCTACCAGGCCGGAAGCGTGGATGGCGTTCTCGGGCCACGCACACGCACCGGTTTGCGGCAGTACCAGAAATCGGAAGGCCTGCCCGTCACGGGGCGTCTGGACAACGAAACAGCCGGTAAGTTGGGCGTGGGGCCTGAATCCATTGGCGGCAACTTCAAGGGCGCGGGAAAAGAAGTCTCCGAGGGGAGCCAGGAAGCGGGCCACGAGATCAAGGATGGCAAGCCGCTCGCGGCAGGCAAAGAGTTTGGCATAGGCATAGGCCGTGCCGGCGAGAAGATCGGCAAGGGAGTGCGCAAGGCCGTAACTCTCGATAGCGACCGCGCCGATCGCGAGAAAAACGAAAAGAAGAAGCAATAGTCCTGAACCGCAAAATCGCCACGAACAATTCGCGAAGCGCGAAGAAGGAGGTAATGAATGCATACCGCAACAACAACGGAAACTCACACGATTCGGCAACCGCTACAGGTTTCACCTCTTCTTGATGAGGCAAGGTGGCAGGCATGGGTGCAGAAAGGACTCGCGCGAGATCGCCGCAACTATGCCGCCCGACTCAACGGCATCAAAGGGATCTCCACCGCTGCGCTGCTGGCGGGAGCGGCTCTCAATGTCTCACCCGATGGACTGGCGCTCCGCTTCATTGTGACAGCCGGCTCCGTCTTCGTGATGTGGCAGGCGGCCCAGGCGCGGCGCTTTGCCTTTGCGGCTGTATTTGCCGCGCTGGCCCTCCTATACAATCCGTTGCTTGCTCTGCTCGGCTCCTTCGGCGGCTGGCAGCGCGCTGCGATGGTTGCCAGCACCATACCCTTCGTTCTGTCTCTCGCCTGGGGCAGCGCGGGACACTCAGTGAAAGAGAAGCGCGCATCATGACAACCAGCAAGCCCGTTGTGCCCGTATTCCGCCAGGGTGACGAGGTAGTCCTCGTCGCAGGTAATAACGAAGGCATGACGGGAGTATTTCTCAAACTGAGGCCGGACACAAACTGGGCCGATGTCGCCGACCGCAACGGGAACGTGCGAAGCCATCCCGTAGTGTGGCTCGCACGTGCCAACCCCGCGGCCGCACCGAACAAAGAATCGTGAAAGAGAAGAGTCATCGCATGATCAATATCAGGCCCTTGCACGACCGTATCGTCGTCAAGAGTATCGAAGAGCAGGAAGCCCATCGCAGCGGCATCGTCATCCCCGACTCAGCCAAGGAGAAGCCCCAGGAAGCCGAAGTTGTGGCTGTTGGCCAGGGGAAGAGGCTCGAGAATGGAAAGCTGCAAGCTCTGGATGTGTGCGTCGGTGACCGCATCCTCTTCGGAAAATACACCGGCAGCGAAGCGACGCTCGATGGGACCGAGTACATCATCCTGCGCGAGGACGATGTCCTGGGCGTAGTCGGCGCAACTGCCAAACCGGCCGAAAAGGCCAAATAGCGCGCATTGGATTCATAAGGAACTTCTTCGATGGCAAAACAGATTGTGTATAGTGATGATTCCCGCCAGGCAATTCTTCGCGGTGTGAATCAACTGGCTGAAGCGGTGAAAGTCACCCTCGGCCCCAGAGGCCGCAACGTCGTTCTGGAGAAGAAGTTCGGTGGGCCGTTGGTGACGAAGGATGGCGTTACTGTAGCCAAAGAGGTTGAACTCAAGGACCCCCTGGAGAACCTGGGCGCACAGATGGTTCGCGAGGTGGCCTCGAAAACCTCTGACATCGCCGGCGACGGCACCACTACGGCCACGATTCTTGCCCAAGCCATTTTCCGCGAAGGAGTGAAGGCGGTATCCGCGGGAGCAAACCCGATGGCGATCAAGCGCGGCATCGACAAGGCTGTCGAAGCAGCGGTTGCCGAGATCCAGCGCTTATCGAAGCCCGTCTCCGGCGACATGATCGCGCAAGTCGGCAGCATCTCCGCCAACAGCGATGCCACCATCGGGAACATCATCGCCGATGCCATGCAGAAGGTCGGTAAGGATGGCGTCATCACCGTCGAGGAATCGAAGACAATGACCACGGAACTGCAGACCGTCGAAGGTATGCAGTTCGATCGCGGCTATCTCTCGCCGTACTTCGTCACAGACCCCGAACGCATGGAGTGTGTCTTCGAAGATCCTTACATCCTCATTCACGACAAGAAGATCACAAGCATGAAGGATCTGCTCCCCATTCTCGAGCAGATCGCCCGCGCCGGCCATCCGCTGCTGATCGTTTCCGAAGACGTCGAAGGTGAGGCACTGGCCACCTTGGTTGTCAATAAACTGCGTGGTTCGCTGAACACTTGCGCGGTGAAGGCGCCCGGATTCGGCGATCGCCGCAAGTCAATGCTTGAAGATATCGCCATCCTCACCGGTGGCAAACCGATCTTCGAAGAAACCGGCCTCAAGCTCGAGAGCATCCACCTGGAGGACCTCGGCCGCGCCAAGCGCATCACGGTTGACAAGGAGAATACGACTATCATTGATGGCGCGGGATTACCACGCGACATCGAAGGGCGGATCAAGCAGCTTCGCGGCCAGATCGAGGAGACAACCTCGGACTATGATCGCGAAAAACTCCAGGAGCGGCTGGCGAAGTTGGCCGGAGGCGTGGCGATCATCAAGGTCGGTGCGGCGACGGAGACGGAGATGAAAGAGAAGAAAGCCCGCGTCGAGGATGCGTTGCATGCCACCCGCGCCGCCGTCGAGGAAGGCATTGTGCCCGGCGGTGGAGTTGCCTTACTCCGCGCTTCCGTCGCCCTGCAAACGCTGACCCTCGAAGGAGACGAGCAATTCGGTGTCTCCATCGTGCGCCGCGCCTGCGAGGAACCGGTTCGCCAGATTGTCAGGAACTGTGGAACTGAGGGCGCCGTCGTCGCCGAAAAAATCAAGAGCCACTTAGATCCGAACTACGGCTTCAATGCTGCCACGGAACAGTACGAGGATCTGGTCAAGGCCGGAGTGATTGACCCCACCAAGGTCACTCGCACGGCTCTGCAAAATGCGGCCTCCATTGCCTCTCTCATGCTAACCACTGAGGCCATGGTCTGCAGTGTCGTCGAGGAGGACTAGGTAATGAATTTGAGCCAAAGACTGTTGAAACGTCACAAGCGCCAGGTTTTGCGCGGGAAGGCGCGGGGCAAGGTCTCCGCACCCGACCTGCGAACACCGGAACAGATCAAGGCGGCACGCCTGGAAAGCCGCCCTGAAGCATCGGCGGCAGCCTTGCGTGCCCCGCGCTAAGGACAACAAGCGGCAATCCGACATGAAGGATAGTCTTGGGCGGCTGCCCACTGAACCCGTGGACCGGTTCACCAGGGCTTTCACGCAATTCGTCCGTGTGGAAGCCACTGCCGGCGCCTTCTTGCTCTTCTGCACTGTGATCGCCCTGGCAGTTTCCAACTCGCCGTGGGCGGAGTCCTTTCTGGCGTTTTGGGAGACAAAGGCAGGGTTCCAATGGGGCGGCTTGGAAATCACCCGCTCGCTGAAGCATTGGGTCAATGACGGGCTGCTGACAATCTTCTTCTTTGTCGTGGCGCTGGAGTTGAAGCGTGAAGTAGTTCTTGGCGAGTTGAAGAACCCCCGCACAGTGGGGCTGTCCGTTGCCGCAGCTCTTGGCGGGATGGCGCTGCCGGCGGGTATCTTTCTTCTCGTCGAGGGAGGCGGCAAAGCTGCATCTGGCTGGGGAACGGTGATGGCCACAGACACCGCATTCATGATCGGTGGGCTGGCGGTTCTGGGCTCCCGCATTCCACAGAGCCTGCGCCTGTTCCTACTTTCGTTGGCGATCTTTGACGACATTGGCGCGATTCTTGTCGTTGCCATTGGCTATGGTGGGGCGTTGCAGTGGGCGCCCCTGGCTATGACGGGACTCGGGCTCTTGCTGGTTTTCGCCATGGCGCGGGTTGGCATTCGCAGCATCCCGATGTACTTCGTCATGGGCATTCTCGTCTGGTTCGCGCTGGACGCATCCGGCATCCATCCGACTCTCGCCGGCGTAATGCTCGGCCTCATGACACCAGCACGTAGTTGGGTCAGCGACAATCGCCTTCACGCCATTCTGAACCGTGTCGTCGCCTATCCTCCGGGCGATCACTGGAGCGGCGACACCCTCGATCGGCACGATCTCCGCCGCGCAAGCATCGCCGCGCGGGAGGCATTGTCACCGGTGGAACGGCTCGAGATGTCTTTGCATCCTTGGGTAGCGTACCTGATTGTCCCAGTGTTTGCGCTAGCCAACGCCGGCGTACAGATCTCCTCGGTATCCTTTGATCTCGACCTGGTAGCCGCCATACTACTGGGGTTCGTCCTGGGCAAGCCGATCGGGGTGCTGCTCTTCAGCTATGTCGCGGTGCGTCTCCACCTCGCCGCGCGTCCACCCGACCTGTCTTGGAAAGTACTGACAGCCGGCGCCATGTTGACAGGCATTGGGTTCACCATGGCACTCTTCATCGCGGAACTGGCGTTTGGTCCCGACCTGCTTAATTCAGCCAAAGTTGGCATCCTCGGCGCTTCCATCATTGCGGCGGCAGGCGGCATTTTGTCACTGGTATCACTGACATCCAAGGAGGAGTGAAGGAACCCCGGTCTTAATGAGGGTCTCGGTTGGCATTCCCCATGCAGTGCGTTACAGCGAGAACAACAATGGCAAACTCATCAGCAACCAATGAACTGCTCCTTTGGGAATTGCGGCAGCGCAAGGACAAGGCCTCCGCGTCTCGCGACCATATGCAACTCGTCAGGAATTTCCTGATGGTGCTGGCGGCAATCATACTGACGATCGTTGTTGCAACGTGGCTCGCTACGCGGGCCCGACAGGCTCTGCCGCTGTAGCACCCGCCCGGTTCCATTGTTCGGAGAGCTTGCTCCCCAACAACCCCTTTGCCCGGTGCAGCCGCGTTCGCGCACAGGGCTCGCTGATCCGCAGCATCACCGCCACTTCAGCCGTGCTCAGTTCCTGAACGCTACGCAATACGAACACGGTGCGATAGTGGTGCGGCAGTGCCCAGACAGCCGCTTCAATGGTTTCCATCATTTCCTTGGAGCGCAATTGCTGTTCGGGATTGCGTTGCAGGGAATGGATTCCAACCAGTGGATCAAATCCGCAGGATACTTGACTCGATTCCAATCCAAACCACTTTTGGCGGCGCCGGGCCAGTGCAACATGGATGGCAATTTGCGTCAGCCAAGAGCTGATACTGGACCGGCCGGCAAATTGATGAATACAACAGAATGCCCTGAAATGAGCTTCCTGGACCACCTCATCGACATCGGCTTGGTTGGGTAATACTCTTCGCGCAGCACGGCGCATACGGCCGCTGTAACGGGCCACCAGGATCTCGTAACAGGAGCTTTCCCCGGCACGCACCCTCGCCACCAGGTGGTCATCGGATGCGTCTCCACCCCAGTTGGCTTGTGAGTCTACCATATTCCTTATTTCTCCTCCTTGCCGTGTCCTGCACCTCCTGGGGTGTAGTCCTGCCGCGGGTTGACCAAATAGCGTCAATTGACGTCATCTCGCCACGATGGACCCATGCTCCAAATCGAATCGACTCAAAATCAGGAAGTCCATGTTTCGCAACGCGGAAGAGGCCCCCCTCTCGGGTAGGGCCTCACCAGCGCTTCCTCCGATCGATGCGTCCTTCTTTGCATTGCAGGAAGGTGGGCCTATCCCGGACTACTGGATCTCTAGCCTTTAAGGTCATGACCCGCTGTCCAAGGTGGTGGGCGCAATGCAACATCCTGAGCACTCCAGGGACCAACGCCCGCCGTCGAACGTATCGGATGGAACAGCCGATTGCTTCTTACAAACAACCGAAAGCCGAGCGTATGAGAACCGCATTGTTGGTTGTAGTCCGAATGGCCAATTCGCTGATATT
>JAEUQG010000140.1 GCA_016789755.1 Bryobacterales bacterium
GCATCGTAGGAGATGCGATTCATGATGTCGCTGCCGCCGAAGCGCTGGGGGTTTTCGAGGGCAGTCACGTGGCGTACGGCGCCGGTTTCGAGATCGACGATTTCAAGGACGATGGTGGTGGTGCCGAGGTCGACGGCGGCGCCGTAGATTGCCCCGCGGTACTCATCGAGGTCTTCGTTGTTGTGAACGACTCGCGAGCCGCCGCGGCGGGTGAGGGGATCGAGCGGGGTGGAACGGGTCTCGGTTTGGGTCAGGATTTTGGGACGGCGCTGGAGGAGTTGGAAGGCGATTTCGGCGTGGGGATCCAGCACTTCGGCCTGGCAGGCGAGGCGGTACTTTCCTTTGAGGAACGCTTCGGCCGGGGTGGGTTCGGAGAGCGCTTCGGCGCCGCGCGTGACCTGGACGATGCATTCGTGGCACGTGCCACTGCGCCCGCAGGAGGTGGGGACGGGGATGGCTCGGCGGTCGGCGAGATCGAAGAGAGTCATTCCCAGGCTTTGCGGTAGTCGAGCTTGTCGTCGCCGGCGCAGCGCGGGAGTTCGCCTTCGGTGGAGGGCTTTCGTTTGTTGCGGCAGCCAAAAGAGGCGGTGCACTGGTTGTGGCGGTTCTTGTAGGGGCAGCGTTGTTGCGAGAGTTCGTCCGCGCGGTGGGCGATGCCGTTGAGGATTTCCGAGAGCGTGTCGAGGCGCTTCTGGTATTCCTTGGGATCGATTTTCTGCATGGCGGTTACGCGGCGGCGCCCACCAGTTTCTTAGCGAGGGCCACGCAGGCAACGGCGTCTTTGCCGTAGCCGTCGGCGCCCATTTCGTCGGCGAAGTCCTGGGTGACTGGGGCTCCGCCGACCATGATTTTGACTTGATCGCGAAGGTCGGCGTCGATGAAGGCTTCGATGGTGCGGCCCATGTTGGGCATGGTGGTGGTGAGGAGGGCGGACATGCCCATGAGGGGCGCGTTGTGCTCTTCGACGGCCTGCAGGAAGCGGTCAGGGGAAGTGTCGACGCCGAGGTCGATGACCTCGAAGCCCGCGCCGCGGAGCATCATGATGCAGAGGTTTTTTCCGATGTCGTGGAGGTCGCCTTTGACGGTGCCCATGACCACTTTGGCAATGGGTTCGATGCCGGAGGCGGAGAGGATGGGCTCAATGTGAGCCATTCCGGCTTTCATGGCGCGGGCGCAACTGAGGACTTCGGGGACGAAGATGAAGTTCTCGCGGAACTTGATGCCGACGATGGCCATGGCGGCGATCAGGCCGTCGTCCATGACTTCGAGTGCGGGCGTGCCAGCGTCGAGTGCGGAGCGCGTCAGTTGATCGACGACTTTGTTCTGGCCCTCGATGAGGGCGGCGCCGATTTGCTGCATGGCCGGGGAGGCTTTGGCGATGAGGCCGATGATCTTGGCGCGCTCCTCGGGGCGTTCGATGAAGTCGGAGACTTCCTGGCGGAGGAAGTCGTTCCGGATGTCTTCGAGTTGGGGCATATTAGTGGACGTGCTCCTTGTGCCAATCGCGCACGGCTTTGGGAATTTCCTTGAGATTCTCGATGGTGGTTTGCAGTGGAATGGCGCACTCCGGACCGATCAGATCAACGCCGGCATCCAGGTTGCGGAAGACTTCGCTGCGGACCTCTTCGGGGCCTTTGGAGAAGAGGGTTTCGGGGTTGTTAATGTTGCCGATCAAAGCGATTTTGTCTTTGACGATGGCCATCGATTCGGCGGGGTCGTTCTTCGAATCGTAGTGGAAGGCAGCCATGCCGGTTTGGGCGATGTAGCCCATGCGGTCGACGGTGCGCCCGCAGATGTGAAGGATGAGGGGGATGGGGAGGCGCTGGGCGAACTCGATGTGAAGATCGCGGAGGTAGCGGGCGTAGTATTCGCCGCTGACGAGGTCGCCGGTGGCGTGGTCGGGCAGGGTGAGGGCATCGGCGCCGGCTTCGATTTGGGCGAGGCCGAATTGAATGGTGGCCTCTTTGAGGCGGTCGAGGCAGAGCTTGGTTTTGCCTTCGTCGTCGAGAGACATGAGGAGGAAAGGTTCGACGCCGAAGCAGTGATAGCCGAGCGACCAGGGCCCCATGGTTTTTCCGATGATGGCGACATCGTTGCCGTATTCCTTGCGCAGGATACGGATGGCATTCAGGACGCACTGGATGTCGGGATGGAGGAGGAAATCGGGAGGGATGCGGATGTCGCCGGGTTCGGTGTAGATGGGCTCGCGCATGCGCACGGTGGGCCAGTTGTCCTTCTGCTCCCACTGGATCTTGCAGCCGAGGGCGGAGGACTCCTGAATGATGGAGAAGACCGGCATGATGGAATCGAAGCCGAGTTCGGTGTAGCTGGTGGCGGCGAGGCGGGCCATGCGCTCGGGGTCGCGATTGGCATCGGGAAAATGAGAATCGCTAAGGTCCATCAACTCGACAGTGGCGACGGAGGTGGGATTGCAGACCGGGGTACGGTCGGCGGGCTGTCGATGGAGAGCGGCAAGGACGCGGTCGCGGCTGTTCATGGCGGTTCCTATTCTTTCTGGGCGCTGGGGGCGACGAGGACGCCTCGGGTAGCGGCGGCTTCTTCTTCGCGAAGGATGGCTCGGACGTTGAGGGCACGGGGGAGGAGGAGTCCGATGAGGGCGTCGTGGGAGTGGGCGCAGGGGAAGACGAGTCGCGCCCCGCGGATATCGAGTTCAGCCAGCTTCCGAAGGCCGTTGTGGGCGGGGCTTTCGAGGGGAAGTTCGTATTCGCCGTTGCCGTGGGAGATGGCGGCGATGGGCTTGTTGGATTTCTTATCGAAGGTTTGGAGGGGGTAGGGTTGGGGAGGATCGGCGGCGGTGGGGAGTTTGGCGGCGGTGAGAAAAAGGCGGCGGGTGGCGGCGAGGTGGATGCGGCCGCAGGAGTGAAGGAGTTGATTGTCTTCGAGGGTCATGGCGCCGAGGGACGCCATGGCATTGCGAAGGAACGCGACGCGGTTTTGGGCGCAATCGCGAAGGCTGTAGGTATGGACGCGGTAGCGGTGGCCGCTGAGGTAGAGAGCGAGGGAGATGTCGTGGCAGTGGGGGTCCATCGAGACCAGTTCCACGCGCCGGCCGAGGTCTAGGGTGTGTATCATGGGAGCTTGACACCTGCCAGCTTGTCTGACAAGCTGACTTTCAGCTTATCCTCTTCCCCATGACGCCGCAACTGAAGCCCGTACCGCGCACGTCGCTGAGCGACGGCATTGTCGATCAGATCGCCGAACTGATTGCCCGGGGCGGGTTGAAACCGGGGGCGCGGATACCTTCGGAGAAAGAGCTATGCCGGCAGTTTCATGTAGGACGCACTTCGGTACGTGAGGCGTTGCGGTCGCTGGCGGCGCTGGGGGTGGTGGAATCGCACGCCGGGGACGGGACGTTTGTGGCGGAGAATGCGGGCGCTGGCCTGGAGCGGAGCCTGCGGTTCGCGGTATTGCTGGACGCGCGGGAGGTGGAGGATCTGGTGGAGGCTCGGGTGGCGCTGGAGACGCAACTGGCGGGGTTGGCGGCTCGGCGGCGGAGCGATGGGGATTTGGTGGAGATGCGCGAGGCGATTGCCGGGATGAGGGCGGGCCGGGAGGACGGGGAGGCGTATTTGAAGAGTGACCTGCGGTTTCACCTGGCGATCGGGCGGGCGGCAGGAAACACGATTTTGTTGAAGATGCTGGAGACGACGCGGGGGTATTTGCAGACGTGGATTCGGGAGACGCTGGCGTCATCGAAGCGGCGTGCGGGGATGTCGATTACGGAGCATGGGCGGATCCTGGCGGCGGTGGCGGCAGGCGATGCGGAGGGGGCGGCAGAGGCGATGCGGATGCATCTGGTGAGCTCGTCGGGGGCGTTGAAGAGGAGGATGGGGGCGGCTGGCCGGGGGTGATTGAGCCACGGATGAATGGGGTTAGCACGGATGGGTTGGGTTGCCGGTGGGGTGGTGGGCGGCGATGTGCTTGGTTTTTTTGGGCCACGGATGAATGGGACGAACGCGGATGGGTTGGGTTGCCGGTGGGGTGGTGGGCGCGCGATGTGCTTGGTTTTTTTGGGCCACGGATGAATGGGATGAACGCGGATGGGTTGGTCATGGGGTTACGCTGATGACTGCAGGTGTGGCGGGGACGGCGATACTGCCGGGGGCGGTGAGACTGATGACGGCGCTGCCGGCGGCGAGGGCTCGGATATTGAGCGTGGCCTCGGTTTGATCGGCGCTGAAGACGACGCTGGCGGGGTCGATGGCGATGATGCCGGTGGGGCTGGCATTGATGGCGGCGAAGATGCGGCTGCCGGCTCGGGCAGGGCCGCTTAGTAGGAGAGTAACCGGGGTGGTGGCGCCCACGCGCAGGGAGAGGTTGGTGAGCGGAGTTGTGCTGGAAAGCTGGTTGAGGCGGAGTCGGGTTTCGCCGGCGACGACGGGAATGATGAGGTCCGCGTAGCCCGCGGCACGAAGGGTGATTTCAGCGGTGCCGTAGCGAGCCAGTTGCTGAATGGTGACGCGCCGGGAGGTGAGCTGGGTTTGGGCGGCGCCGGGCTCGGCGGGGTTGCTGGTGACGAGCGTGAGGGCGGGATGGGAGGATTCGGCGGTGACGGTGACTCCCGAGGGCACGGAGATGTCGCAGGTGCGCTGGGTGTCGAGACCAAGAGTCATTTCCTGACAACCCGATGTTAGTTGCGGGAGCGTGACGGTGACAGTGGGGGCGTCGGGAGCGGGGCCGAAACCGTCGGGCTGATCGATGAGGAGGGTGGCCGTACCGGGGGCCAAACCCCGCACCTCGAACAATTCCTGTCCGGGAGTGAAGGATGCACCTTCTGGAGTGACGGTGAAAACAGCGGAGTCGGAACTGCGGAGGCGAAGCGGGATGGAACCTGCACCCGGGAGCAGTTGGAGGCCCTCGGCAAAGAGGTTTGCCGCTACGCTTTCCAGGCGGCAGGCGACGCGGGCGGAGGACCCAGCGGTAACGACGATGTGGGAGCTTCTGTTGGAATCGCAACCAATCCACGATTTGACGATGTGCACGATCATGGTTTGCACGGTACCATCGGCGTTCTGGAAGCTCACGGTTACGTCTCCTTCGGGACCGTGCGCCTGGAAATAGACGGGTTGGGTGCGGCTGTCACCCGGCTGCACCGACACCGACGTTGAGGCGCTGCCGAGAGACGAGGCGGTGCGGGAGAGCAGGAGACGCGCGGGATCGGAACTGGTGACGGAGACGATGCCTCCGTTGGGGAAGGAATCGCGGTAGGAATGAGAGTAAGCAACCTGAGTGTTCCTGCCGAGTTGGAATTCGCTCGGAGCGGACGCGGCGGATGGCGACGGGACATCGATTTCAAGGGGGGTGAAATAGACGGTCTCAGGACCTTCCGCGGTAATGGTGGCGCGGCCGGGTGCAACGGCAGTGACGCGAATGGGTGGAATGCCCGCGGACGCGTTCCATTCGATGGACTCGGGGAACACGGTGGCGATGGATGGATTGTTGGAACGGAGGGCAAAGCGGAAGGGGCCGACACCGGGGCGGAGCGATGAGCTAAACCTGGTGAGCAGTTCGCGGGTTTGTCCAACGGGCATTCGTTGCCGGTCGAAGGTAAGCACTAGCGGAACGAAGGCGAGTGGCACCTCCCGCACGGGACGGCCCGCGTGCTCGATGCGCAGGGTGGCGGTGCCGCTTTCGGCGAAGGCGTGGAGGAAGAGGAATGATCGGCTAGCGGGCGGGATGCGCACGCTGGCGGAGGGGACGGCGTTAGCCGAAGTAGCGATGAGGAATTTGGTTGGATCGCTGCTGGTGGCGGTGACTTCAAGTGTAGAAGAGAAATCGAGGGTCCCTACCGTGTCGCGAGAGAGGTAGGCCGGGAGATTGTTGATGGCGAGAGAAACATCGGCGCCGCGCACACGAATCGAGCGGCGGGTAGAAGGAGTAAAGCCAGCCGCTTCGGCGGTGATGACGGTTTCGGCCCCGGCTGGCAGCGGGGTAAAGGTGATGCGAGCCGAAGAGGAACTATTGGTGAGAGTCACGGCGCTGGTGCTCAGGGTGATTGGCGAACCTTCCGTTCGAAGGCGGACCTCGGCGGTGACGCCGGGGCGCACGGACTGCGGGAGGAGCGGCGTGGCGGTGACTTCATCGAGGGGAGCGGTGGCGACATTCAAATCGGCGATAGCGCCGGCAGTGGTGACGGAGGCGGAGAACAGGATACCGGACGACACATGCGTGACAGGGACGTCGATGTCGGGTTGGCCGGAGACACGAATGCGAACGGTGGTTTCGCCTTGATCCTTGAGGGATTGCACGATGACAGAAGCGCCGCCGCCTTCGGCGGCGTTGACGATCAGAGCAGGCGTGCCAGGGGCTTGGCTGGTGGGGGAGAAGAGGACGGCGGCCGGATCGCTGGAAGAGAGCGAGATGGGTGCGCCGGACGGCGCTCCGCGGATGGAGAGCCCGGTTTGCAGATCTTTGCCGATAACGAGCGAACGGGCGTCAGCGCTGATGCCTGGGGCAGGGGCAGGGGTGACAATGACGGCGATGGAGGAGTACTCGAGACGAAAGATATCCGTGGAAATAGAAAGGGAGAGCTGAGAAGTACCGGGGCTCAAGGCTCTCGTTTCAATGCGGCGGTTCGTAAGGTCGGCCGTGAGTCGGCTGAGAGCGAGGACGCTTGGGTCGGAATTGGAGAACTTGAGAACGACAGGAGGTGTGCCGGGGACCTGCCCGGCGTTGAATCCTCCGGATTCGCCCTCGAGCGCGGTGGCCAGGTTGAAGCCACTGATGCCCACGGTGAGCTTGAGTTCCGGGACGAATTGAAATGTCCCGTTGACAACGGCGCGTGAGCCCCAGCGAAGGACTGAAGGCTCGAGGGTGACGGGGATGGAGAGATCGCCGGCGAAGTCCGGTGAGGTGAGGATGACTCGGACTTCTCCGCTGGAACCGAGGGCTTGGGCGTAAATGACCGGCGGCCGCTGATCGAAGGCGACGCTGAGTTGACCGCTGCCTCGAACGCCTTGCGATGCCGACAGCAGCAAGCGGGAAGGATCTTCGCTGCGGGCAGTGAGCGTACCGCGGATAGTACCGGAGATGGGCTGCACGCCGTTGGCTGCAAACTGAATGGGAAGCGTGTTCTGCAGATACTGGCCGAGGCGGATGGGGGCGGAAGGAGGGACGATCTCGGGACGGAAGACGGTGATGAGCGCGGATTCGGTCTCGATGACACGCCAGCCTGGTACAACCGCGGATATGCGCGATTGGCCAGGGCCGCGGATGAGCAGATCCAACGACAGGCGATCGAATTCGGAAGGCCCCAGTATTTCTAGCACGGAGGGATGGGAACTGGTCCACTGAATTGTGGGAAGGACGCCTTGGCGGGGTTCGTAGAAGGTGTCGCCGGTGAACTCTCCGGTGGCGGGGTCGATGGCGCGCAAGGTCAGAGAAGCCCCTGCGCGCGGAGACCATGTGGAGGCGTTGGAGGAGCCGCGCAGGACGAGTACCGCCGGGTAGAGTTTGACGCGGATGGTCTTGGTAGCGAAGCCGGCGGAGGAAGCGGTAATTTCGACTTCGCCGGAGTCGGCAAGGGCTTCCAGGACAACACCCGTGCCGGCTGGCAAGGTGAGTTCGGAAACGGGGCGACCAGAGAAGGAAAAGCGCAGGCGCAATGGGTCGGATGTGCGAAAGGTGATGGGAGGACTGACGGCGTTGCGGCCGGGGCGGAGGAGGAGGGCTCGTGCGGCGTCCTTGGGAAGAAGGATCTCATTGGGGCCGGACAAAAAGTCGGTGCCGATATCGGCGTAGAAGCCATCGGACTTGGCGCCGTAGCCGGATTGGGCGGCGTTGCGCAGAGGCAAATCTGCCGAAGTAGTGGCTCCACCGACGCGAGTGGCGCCGGCGGTAAGGAAAGCCACGGAGTCGATGCGGTCGTCTCCCGAGCCGCCGAAGTAGGTGACCTGGCGTGGAG
>JAEUQG010000178.1 GCA_016789755.1 Bryobacterales bacterium
GGGCGTTCGCCGAAGGCCATCCAGTGGTAGCCGCGCATCGACGCCACCTGGGCGCTGAGCCAACTGAGCATGGTGGCGATGCCGGCCACCAGCGGAATGCGCAGTCCGTAGCGGTAAGCGAGAGCGAAGGAGAACAGGCTCCAGCCGAGGAAGGCGCCATGCGTGGAAGTGAAGTTGAAGGTCTCGCCGATGACGACCAGGTTCATGGCGAAACTTGCGATGGCGACCATGCTCAGAAGCGCCGCGAAGTAGAGTGTCTTTTCTTTTTGCGCGGCGTATTCGGTAGCGGCGAGGGCGGCAAGAGGGGCAAGGAGCACGATACCGGCTTGCGCGGCGGTGGGGAGGGCGCCCCAGTAGTACTGGAAGAGGAGCACGACGGCAACGCAGAGGGAAAAGCCGCCCAAGGTGGAGGCGATGCGGAGGCCGAGGGAAAGCTGCCGCGCGCCGGCGGTTGTATCGATGTCGAAGCGGCGCCGGTAGGCTTCCAGCTTGCCGTCGATGTGGCGGTCCAGTTTGGAGGTTTGCTCAGGGGTCAATTCGAGCGCGCCCTGGAGGGCAAGTTCCTGCAGTTGGCGGCGGAAAGCATTCAGCCGGTCGGCTTCCTGCTGCGCCTGATGCCGGTTCAGGTCACTCATTTCTGATCTCACTCTCTCATACGCAAACGGGGGTGAAAAGATCGGGGAAAAAGAGGCCCGCTTGCGGCGGCCATGGACGCCGCGGAGACGGCGGGCGGAAGTCAACAGCCGCTTGGATCTCGATGCGCCGCCCGGAGCGGCTCTCTCGAATTGCCACTTTGTCCGGATGGTCCCAACTCTCGATATCCGTATCGAAAGGAACCGGCATGTACTCCTTGCGCGCACGGCTGGAATCGGCGAGTTCCAGAGCGTGCGGCCACTCGTGTTCGCCGGACTTCAACTTGAATCCGCACGGAGAGCGTAGCCCGAACCAGTAGGCGCCATGACTACTACTCGCTGCCGGTGAAACGACTTGGGATCCTTAAGGACATCGCATACATTCCGCGGTGCGCTACCGTGCGGCGCTACCCTGCACGAACCGGCCGCTACGAACATCGCCATAGCCAAAGGCAGCGAACGTCGGGACGTCATGCATTCCCTTCCGTTTTGCGGTGCGATTGCCCTCCGTTAGCCCTGCGCTACCTGGGTCGTGGCGGCGGCGGGCTCGGGCTGTACTTCGATCGGACGTTTGAACTTACATTCGTTGTTCGGGCATTGGGCCACGGGGCCGGCCTTCAGCCACTTTTCGATCAGGTAGGGGTTGTTGCACTGGGGACAGGCTTCCGGGAGCGGTTTGCCCCAGGCCACGAAGTCGCATTCGGGATAGCGGTTGCAGCCGTAGAAAGTCTTGCCCCGCTTGGAGCGGCGTTCCACCACTTCGCCGCTCTTGCAGGTAGGGCAATTGACTCCGATCGTTTTCTGCTTCACGAATTTGCAGCTCGGATAATTGGAACACGCCGTGAATTCGCCGAAACGGCCGTATTTCATCACGAGATGGTTGCCGCAATTGGGGCATTTTTCGTCGAGCGGAACGTCGGCTTTCTTTTGCTCGGCGGCGCCGATGCGCTTCGTAGTCTTGCAGTCGGGGTAGCCGGAGCAGGCGTAGAACGTTCCGAAACGCCCCTTCTTCAGCACCATCGTGCGGCCGCAGTTTTCGCAGTATTCCTCGGCGTCCTGCTCGGTCAGGTCCGCCCCGTCGACATCGGGCAGATCGACGGTCAATTCGCGCGTGGAGGTGCACTCGGGGTAGCCGGTGCAGGCGATGAAACTGCCGTGCCGTCCCCACTTGATGACCATCGGTTTGCCGCACTTGTCGCACACCAGGTCGGTGGGCTTTTCCATGCGCTTGATGTCGGTCATGTTGCGCTCGGCGTATTCCAGATCTTTCTGGAACTTGGCGTAGAACTCGGTCATGGCGGTGCGCCAGTCGATTTTGCCGTCGCCGATTTCGTCCAACTCTTCTTCCATGCGGGCGGTGTAGCGCACATCGAAGATGTCGTTGAAGCTTTCGAGGAGCAAGTCCGTGACGACCATGCCGAGTTCGGTGGGGACGAACTTTCCGCCCTCCTTTTTCACGTACTCGCGTTCCTGAATGGTGGACAGGATAGAGGCGTAAGTGGACGGACGGCCGACGCCGTCGGATTCGAGTTCTTTGACCAGTGTAGCTTCGTTGAAGCGCGGCGGAGGCTCGGTGAAGTGCTGCTCGGGCTCGATCGAGCGGAAACGCAGGGTTTCGCCGGCTTCGACGAGCGGGAGACGGTGCTTCAACTCCTCATCGTCTTCGTCTTTCTGATCTTTGCCCTCCTCATAGACCGCGAGGAAACCGTCGAACTTCGGGACGCTGCCCGTAGCGCGGAACAGGTAGCGGGAGGCGTCTTTGCCGGCGGCGGAAACTTCAATGGTGGTCTGATCGAAGAGTGCGGGCATCATCTGCGAGGCGACAAAGCGCATCCAGATGAGCCGGTAGAGCTTCCATTCGTCCTCGGCAAGCAGCCCCTGCAACTCTTCCGGGGCGCGCATGGCGGCGGTCGGCCGAATGGCTTCGTGGGCGTCCTGCGCGTCCTTCTTGCTCTTGAAAAAATTCGGCGTTTCGGGCAGGTATTGTGCGCCGTAGCGCTGCCCGATCATCTCGCGCACTTCCGTCAGAGCGTCGGCCGAAACGCGGGTCGAATCGGTACGCATGTACGTGATGAGCCCGGTGAGGCCTTCCGAACCGAGTTCGACGCCTTCGTACAGCCGCTGCGCGAGCATCATGGTCCGCTTCACCGAGAATCGGAGCTTGCGGGCCGCTTCCTGCTGCAGCGTGGATGTAATAAAAGGAGGGACGGAGTTGCGCCGTTTTTCTTTGGTGACGACGGAATCTACGGTGTAGTTCGCCTCGGCCAAGGTCGCGACGATCGCGTCGGCCGCGGCCTGGTCGGGAATCTCGAAGCCGGCCCCGTCCTTCTTGGCGAGGCGGGCGTTGAGTACTGGCGGCTTCCTGGCGTTGAGGTGGACATCGATCGTCCAGTACTCTTCTTTCTGAAAGGCGCGGATTTCGCGCTCGCGCTCCACAATCAGCCGCAGCGCAACTGTCTGAACACGTCCGGCGGAGAGGCCGCGGCGGACCTTGTCCCACAGCAGAGGGGAGATTTTGTAACCTACCAGACGGTCGAGAACCCGGCGCGCCTGCTGGGCCTGCACCAGATGTTCGTCGACCTGAATGGGGGTCTCGAAGGCCTTGCGGATGGCGGCCTGCGTGATTTCGTTGAAGCGGACACGATAAACGGCGGGCGCGTTCTTTCCTTTGCCTTCCAGCTCCTCTTTGAGGTGCATGCAAATGGCTTCCCCTTCACGATCCGGGTCAGCCGCGAGGTAGATCGCTTCGGCGCCTTTGGCCGCGGATTTGAGCTCGGAGATGAGCTTCTTCTTGCCTTCGATGACGACGTAGTTGGGTTCGAAGTCGCGGTCGACGGCGACCGCTAAATCGTTCTTGGGCAGGTCTTTAATGTGCCCCAGGGAAGCCTTGACGGTGTATTCCTTACCCAGATATTTGCCGATCGTTTTGGCCTTGGTAGGGGACTCCACGATGACCAGAGACTTACTCATAAAGCTATTAGGATGAATTACTTACCAGACAATCAGAAAGTGCTTGCCGGCCAGTTGCCGGACGAGCCCGAGCATTTCCAGCTCAAAGAGAGCCGCGATCAGCTCTGACGATGAATACTGTGGCAGATTCTCCATCAGTGTGTCAATGTGGGTTGGCTGATCGGGGGACAGAACTCCCAGTACGGCGCGCGCAACCGGGGAGTCCATTTCGGGTGTGAGCGTGATTTGTTGTGGGCCGGACGGCGGCGCCCGGCGAAGCCGCCGGCGCTGGTCTTCGTGCAGTTCGGCGATCACGTCATCGGCCTCCTGCACCAGCTTGGCGCCTTGCTTGATGAGGAGGTTGGGAGCCCAGCTCATCTTAGAGGTGATGTTTCCCGGGACGGCGTAGAGTTCCCTGCCCTGCTCCACGGCGAGACGCGCCGTGATGGCGGAACCCGAATACTGTGCCCCTTCGATGACGAGGATGCCGGCGCTGAGGCCGCTGACGATACGGTTGCGTACGGGAAAGTTCTGGGGGAACGCGGGTGTACCCATCGGAAACTCGCTCAGAAGCAGGCCCTTGAGCACGATTTCGGCGGCAAGTTTGCGGTTCTCGGCGGGGTAGACCTGATCGACGCCGCAACCCAGGACCGCGATCGTGTTGCCGCCGGCTTCGAGTGCGGCGCGGTGGGCAGCGGTGTCGATGCCGCGCGCCATGCCGCTGGTGACGGTGAACCCTTTCACCGCGAGTTCGCGCGAGAGATGCTCCGTGGCCGCGATGCCGTAGGGCGAGGGCTTGCGGGTTCCCACGATGCCGATGGAAAGCGTATCCAGCAGTTCGACGCGGCCGCGGCAGTAGAGCACAGGCGGCGGGTCGAAGATGTCCCGGAGACACTGCGGGTAGCGCGGATCGAGCATCGGGATGAGCGCGACGTTGAGACCGAGCAGCTTCTGTTGCTGGGTGGCGGCGTCATCGAACATGCAGCCACTGAGGAGGCTCTGGGCCGTGGCGGCCGGAATGCCGAGGCCCTCCAGTTCGGATAGCGAGGCGCGGAAGACGGCGCGCGGCGATTGGAAATGGCGGACAAGCTGGGCCGACTTGCGCGCCCCGAGTCCGGGGGTGAGTTGGAGAGCGAGCCAGTAGAGCTGCTCATCGTGATCGAGCGTGGGAGCCACCATATAAAATGATGTGGGGCGGGGACGTTGGGATTCTCAGACCGATTATGCTGGAGCGTTGCTCCGATCAGTGGAGAAACCGCTCGACCGCGTCGTTGTTAACGGGTTAAATCCTATCCGTTTAGTTTCCTGCAAAGCGCCTGCAAGCCGTTCCTGCCCTTCCCCGCACACGCAAATCTTGCTGGGCATCCGCTCTGCGTGACGCCCTCTGCGGTCTGTAACAGCCACTTGAAGGCGCCAATCATCCGTAACACTGCAAGCGCCGGACCGGTCGCTATTTCGCCCGCGCAGCGGCTGCGGTCTACCGTTCCTGTACCCTACCATCGCTAGCCGTAATGAATCGATTAGGGACTTTTCGGAGCCGCCGCTCCCGGTGTATTGCAATGGTGTGGCTTCAAACGCCCGGATACTTCTCAATCAACGGAAAGGACACAGAGGCAATGAAACTCGTCAGATTATTGTTGCTGGTGCTTCTGGTTGGCTTGGTTGCGGGCCAACTCGGCGCCGGCGTGGTGGACGTGGTAGTTATCGTCGATGAGTCGGTGTCGATGGCGACGGAGCACGCCTGGATCTCGCCGATGCTGGGCACGCTCGATAGCTCATTGGCAACGCTCGGCTGGAGCGCCAACTATGCCTTGGTCGGTTACGCCAAGAGCGGACAGGGCAGGACTCTGGCCGGAATCGGGACGCTGGCCGCCACCCAGACGGCGACCGGCAGCCTGGTAGTTACCGGCGGTCCCGAAGAAGATGGATGGGCAGCGATTCACTATGCTTTGAACAACCTCAGCTTCACGGCCGGGGCGGCGCTGAACATCATTCTCATTACGGATGAGGACCGGGACAACACGAACTCCGCCCTGAGCTACAGCGGCACACTGGCGGCTCTGCAGGGGCGCAACGCGCTGCTCAACGCGGCGGTCAACAACCCCTTTACTTGCGGCACCGCCGCGCTTGGGATTGGCAGCGACGGCACCGCGTACAAAGCCGACGGCTCGGGTGGCTACACCAGTTGCACGCCGGGTGTGGTCGGCAATGGCACGGGGAACACGGAAACGGCTTACGTAGCGCTGGCGCGGGCCACGGGAGGCGCGGCGTGGGATCTGAACCTCCTGCGAAAAGGCGGGGTCACCGCCACGTCCTTTACGAAAGCGTTCGTCGATATCAAAGTCGAGGAAATCCAGGACCAGACCGGGATCCCCGAGCCAATTACCTTGGCGCTGGTGGGGGCGGCCTTGGCGGTCTTTGGATGTCTCAAGCGCCGTTAATTGGCCGCTTCAAAAAGCCCGCACAGGCCGCGCGCGGCCCCCAGCATGTTCAGGAACTCGTATGCCGCGGTTAGACCCGGCGCGTTGTGCGGGCGAGTTCTTCGAAAGCGCAAAGGGCACGCTCCGCGCCGCCAATGTTCCAGGAGCACGCGTGTGCCTCAAGGCGCGGGTGGGCTCCGTTTTGCGCGAGTTCCTCAAAAGCCCGCACAGGCCGCGCGCGTGGCCCCCAGCATGTTCAGGAACTCGTGTGCCGCGGGTAGACCCGGCGCGTTGTGCGGGCGAGTTCCTCAAGAGCGCAAAGGGCACGCTCCGCGCCGCCAATGTTCCAGGAACACGCGTGTGCCTCAAGGCGCGGGT
>JAEUQG010000186.1 GCA_016789755.1 Bryobacterales bacterium
ACCGAGTGTGGTGGGCAAGTGGTCTTCTTTACTGTCCGGTTGCGCCGATGCTGGTCAGGCCCTGGGTAATGCTTGAGTAGAGGCTAACCACAGCGGTGGACAACTGGTTGACCGTGGTGATGAGGGCGAGACCGACCGCCGCCACAATCAAGGCGTATTCGACGAGATCCTGTCCCTGCTCTTCCTGCCAGAGCCGGATGAAAAACTGCTTGATCATTCACTATCTCCCTTGCGTTAGAAAGTCAATCGGGGGCCGCCGTTCACCGCGCCGCGACGCGTCCGGCCGGCTCCCCGTCAATACCTGCCACGAAATTCCAGACCTTCCTCGCCCATCCGGGGCGAGAGGCAGCGGTGCGCGCCTGCGCTGCCGGCTGCACCGGCATGGTGACCGGCTTGCCATCCATCTTCTCGAGCGAAGCGAGGTTGCTCCATGCAGGAGCATAGCTCCGATTCTCAGCCAGCGCCAGCTTCAATTCCTTGCGGGCGTCGTCGAACTTGCCCTGTTCCATGAGGGCTGCGCCCATGTTGGTGTGAGCCGCCGCGCGGTCGCCGCCGTTGGCCGCGGCCCATAGCGCGAGCGCTTCCTTGCGTCCTTCTTCCGAGCCTCCGCGGGCGAGCGCCAAGCCCAGGTTGTTACGGGCCGCATCGAGCCGCGGGTCGATCGTGAGCGCCTGGCGCAACGCGGCAACGGCCTCCTCACGCTTGCCCTGCAATAGGAGATTGTACCCCAGGTTATTGTGAAGCTTGGCTCCGCCGGGGTTGAGGCGGAGAGCGGCGCGGTGCGCGGTTTCGGCGCCGGCATGGTCGCCCTGCTCATCGCGCAGGATGCCGAGCCAGGCATGCAGACCGGCGCTGGTGGCATCGGCGGTGAGATGACGGGCGATGAGGTCGGCGGCTTCCTTCTTCTGGCCCTGGTCGCTGAGGCTCTCGGCGAGCTTGGCGACCACGCGCTCGTCTTTCGGGAACCGGTCCGCGGCCAGACGGTAGTGCTCGAGGGCGAGTTCGGGGAAGCCCGCTTCTTTATAGAGGGCGGCCAATTCCAGGCGGATAGAGGCGTTGTCCGGATCGGCGGCCATACGTTCGCGCAGAGTGCGGATGCGGGCGTCGCCCTCGCCGGCATCGACGGCGTTGAGAACCTGCCTGCGCATCACAGTAGGGACGGCGGCAGTGCCTTTAGGGGTTACTTTGCTCTGGGAAGTATGATGGGCGCAGGAGGCTAACAAGAGGACGGGGACAACCGCAGCCCGATGCCGGAGAGTCATGACAGTTTCTCAAATTCTAGCTGGTCGCCGGCCTGGGTGGCAGTACTCTCGGTCATGCCCGCGGGGAGTTCCAGTACGGAATGGGCGCGGAGGCAGAACGAGATACGCGACTTCGGCATGCGGGCTCTGATCTTTAACACTTTCTTGGCCTTGCTCAAGTAGACAACATCGATGTCGAACTTCATGCGGAAGGTATGAACCCCCTCGCAGGGCACTATCCACAGCCCCTCGCCGGGAAGCAGCCGCTCATGATGGAGCAGCCCTGTCCGCCGCGTTTCGCTGGTGTTGGCGACACTTGCAGCCTCGGCTACCGTGGTACCCTTAGTCACATTGCGCACGCGAATTTTCGGCAAGTCGTACGTAGAACCCACTTCCCTCCGTTTTGTTGCGGTGGTCTGCAACTTCGCCAGCCCGGAAGGGTTTAGACTAGCGAATTAGGGTAATCTTTGCAATTGATGCGTTCCGTTCCGATGCAGCCTATGATCCAACGTGGTTTCCTGGCGGCCGTATTGGCCCTCTCTCTTCCTGTGTACACGCCTGCGCAGAGCGTGGGCCGGACCTTCGGTGACGTCGTGCAATTGGGCGGGACGCCGTCCGATGCGGTGCTCGACGAGCAGCGGGGCCGGATCTATCTGGTGAACAGCGCGGCGGCGCGGGTGGACATCTTCGACTACCATTCGAAGTCGCTGGCGGGCTCGTATGGCGTCGGATCGCAGCCACTGGCGGCGGCGATCTCGATGGATAACCGCTACCTCTATGTGACGAACAACGGGAACTCGACGGTAACGGTGATCGACCTGGAACTCGGCGTGACCAACCAGACGGTGACGCTGCCGGCACGTCCGGAGGGAGTGGAAGCCGGCGCCGACGGCAGGGTGCTGATCAGCACACAGGGCACGGGTGTGAACAACCTGAACAACACGCTGCTGATCTTCGACCCGACGCAGACCTCGCAGAATCAGGTGCAGCCGGTGCAGTTTCCGCCGCCTCCGCCGACGCCGACGGGGCAGCCGGGCGTGTTCGCGCGGCCGGTGACGACGTTCCGCGGGAAGCTGATGCGGACCCCGGACGGGCGGTTCATCGTGGGGCTGAGCACGATCAACAACAACACGCAGACGGTGGTTTACCTGTACGAGGCGTTCTCGGGCACGGTGCTGAAGAGCCGGACGGTGACGGGGCAATCGACCATTCTGTCGATGTCGCCGGACGGGAGCCGGTTCATGGCGGGCTTCACGCTGTACGACACGCAGACGCTGCAAGCGGTGGGCCAGATGAACACGGCGAACATGCCGTTTCTGTTCGCGGGCAGCTTCAACACCCTACAGAATGTGGGCGGGAGCGCGTTCACGGCGGACGGCAAGACGCTCTATTCGGCGTTCAATTCGGCTCCTTTTACACAGCCGGCGACAAGGCCGCAGGCTTCGACGCTGCTGATCTCGGACCCGCGCAACCTGTCGATCAACCTGGGGATCAAGCTGCCGGAGAGCATCATCGCGAAGATGCTGGTGACCGCGGACGGGGCCAATGCGTTCGGGCTGTCGGAGTCGGGGATGATCTATCTGCCGATGGACACGCTGTACGATTACCCGATCATCATGCCGGAGACGGACACGGTGTTTCTGGCGGTGGATGAGTGCAACCGGGGCATTGCGCGGGCGGCGGTGCGGATCAACAACATCGGCAACGGCAAGCTGACGTACAGCGTGCCGAACCTGGGGGCGGCGCTGGTGGCGCAGATCTCGAGCGGGGTGGCGCCATCGACCATCACGTTCGTGATGGAGCCTGGGCGGTCGGGTGTGACGCGGCAGGCGGGCACCAACCTGTACACGGGCGCGGCGCAGAACACGGGCAATCCGATCAACGTGAACCTGGCGACGCTTGAAGCCATCAACCTGCCGAACACGATCAAGATCTACATGAACTTCCGGCAGGCGGACATGCGCGGGCAGATCTTCCCGATCCCGATCACGCCCAATGGGAACCGGCTGCAGACGGGCCTGCGGGACATTGTGCTGGACGAAGCGCGGGGGCGGGTGTACATCACCAACGGCGGTTACAACCGGTTGGAGATCTTCGATATCCGGCGGCAGCGCTTCCTGAACCCGCTGCCGGTGGGGCAACTGCCGGGACAGATGGCGCTGGCCACCGATGGGCGGACGCTGTATATCGGCAACGGAGGCGGGGAGTCGATCTCGGTGGTGGATCTGGATCTGTTGCGGGTTGTTGGGGAAGTGGAGTTTCCGCCGCTGCCGCGGGCCGGGAATGCGAACATCATCGCGCCGGCGGCGCTGGCGTACGGGCTGAGCGGGCTGCAGTTCATCATGTCGAACGGGACGCAGTGGAAGCTGATCGGCAACCAGGCGACGTTGCGTCCGGCGAACACGATCACGCCGGCGACGATTCCGGGGCCGCAATCGATGCTGTCGAGCCCGGGGTTCGATTCGATCTTCACGCTGGCGGGGAACGGAACGGCCTATCTGTACAACTCGCTGATCGACAACTACACATCGAGCCGGACGCTGTTCACGAATCCGATTCAGAGCTACTACGGAGTGATCTCGGCTTCGGAGGACTCGTCGTACTTCTTTGCCAACGGGCTGGTGTTGAACTCGTCGCTGACGGTGGTGGGCGGAGCGGAGCGTCCGGGGACGATCCAGTTCGGACCGCCGGCGCAGCCGGGGCAGCCGCCGACGCAGACGGTGGTGAGCGGCGGGGAGCGCAATATCGCGGCCACGGCGAACATCGGACGGGACACGTTTGTGCGGCTGACGACGCCGGTGCGGAACAACATTACGGCGGTGACTCGCGATGAAGTGCGGACGACGCTGGAGCGGATCAACCTGACGACGAAGTCGGAGACGCTGATCGGCATTGTGCCGGAGAATCCGATCACATCGGTGTTCGGGACGCAGCGGGCGAACGTGCCGACGCGGCAGATGGTGGTGGATTCGCGAGGGACGGCATACGCGCTGACGCTGACGGGGCTGTCGGTGGTTTCGACGACTCCCGCGGGAGCGAATACCAAGCCGGCGATCACGGCTGGGGCGCGCGGCATTGTCAATTCCGAGAACGGCACGACGAACTTCAAGCCGGGGTCGTTCATCACGGTGACGGGGCAGAATCTGGCGCAGGCCGGGGTGGCGGACACGCTGCCTCCGCCGACGGTGTTAGGCGGCTCGTGCGTGGTGTTCAACGACGTGGCGCTGCCGTTGCTGCAGACGTCGACGAACCAGATTTCGGCGCAGATTCCGGAGGAAATCGTGCGGCCGGGATTGAACGTGGTGCAGGTGCGGTCGCTGGCGACGGCGCAGACTTCGGATCCGGTGGTGGTTACGGTCCAACGGTAGGCGGACGCGGGAAGAGACACGTTTCGTGTCCTCACGATCGGGTTCGGATTTCAAAGAGCAACCGCGGCTGTGGGAGATGTGCGAAGGGGAGGTTCACTCCTCTTCTTCGGGTTCGTTTTGTTCGTTGTCTTCTTCTTCGGGTTCGTGCGGGGTGAAGGGGCTGGAGTCGAAGCCGAACATCAAACGCTCAATGACCTTGACACGGGAGTCGATGTTGCGGGCGAGGTCTTCTTCTTCGGGCAGTTCGGGCTCGGGTTGAGGCGGCCGGTTCTTGCGCAGGGCGATCAGCATTTTGAGGGCGCTGTCGAATTGGTGTTTGAAGTGCTTTTCGTAGCGCAGACAGAGTTGCAGGGATTTGCCTTCTTCGGCGAGCTTTTCGAACGCTTCGGACATGTCTTCGGCGGCGCGGGACTGGATATCGGCGGCATGGCGGCGGACGCGATGGAGGCGGAACCAGCCATCGGCCATTTCGTAGACGTAGGCACGCTCGGTGGGGGTAGAGGGCTGATGTTCTTCGGTGAACAGGGATAGCACCTGTTGGAACTCTTCGCGGTCTTCGCCTTTGAGCAGGGCGGGATCGGTGAAGAAATCATGTTTGCGGGCATTTTGAGAAGAACGCTGTTTGCCTTCTTCGGTGATGGGGCCGCGGCTGGCGGCGCCGTTGATGCGGGACGCTTCCTGCTGGGCTTCGGAACGAGTCTGATTGGTCTCCATGGGGAGTCACTCCTTCGCTTCCAGGGTAGGAGGGGAGGGGTGAAGGGACTCCTCGAAGGGGGGCTGGTTATGTTGAAAACAAGGAAGATATAATAACGCGGCGAGCTGTGATAGGTCTCGCCGCGATGGGAAGGAGAACTACCTTATCGTCCGTTGGCGCGGCGGCGGACCAGGGCGATGAGAGCCCCGGACAAGACAACCAAAGCGCCGGTGGAGGGTTCCGGAACGAGGGAGGAAGTCAACTGGTAGCCGATGTCCGGCACTCCATATTGGAAATTGCTGAGCACTTGCGTTGGGAAGGTGTTCACATTAGCGGCGTTGGCGTAGCGCATATCCAGGTACTGGATGGTGCCGGCCGGCATCCACGCCGGGACTGCGCTCACATCGCGGAAGTAGTAAGGACTCGCCGACGAATAGATGCTAACGATGTATTGCGATCCGGAGAGGAGATTCACAGGGGTCGTCAGATTCTCCCATTCCCAATTGTTGTCGCCGGCGGAGACGATGGTGACTTGGCCTAACAAGGCGGTGGTGGCGGCATTCCAGAGATTGATGGTGAAAGCGCTGCCCTGGCCATGGGGTGTAAAGGCGCCCAATTCGGTGACCGTGACGTTGTTGTTTGCCCGGAATCGCCACCCTCTGACGTAATTCGGAACGCCGCCAGAGTTGAACCCGTCCGCGATGGGTGACATTTCGTTGAGGGGGTGGATGGGGGCGGCCAGCATCCCGGTGGCGGTGAGGTATGAAAGCAAGATCAGTTTGCGCATGGGGGATAGGATAGCATGGCGCCTTACAGTCACGGTTGCCGCTATAGCTATAACCCGTATTCCTTCTTGAGTTGCCGCAGGTCGTTCTGGAATTGCGCGGCCATCTTCGTCGTATAGATGCGGAGGATCTTTCCGTCGTTCTGGAGCCGGATGAGATTACGGAGGTCGTTAAGCCGCCGCATCCACGTAATGCCATCGGTGATGAGGATGAAGGCGACGTCCGGCCGCTTGGTGGCGATGATGGTCTTGACGTCGCCAAGGACGTCCGTCATCTTTGAGCCGGTGGCGCCATACCCTTTTGCCTCGATTAGAATGGCGGGCTTGTGGCGATTGCGAAATCGCACTTTGCAGGCTCTGTTCCAGCGATGCCGGTGAATTGACATCGCGCCTCGTAGTGATCTCCGAACACCTCTCTTACGAGTGCTTCGGTGAAGTCCTCGAGTCCTCGCCCGCGTTTCTGTCCTTTGATTGCCTTGCCGCGGCCGCTGCGAAGGCGCTCGGTGAGGATGTCGCTCCATGTGGGTTGGAAGTTGACTGCCGCCGTCATGGCGGCCGGCAAGTCGAGTTGGGCAAGGGCATCGACGAAAGAAGACCGGTCCTTTTTGAAGCGATGAACCCCGTTGGCCCCCGGCAGTGCTTGTCCAAGGCGGTCTTGAAACTCATCCTTCGAGATGCCGAGGAAAAGGTAGGCTTGCAGTAAACGCCGCATCGAAGTTCTGATCGAAGAGCGCCGCCACGTCATCGTTCGCGTAGGCGGCCTTGACCGGTATGCCTTGGATGAGGGCGATGACCTTGGCGGCATGTTCGTCTTGCCAGGGGGCTTCGAGTGTGGTGAGCGAGCGGGTGATATCTTCGATCTGTTGTTCGAGAATCTGCATTCGCGTGCTCTTAGCGCCCCACGATGAGATACTCGTGCACTTCGGCCCGCTCCACCCTGTCGTGGGTGCCGAAATGGTAGCGATGCGGCCTCTCGTATGCCGTTACGTTCGTTTTGTACCGGCGCAGGAGCGCTTCGAGCTCATCACGATCGGGGAAGCCGTTAGAGCTGTAGGACAACACGACGATGCTGTCACGGAAGATATCGAAGAGCCGGTCGAAGGCCTTGATGGCGGTCTTGCGGTAGCTGAAGGGAGTGTAGGGTTTCTCGATCTTTTTGACGCGCGTTTGCTCCATGATCCGGACGCCTTGCCAGTAGCAGGAGAGTCCTTCGAGGAAGTGGTATCGCTTCATGTAGCAGTTGTCGTCCGAACGCGGGACGTATGGCGGGTCGAGGTAGACCAAGTCGATCCCCTTGGGCTTGAGCTTGAAGACATCGGCGCGCTTGACGGTATGACGGCGTCCGTTGTCGAAAACAACCTTGTTAAAGGCTTCCATCTGCTCGAGGAAGTGTTCCTCGATGGAGAGCCGCAGATCGCGCCGGCCGTCGTCGTAGCGGGAGAGATTGCCCGAGACGGTGAAGACCCCGCGAGGCTGCTTCTTGAGGCAAGAGCGGATGAGTGCCGCGCGCGCGAGCGCTTGCTGGTAAGGGTGAGCGAGTTGCTCCAGGTTTGCGGAGACGCGGGAGGTCCTCGGTTGTGTAGAAGATTCCGTCGAAGGTTTGCTGAATGAAATGTGGACCGTTCGGCCGGGGCGCGAGGAGGGTCTTCAGTGCCGGGCCGTCGAGCCGGTACTTGCTGTTGGCGACCGTTGCTTTGGCAAGCACGGCGGGGAAGTTCAGAAAGTCCGATGCCACGACGCGTTTGCCCATGGCCTTGAGCAGGTATGCGACGCATCCGCTTCCGACGAACGGATCGGCTGCTGTCTCGAATGGCAACTTGGACAGGACGCCGTGAATCCATGGCAGCAAACGGTGCTTCGACCCCATGTAGCGCAGTTCGGGGTACTGGGCGACGTGGTCCGGGAGAGGTATGTTGGAGAAATCCTCGCGGCTGTACACCACCCGCATGCGGGGTTCGTCGTCAAAGAGGCTCGGTGCGAACATCTTCGCTGTTCTCATCGGCGTTTCTTATGCCTTGGATCGGTTGTAACACAACGGGGTGTTTGTGTATTGGGGACAGCACAGGTGGTTGCGCTGAACGGGGACAAAACCCATCGCGGTACAATGGCAAAGAAAGCAATGGACAACCCCCGCAAACTTGAAATGACCGATCCCTTCGGGCGGAAGTGGACGGCGGAACTGCGCTGGCTGCAGAATGCCATTTCGATCCGGCATTCCGATTCGGTGGATGTGAAGTGGGAACTGGCGGCAAGCGATGGGACGAAGATGGAAAAAGTCATCGCGCTGATGCATCCCGATCTGCTGGCGGTGAGCAGGAAGACGGGACGGCAGTTGAGCGATGCCTGGTGCATCCGTCTGGCGGGACATCATCTGAGCTACCTGGTGGAGACGTGGGAAGACGCGGAGAAAACCATTGTCACACCGACTCGGACACAGTTGGAAGCGCTGGCCGGGCGCATTGAACAGAGCTTTGCGGCGGCGCGATGACGACGCGGCGGACGTTCCTCGGGGCGTTGCCGGCGGCGGCGCTGGCGATGCAGGACGAAAGCGGGTTCACGCCGCTGTTCGATGGGAAGTCGCTGGACGGGTGGAGTGTGCAAGACGGGCCGGAGACGGCGTTTCATGTTTCCGAAGGGGCGATCACGGTGCATCCGGGGTCGAACTTTCCCGCCTGGCTGCGGTCGGCCAAGCGGTATGAAAACTTCGACTTCCGGGGCGAGTTTTATCTGAAGGGCTGGATGGATTCGGGGATCTATCTGCATGCGGCCGAGCATGGGCGTCCGGGGTGGACCGGGTTTGAGGTCAAGCTGTTTCATCAACAGGAAGCCAAGCCGACGCCGTATTCCTGCGGATCGATTTTCCCGCTGGTGGCGCCGTCGGCCGTGAAGGTGAACAACAAGGGCGAGTGGAATACGTTCCGTATCGTGTTCGACTGGCCGTCGCTGCAAGTGTGGATGAACGGGGAGCGGGTGCAGAATCTGAACGTGGAATCCGTTCCGGAATTGAAGCACCGGCTGCGGCAGGGGTATTTGGGGTTCGAATCGCTGTCGTACCCGATCCGGTTCCGCAACCTGCGGATCAAGGAATTACCGGCCAAGCAGCAATGGATTCCGTTGTACGATTCGGCGGCGAGCCTGGAAGACTGGTTCGTGTCGGAAGGCAAGCCGGTGTTTGCTCCGGTGGGGAAGGTGCTGCGGCTGGAAGGGCTGGGGCACATCGCCACGAAGGCCAAGTACAAAGACTTCGAGTTGCAGAGCTATGTCCGGACGAGCCGGTGGCATAACGGCGGGGTGGTGTTCCGGAGCACGGGCGGGGGAACGCGCGCGACGAAGCATTACGAGATACAGTTGCACAACGTGGAAGGGGCGCACTTTCCAACGGGCTCTTTGTATCACCACAAGCGTGCAGTTTATCCCAGAATTGCCGATGAACAATGGTGGATGCTGCAATTGGTGGTATCCGGCAGCAGCGTCATCGTGCGCATCAACGGCGAGAATGTGCTAGAGTACGACCAATTGGAACACGTAGACGACGGGTATATCGAACTTCAGGCTCATGCCAATGGAACGTGGGCCGAATTCAAAGAGACGAAGATTCGCAGGATGTAAACGCAGTCGATACCCGCCGCGCCGATTCTCCCCATTTGAAACGATTCCGCGTCCGCCGTCATCTAATTAGACAAGGGCTCCGCCCTTGATATCCCTTTGGGATATGGGAGACAGGAGTCGGGAGTCAGAAGACAGCTAGGAGTCAGAAGACAGGAGTCGGAAGTCGGAAGATGCGGCCCTGCGGTGGATCTGGCAGGGAATTGGGTTCCGGTTGAGAATAACGGAGGCCCCAGGAAGACAGAGAAGCTTCCGGGAAGAGGAAAGATGTTCGGGAAGTTAAGGAACGCGATCCCCGTCGTGCTGACACGCACGGCGACGTTGGAGGATCCTTACGACTTCACCGCGGGCGCGGTGGGGGAAACGGGCGTTCGGGTGCGTCGGCGGAACTGGAAGAAGACCGTTCTGCTGAGTGCGTTTGCGGCGTTGGGGATTGCCGCGTTGATTGCCGAGATGCGGACGTCGTGGCTGCAATCGCGGGCGATTACCTACATTCTTCGTGGGGCGGATTACAAAGTACAGCCGGGAGATACGGGTCAGGTTTACCGCACAGGGAATGGTCCCTACGATGAGCGGTTAGGGTATCTGCGTTTGAACGATGTGTTGACGCGGATGCGGCGGAACGGATTCCGTGTGGAGGCGCAGGCCCGGTGGTCGGAGCGGCTGAACCAGATTGCCAGCTTCGGGATGTTCCCGATCTATAAAGAGAAGACCCAGGCGGGGCTGCGCGTGCTCGACCGGGATGGGTCGGCGTTGCACGAATCGATTTTTCCGGAACGTGCCTATGGGGAGTTCAAAGACATTCCTCCGCTGATTGTGCGATCGCTGCTGTACATCGAGAATCGGGAAATATTGGACGGGTGGGCGGCGAGCCGGAATCCGGCGGTGGAGTGGGACCGTCTGGCGAAGGCGGTGGTGGATTTCGGAGTGAAGAAAGTCCACTCCGGGCATCAGATCAGCGGCGGGAGCACGCTGGCGACGCAATTGGAAAAAGTGCGGCATTCGCCGGAAGGGCGCACGGACGGGGCGCTCGAAAAAGTGCGGCAGATCAGTTCGGCGTCGTTGCGCGCCTATATGGAAGGCACGAAGACGCTGGAGCCGCGGCGGCGGATTGTGCGCGACTATCTGAACTCGATTCCGCTGGCGGCGACGTCGTCGGCGGGAGAGGTGATCGGGCTGGCGGACGGCTTGCAGCGGTGGTATGACGCCGATGCCGGGGAAGTGAGCAAGCTGCTGTTGCTGGGGGATGCGGGCTTGGACGCGGAGACGGAGATGCGGCGGGCGGCGGCCTACCGGCAGGTGCTGAGCCTGCTGCTGGCGATCAACCGGCCGAGCTATTTTCTGCGCAATCATCCGGAGCATTTGCGGGAGAGAACGGACGCATATCTGCGGCTACTGGCGGCGGACGGATTCATCAGCCACCGGCTGCGGGACAAGGCGCTGGCGGCGGAGGTACATCTGAAGCCGGCGACGGAACTGGAGGCGCGGCCGTTCGATCTGGAACGCAAGAACGTGGACGCGGTGCGCTACAACCTGCTGAACGTTCTGGGCGTGGGTAGTCTGTACGAGCTGGACCGCATGGATCTGACGGTGGAGACGACGCTGCACAAGGGCGCCGGGCGAGTGGCGGCGCAGACGATGGCGCGGTTGAACGATACGGGGTTTCTGTGGGCCGCCGGGCTGGTTGGGCACCGTCTGTTGGGCGAGGGGCAAGGCGAGCAGGTGCTGTACACGCTGACGATGTTCGAGCGCGGAGAGAACTACAACAAGCTGGTCTTGCAGACCGACAATGCCAATCAGGCGTTGAATCTGAACGAGGGCAGCAAGCTGGAGTTGGGCTCGACGGCGAAGCTGCGGACGCTGGCGACGTATCTGGAGACGGTGGCGGAGATCCGGGAACAGTTGGTGAACGGGAAGAATCTGAAGAATGTTCCGTACGAAGATCCGGACCGGCTGACGCGCTGGGCGGCGGAGTATTTGTTGAACGGCGGGGACCAGAGTCTGCCGGCGATGCTGGAGGCGGCGATGAACCGCACGTATTCGGCGAGTCCGGCGGAGGCGTTTTATACGGGCGGCGGGCTGCATTCGTTTGCGAACTTCGACGGGAAGGACAACGGGTCGATTCTGACCGTGCGCGATGCGTTTCACCGGTCGGTGAACCTGGTATTTATCCGCATCATGCGCGATCTGGTGGAATACAATGTGCGGCGGACTCCGGGGTATTCCCCGGGTCTGCTGAGCGATGACAATCATCCGCTGCGGGAGAAGTACCTGGCGCGGTTTGCCGATCGCGAGGGCACGGCGTTTCTGCGCAATTTCTACGACCGCTACGCGGGGCTGACCGGGGACGAAGCGATCGATACGCTGTTCAGCGAGCGGACGCTGTCGGCGCACCGGTTTGCGGTGCTGTACCGGAGTGTGCGGCCGGCGTCGACGATGGGGGATTTCGAGCTGGCGATGATGGCGCACGTGAAGGAGCCGGTGACCGAGAAACGGCTGACGGCGCTGTACGAAATGTTCGCGCCGGGGAAGATGGATTGGAACGATCGCGGGTATGTGGCGGGCGTGCATCCGCTGGAGTTGTGGCTGGTGGCGTACCTGGTGCAGAATCCGGAAGCAAAGTGGGACGTGGTGCGGGATTCGAGCCGGCAGGTGCGGCAGGAAGTGTACCGGTGGCTGTTCAAGAGCCGGTCGAAGCTGGGGAAGGATCTGCGCATCCGGTCGGTGCTTGAAGCCGATGCGTTCCAGTTGATCCATGCCTCGTGGAAGCGGCAGGGATTCCCGTTCCAGCGGCTGGTGCCTTCGCTGGCGACATCGATCGGGAGTTCGGGCGATACGCCGGCGGCGCTGGCCGAACTGGCGGGGGTGATTTTGAACGATGGCGTGCGGCAGCCGGTGCGGCGCGTGGAGCGGTTGCGGTTTGCCGAAGGGACTCCGTTCGAGACGCGGGTGGTGCATCAGGATGCCGAGCCGGTGCGCGTGTTTGCAAGTGAGGTGGCGCAGCAGTTGCATCGGGAGATGCTGGGCGTGGTGCAGTTCGGCACGGCGCGGCGGGCGTTCCAATCGGTGAAGACGGCCGATGGGGAAGTGCTGCCGGTGGCGGGAAAGACGGGCACGGGAGATAACCGGATCAAGACGTTCGAGACGGTGGGGAAGGCTCGCAACCGGACGGCGACGTTCGTGTTCACGGTGGGGGACAAGTATTTCGGGACGGTGGTGGCGTATGTGCCTGGGGAAGAGGCATCGACGTACAAGTTCTCGAGCGCGCTGCCGGTGTCGGTGTTCAAGCTGATTGTGCCCGATGTGGTGAAGGTGCTGAATGGCGGGGAAGTGCCGCCTCCGATGGTGGTGCCGGAGCGGAAACCGGCGCCGGTGGTGGCTCCCGCGGAGGTTGTGGAAGGGGTTACGGAAGAACCGCAAGCGCTGCCCCCTCCCAATGAGTGATTTTGGCGCGCGAATGCACTATACGGTGTATGAGCGAAATGAAGCTGAAGGATGGAAACGAAGTACCGCCACCGGAGGGAATCCGGGTGGCGGCGGAATACCGCCCGGATGGCAGCGCGGAACATCTGGTGGCGGATGGGGAGAACTGGGTCTCGTTAGGGAAGCGATACCGGCGCACGCCGGAGTATCTGGTGTATTCGAACTTCAAGACGAACGACCCGGAGTATGTGAATTGGTACCTGCACCACTATGTGAAGTGCGACCTTCCGACGGCGGACCGGTATAACTGGAGGTTCTCCACGTCGTCGAGGCAAGGCGGCGGGACGAGGGCGGGGACGATCTACATTGTGCCGAACTGGGCGGAACTGGTGGCGCAAGCGAAGATCGAGACACGGATTTTCGTGGAGCATTTTTTCCGCCTTGTTTCTCTGGACCCGTGCGTGGTCGAAGACGATAGGGTGATCGTGGGGCTCGGGGCGGTGCGAAGCAACCTGCACCGGGCGGACACCTTCAGCCTGCCGCTGCGCTATGCTGGCGCGCCGGACCGGTTGGCGGATCGTTGGGGAGAAGTCCTGCTGCAAGCGTTGCGGCAATTCACGGAGGGGCTGAGCGGGGTGGCAGTGGATCTGTATCCGACGTTCCGAGGCCTTCCTCCGGGCTTTACGCCGCCGCCGATGCGCTGCAAGAAATGGCCTGTCCTGATGTTGGACAGCTCCTTGGAGGGTGTGGTGAAAGCTCGCTTTTTCGAGCAGATTGTGCCCCTGGCCGGATTATCGGGACCCGAGGCGCTGGCGGCGATACGGGACTACGGGCGGTGGTTCGAGGCTTCTTTCGGCGATATGCGGCGCAGGGCATTCACGAAGGAAGTGATCGGGGCGGGGAGAACAGATCCATACTATGGGGTATTCCACGGGGTGGCAACGGGGATGAGGGGATTCCTCTCGGAGACGAAGATGATGTGAGGGAAAATGCGTGTACAATGAGCGGCAATGAGAAGGCGCGAGATTCCATTGACGCTGCTGGCTCCGATGCTGGCGCGCGGGGCGGCGAGTTATGCGGCGCAGTATGACGACATGCTGGTGCGGCATCTGACGGGCGAGGTGAATCGCTGGACGGCGCATTGGGATGCGGAGCGGGCGAAGATTACGACGGCGGCCCAGATGGATGCTCGTAACCGGCACGTGCGGGCGGCGATGAAGACGATGATTCATGGGCTGCCGGAGCGGACGGAGTTGGGCGCGGTGACGGTGAAGCGGTTCGAGCGGAAGGGCTATCGCGTGGAGAACGTGATGTTCCAGTCGCGGCCGGATTTCTGGGTGACGGGGAATTTGTATGTGCCGGCGGCGGGGAACGGGCCGTATCCGGGGATTATTTCGCCGTGCGGGCATTATGCCGATGCGCGGATGAATCCGGAGTATCAATCGGCGTACATCAACATGGCGCTGGGCGGATTTGTGGTGCTGGCCTACGATCCGGTGGGGCAGGGGGAGCGGCGGCAGTATTGGAATCCGGCGACGGGGGTGACGGAGGTAGGCGGGGCGACGACCGAGCATTCGATGGCGGGGCACCTGCTGTTTCTGATTGGCGAGGATTTGACGCATTACCGGGTGTGGGACGGGATGCGTGCAGTGGATTATCTGCTGACGCGGCCGGAGGTGGATGGGAACCGGATTGGGTGCGCGGGGCATTCGGGAGGGGGGACGCTGACGCGGTTCATCGCGGCGCTGGATGAGCGGGTGAAGGCGGCGGTGATCAATGAAGGCGGGACGGCGAACCGGTGGCCGGTGGAATACGGGCCGAATGCGCGGATTGGGCCGTCGGATGTGGAGCAGAACCTGTTTCCAGGGGCGAAGCTGGGGGTGGATCATGTGGACATGCAGGCGGCGATCGCTCCGCGGCCGCTGCTGGTTTTGATTGAAGATTTCTCGCCGCGCTTCAATGAAGCGGTGGAGCGGATCCGCGGGCGGTACGCTTTGCTGGGGGCGGCGGAGCGGTTCGCGGCGGATGAGGCGACGGATCCGCATGCGTGGACTCCGAAGCTGCGGATTGCCACGACGCGGTGGTTTTCGCGGTGGTTTCTGGGGAAACCGGGGCCGGAGCGGGAGCCGGAGTTTCAAGTGGAGGCGCCCGAGCAGTTGTACTGCACTCCGAAGGGAAGCGTGCGCTATTCGGGGAATGGGAAGACGATCTTTTCGGTGGTGAAAGAGAAGGCGGCGGGGATGAAGCCGGCAGGGCTCGACCGGGAGACGCTGCGGCGGTTGCTGCGGCTGCCGGATTACCGCGGCGGCCTGGGCGTGCGAGCGCTGGTGACGACCCAGCGCAAGGGGTACAAGATCGAGAAGCTGGAGTTCTTATCCGAGCCGGGGATCTATGTTCCGGTGTGGGTGTTTGTGCCGGAGCGGGTGGATGGGGAGAAGGCTGTGCTGCTGTGGGTGGATGAGCGGGGCAAGCAGGCCGAAGGGCTGGAATTCGGACGTTTGGAGAAACTGGCTTTGGGCGGGCAGGTGGTGGTGGCGATCGATGTGCGCGGGGTGGGAGAGACGCGTCCGGCCCATCCGCCGGCGTCGGACCGGGGGGCGGAGTTCGGCCATCTGTTCGATGTGGATACGGCGTTGACCTACCTGGCGTGGTATGCGGACCGGTCGTTGTTGGGAATGCGCGCGTTCGACGTGATGCGGGCGGTGGAGTACGCGATGACGCGCGGGGATGGGAATCGGCTGGAAGCGGTGGGACGCGGCGCGGGGGCGCTGTGGACGCTGCTGGCGGCGGTGTTCGAGCCTCGGATTACGGCGCTGCGGGCTGAGCGCATGCTGGCGAGCTACCGCGCGCTGACGGAATCGGACCGGCACACGCACGGGGCGTCATCGTTGATTCCGGGCGTGCTGCGATATGGCGATGTAGCGCAGATTGCGGCGTTGGCGAAGGGGTGCGCGCTGACGGTGGTGGATGCCGTGGATGCGATGAAAAGGCGGGTTTGAATTTGGCGATTGGGGACGCTGCTGCTATACTGTGAGTTACCCCCACGGTTGCTGTGCGTGGGAGTACTGTGGACAGGTGGCCGAGTGGTTAATGGCAGCAGACTGTAAATCTGCCGGTCCTTGGACCTACGGAGGTTCGAATCCTCCCCTGTCCACCAGCTATACTAAATAGCGGTCGAGCCGATGTAGCTCAGTTGGTAGAGCGCGTCCTTGGTAAGGACGAGGTCACCAGTTCAATCCTGGTCATCGGCTCCAGTTTCATTTGCGGCAATGGCGTGGGGACAATGATGCAGCTTTGACTACTCGT
>JAEUQG010000240.1 GCA_016789755.1 Bryobacterales bacterium
GGTGAAGCGGGCAAAGCGTTCGCGGTGGTTGCGGAGGAAGTGGAAGCGCTAGCGGAACGCTCAGCGGAAGCGACGAAGAAGATCGCCGGGTTGATTAAGGCGATCCAGACAGAGACGACGCATGCCATCGCGGCGATGGAAGAGACGACGAAGGAAGTGGTGAGCGGATCGACGCTGGCGAACGAAGCCGGTCAGCGGCTGCAGGAGATCGAGCATGTTTCGACGCAGTTGGCGGAACTGATCCAGTCGATCTCGATGGCGGCAAAGCAGCAAACGCGCGGTTCGGACTCGGTGTCGAAGACGATGACCGATATCTCGGGCATTACACAACAGACGGCGGCAGGCGCCAAGCAGGCCGCGGTTTCAATCCGCAAGCTGGCGGAGTTGGCGAACGATCTGCGCAACAGCATGGACCGTTTCCGGCTGCCCACCACGGCCTAGCGAGCAACAGGGAGGGGCGGCGGTCCGCGCCGTCTCTCCCTCCAGTTTCCAAGGAGAAAGCGACCAGTGACCCGCCCACAAATGAGTTCCCATGAGTTGGAGCTGTGGCAGACCGCCGTAAGCGAACGGTGGGGACTGCACTATTCCGAAGGCCGCGCGCATCAACTCTCGGCGGGGTTATGGCGAAGGATGCAGAAGCTGGGGCTCGAATCGTTCCGGGCATATCACCGCTTCGCCGGGTCGTCGCCCGGGGAGTGGGCGTTGCTGCTCGAATCGGTGTTGAATCACGAATCGAGTTTTTTCCGGCACATGCCGTCGTTCGACGCGTTGTGGCAGGTGGCGTTGCCTGAGGTGGCAATGCGCAAAGCGCAGCGCCGGGACGATACGGTGCGAATGTGGAGCGCGGGTTGTTCCACGGGGCAGGAAGTGTATTCGCTGGCGATGGCGGCGCTGGAGCATCCCTCGATGGGACTGTTGCGGATAGCCGTGAAGGGCGGAGATATCAGCCCGTTTGCGCTGGACGCGGCGAGGCGAGGATTGTACACGGCGCGGGCGCTGGATGGAGTGGCGGAATGGCAACGGCGCAAGTATTTCCCGGCGGCACAAGGCGGATTCGAGGCGGGGCGGGCACTGCGGCAGGTAACGGAGTTTGAAGAGTTCAACCTGTGCAACGCGGCGACCTACGGAGTGGAGTTGTTCGATGTCATTTTCTGCCAGAACGTCCTGATTTACTTTCACGAGGAACAGCGCCTCCGCACGGTGCACGATCTGGCGGGGCGGCTGGCTCCCGGGGGCTATTTGTTTCTGGCCCCGGGCGAAGTATTGGGGTTGCGCATAGAGGGATGCCGCGACCCACGGTTGCGTGAGTGTTTGTGCTTCCAGAGAACGGAGAAGGTCTGATGAACGACAACATGGAACAGGATCTGTTGGCGGGCTTTGTCGCCGAGATGCGCGCTCATGTGGGGCGCATTGCCGTGCATTTGCAGGCAGCAACGGCGGCGGGACTGGCGCCGGAGCGGCTGGCCGGGGTACGAAGCGCCGCCCATAGCGTGAAGGGTGCAGCGTCGATGGCCGGTTTCGCGGCCTTGAGCCACGCAGCGTTTCTGCTGGAAAGCACAATAGACGAGATCCGTGCGGGGGATTTGGGCTGGAGCACGGCGTCGGCGGATTTCGCGGTAAGTTCCGCGGACGCGCTTTCGGGAATGCTGGACCGGATCGGGGCGGGACATTTCGACTGCCGTCATGCGCTGACGAGTTGCATACGTGCGCACCGGCAACTGCATGGGGCGCCAGCGGCGGGCATTGACAGCGAAGTGGACTCGATTCTCGGGACGCAGGTGGAAGCGGCGATGAACGCCGCCGTGGAAGAGGAGGAGGAAGCGATTCCGGCGGAAGTACTGCAAGTGTTCTGGCAAGAGATGGACGAACTGCTGCGGAATACATCGGAATCGCTGCTGCAGTTCGAGCGGTCGCCGGGGGACCGGCAGGCGCTGCTGGAGGCGAGGCGGGCAGTACATACGATGAAGGGATCGGCCGCATCGATGGGGTTTCCGGATTGCAGCAAACTGGCGCACCGGATGGAGGATGTGTTCGACGCGATTCGTGAGGGGGCGATCCCGTTTGACGCGCAGGCATCGAATCTGCTGTTCACCTGTTTCGATGCACTGACGGAGACTGCCGCCAATCCGGAGGATCTGAGTGTACCGAAGCGGGCCCTGGCGGAGGTGGATTCGCGATTTGCGGAGGTATTGAGGAAAGCGGCGGACGCAAAGCCGCGGGCGAAGGCAAAGGAAGAACCTGCCGAAGATCTGCCGCTAGATTTGTGGGAGGCGTTCCGGGCGGAAGCCGAGGAGCAGGTGCAACAGATTGCGGCCGATCTAAAACAACTGGAGGGTGCGCCCGGAAACAAGGACCTGATCCTAGGGATACGGCGGTCGGTGCATACGCTGAAAGGCGCCAGCAACATGATCGGGCGGCGGGCGATGGCCGAATTGGCCCATAGCGCCGAGGATCTGCTGGAGTGCTGCCACAAGGATGCGACGGAGTGGTCGGCGGAGATCGCGGAGTTGGTGGCCAAGACCTGCGATCTGATGTTGGAGATGTCTGCGGAGCGGGCCGAAAGTTCGGCGATGGCAGGGCGCGGGAAGGCGCTGCAGGCAGAGATCGCGGTGCGAACGCCGCAGATCGAAGAGGTCACGAGGAAGGAAGCCGATCGGGTGGAGACTCCGGCGAGTGTCCCGATGGCCGAGCAGCAATCCGGTGCGCCTTTGGTAGCGAAACCGGTGCAGACGCAGGAAACGGAGAGTTCGGGCGGGGGAAACAAGGCGACGCATTTCGTTCGCGTGCCGATTGAGAAGCTGGATGAGTTGGTGCGGCTGGTGGGAGAACTGCTAGTGAACCGCTCTTCGATGGAGCAGTGGCGAAACGGGTATGCGAGGTCGGTGGATGAACTGGGGCTAAGCAACACGCGGCTGCACCGGGTATCGAGCCGCCTGGACTTTGAGTATGAAGTGAGCGCGTTAGGCAACGGGATGGGGCAACTGGCGATCCGCGGGCTGATCAACGCGACATCCGAGCAGCGCAAGGAGTTCGACGATCTGGAGTTCGACCGGTACACGGACTTTCACCTGTTTTCACGCGATTTGAGCGAGTTGTCGTCGGACGTGAATTCGGCAACAGGCGACCTGCGGCAGCGGGTCAGCGATTTCGACACGCGGACACACCGCATGGGGCGACTGTTGAGCGAATTGCAGGACAAGCTGATGCGGATGCGGATGGTGCCGCTGGCGACGCTGGCGCATCGGATGCAGCGCACAGTTCGCGTGACGGCAGAAAAGCGCGGCAAGCAGGCGGATCTGTACCTGATTGGGTCTGAAGTGGAACTGGATCGTCTGGTGATGGAAGAGATGATCGGGCCGATCGAGCATGTGTTGCGCAACGCAGTCGATCATGGGCTGGAGACACCGGCGGTGAGACGGGGCAAGGGCAAGGCGGAACGCGGCGCGGTAACAGTGCGGGGCTACTACGAAGGCACGTCGGTGGTCATCGAGATCAGCGACGATGGTGCGGGGATGAATCTGGAGAAGATCCGCAGCACGGCGGTGAAGCTGGGTTACTGCACGGAAGCACAGGCGTCGCAGTTGAGCGCACAGCAACTGTATCCGTTGATATTCGAGCCGGGATTCAGCACCGCAAGCGGGGTAAGCGACGTATCGGGACGTGGAGTAGGAATGGACGTGGTGCGGAACACGGTGAACCGGCTGAAGGGGGAAATCAAGGTGGATTCGCGGGCCGGAACAGGGACGAAGTTCACAATCCGGCTCCCCATGACACTGGCGATTACGCGAGTGGTGCTCCTGCGATCGCATGGCCAGTTATTCGCCATCCCGATGGCGACGATTCACCGGATTTTCGCCATCGATCCGCGGCAGGTGGAAGTGCTGGGGAGCCAGCGTGTGATTCGGATGCAGCAGCGTGTGGTGCCGTTGCACCGGCTATGCGACGTCTTGGGTGCAAAAGGAGCGGCCGAACCGGTGCAGCAGGAAATCCCGGTGATCATTTTGCAGTTGGGAGATCAGCAAGTGGCGCTGACGGCGGACCAATTGGTGGAAGCGCGGGAAGTGGTGGTGAAGACGCTGGGCGATGTGTTGAAGCGGGTGCACGGTATCACGGGCGCGACTCTGACGGGCGATGGGAAGGTGGTGTTGATTCTTAACCCGGCGGAGTTGTTTGCAGAGGCGGCGGAGAGCGAGCGCAAGCCGTTGCCCAGCGGGCAGGGGCGGCGATCGAATTCGCGCGGCTTCGATGTGATGATCGTGGACGATTCGGTGAGCGTGCGAAGGCTGCTGACGAATCTGATCGCGCGGCAGGGGTGGAAGGCGACAACGGCGAAGGACGGGATGGAGGCGCTGGAGATGTTGCAGCGCGGCACGAAGCGTCCGGACGTGATTTTGTTGGATATCGAAATGCCGCGCATGGACGGCTACGAGTTAACGACGGTGTTGCGGTCGCAGGAGGCCTTCCGGGATATCCCGATTATCATGTGCACGTCGCGGGCTGGGGACAAGCACCGGAAGAAGGCGTTTGACCTGGGGGCGAACGATTATCTTGTGAAGCCTTATCAGGACGATGAACTGCTGGAGGCGGTGCGCAAGGCGGCGGTGGGGCGCCAGGAGGCGCCGGTGTCATGAGGCGCATACGGGTGTTAGTGGTGGACGATTCGCCGTTTGTTTGCCGTTTAGTATCGGGCTATTTCAGTGCGGAGCCGGACATGGAGGTGATCGGGAACGCGCATTCCGGGAGGGAGGCCATCGACAAGACGAGGACGCTGCGTCCGGATGTGGTGACGCTCGATCTGGAGATGCCAGGGACTGGGGGATTGGCGGCGCTGGAGAGCATCATGCAGGAGTGTCCCACGCCGGTGGTGGCGTTGAGCGGGGTAAGCGGAGGCGCGGCGCGGCAGACACTGCAGGCGCTGGAACTGGGGGCGGTGGATTTTGTTTTGAAGTTCACTCCGGGGGTGCGGCTGAGTCCGGAGCAGATCCGGCGAGAGGTGATCGCGAAGGTGCGCTCGGCGGCGCACACGCGTGTGGTACGGCTGCGGAGGCGGCAGGAACTGCCAGGATTGGCCACGGCCTCGCGTCCTATTGAGCGCGCGCCGGCGTTGGCTGCGACACTGGCCGACGGGACCACGGGGCTGGTGATTATCGGGGCCTCCACTGGCGGCCCGCTGGCGGTACGGGATCTGGTGACGCAGCTTCCGGCGAACTTTCGCTATTGCGTGATCATTGTGCAGCACATGCCGGCGGGCTTCACGTCGGTGCTGGCGACGCAGTTGGACAATTGCTGCGCGCTGCCGGTGCGGGAAGCGAAGGAAGGCGATCCGCTGCGGGCGGCGCAGGTGTACGTGGCTCCGGGGGGATTCCATTTGGAAATCACGCCGCGGCTCACGGTGGGATTGCGGACGGGGACGGAGAGTGGGGGCTATTGCCCATCGATCGATGTGGCGATGGAGTCGGCGGCGCGGGTACTGGGGCGGCGGGCGAAAGGGATTGTGATGACGGGGATGGGCGACGACGGCAGCCGCGGGCTGAAGGCGATTCGCGACGCGGGTGGCGAGACGTTCGCGCAGGATATCGAATCGTGCGTCATCGGGAGCATGCCGCAGAACGCGGTGGACCGGGGGGCGGTGGGGCGCTCCGGAGCTCCGAAGCAACTGGCCGGCATGATCGGCGCAGAAGTATTGATAAAGGACTAAGAGATGCAATCATCCGATGTATTCCGGGCCATTCCGTTTCGTATCGGAGACGAACGGTTTGCAGTGCACATTTCCGACGTGCAGGACTTCATCGAAGCGGAACGGATCCGCTTGGGGAAGGACCCGCATACGGGATCGGTAGGTGTGTTGCAGCGGCGCGGCGGGGTGTCGATTCCGGTGTTTCCGTTGGGGGAGAAACTGGGACTGGGGGGGGCGGGGTCGCTGGGCAAGGTGGTGATTGTGATGAAGGCGGCGGGGTCGCATCAGGCCTACGCGGTGGATGAAGTGGACCAACCGATCGAGGTGCGGCCTTCGCACTATTTTCCGGTGGCGCCGGTGGCGGATCCGTCAGGCGCGGGAGCGGTGGAGGGAGTGATCGTCCATGAGGGTAAGCTGCTGCTGCGGATCGATCCGGAGCGGATACAGGGGGAGGTGCGAAGGGCGGAGGAGACGATAACGGTCCCGCAGCGCACGCTGCCGGAAGAGGGCCAGACGGGGCTCCGGGCAGGGAGCATATTCGTATTCTTGCTGGCCGCGGTAACACCTGGCGGCCGGGACATTCTCTTCGCCGTGAGCGGCAAGCAGGTGCTGGAGATTGTCGAAGAAAGCGCCGCGGTTCCCTTCCCCGCGGCGCCGCGGTTTGTTCCGGGATTGGCGTTGTGGCGCAATCGCCCTCTGCCGGTGATCGATCTGTCGACGATCCTGGGGTGGGAACCGCTGCCGCAGGAGAAGCGTAATTTGCTGGTGGCACGAGCGGCGGGTGAAGCGGGAACGGCGGCGCTGTCGATTTCGGGCACAGCGAGAACGATTATGTTGCCGATCCAACACCGGTTGATGGGGGAGGAAGAAGTGGAAGTGATCGAGCCCCGGCTGAGGGCGATCTCGACGGCGGTGTTCGACATCCGTGGCCGTGTGGTGGCGCTGCTGGACATCGATTACCTGCTGGGGGCGATGACACGGAAGCAGTAGCGGGCGGGTACAATAGCGACTATGTCGCAAATCCAACGCGCCGCTGAGGTGCACGACGTTGTGGTCATCGGATCGGGGGCCGGCGGCGGATCCGCCGTGCAGGTACTGACCGAAAAGGGAATCAAGGTCGCACTGCTCGAAGCGGGGCCGATGCTGGATGTCCGCAAAGAGTTCAAGGAACACAAGTGGCCGCACGATTACGATCACCGCGGGGCGGAAGAGGGCGGGAAGTTCTATTTCGGCAAGGGTAAGGATTTCGGCTTCTTCACGACGGTGAGCGGCGGATGGCAGTTGGAGGGGGAGCCGTACACGGTAGGCGAGGGTAGCCAGTTTCAATGGTTCCGGTCGCGCATTGTCGGGGGACGGACGAACCATTACGGGCGTATGTCGTTCCGGTTTTCCGATTACGATTTCAAGCCGTATTCGAAAGACGGGCTGGGATGGGACTGGCCGATTTCGTATGAAGACATCGCTCCGTATTACGACAAAGCGGAGGAGTTCATCGGGGTGTGCGGCAGTGTGGAAGGAATTCGCAGCGCGCCGGACGGGAAATTTCATACGCCGCCGCCGGCGAAGGTGCACGAGGTACTGATCAAGAAAGCATCGGAGAAGCTGGGGATTCCGTGTATTCCGAACCGGCGGGCGGTGATCACGAAGGCTTTGCATGGGCGGGCGCCGTGCCATTATTGCGGGCAGTGCGGGCGAGGATGCCAGACGGCTTCGGCGTATTCATCGAGCCAGGTGCAGATTTTCCCGGCGATGAAGAGCGGGCGGCTGAAGGTGTACGACAATGCGATGGCTCGCGAGGTGCTGACGGACGGGAACGGCAAAGCGACCGGGGTGGTGTACATCGACAAGAAGACTCGTGAGGAGCGGACGATCCGGGCGCGCGTCGTGATTCTGGCGGCGAGCGCGTGCGAATCGTCGCGCATTCTGTTGAATTCGAAAACGAAAGAATTTCCGAACGGGGTGGCGAACGGATCTGGGCTTGTGGGGCGCTACCTGATGGACACGGTGGGATTCGGGTTGTCGGGGTACGTGCCGGCGTTCGAAGGGATGCCGCACTACGACACGGACGGCTACGGGGGAGCGCATCTGTACATGCCGTGGTGGATGTGGGACAAACACGATCAACTGGATTTCCCGCGCGGTTATCACATTGAGATCGGCGGAGGATACGGGATGCCGTCGGTAGGGAGTTTCCATGGGGCGGCGCGCACGTTCGGATATGGGAAAAAGATGAAGGAAGAGATCCGGCGGGAGTATGGATGCAGAGTGGGATTCGCGGGGCGCGGCGAGATGATTCCGAATCAGAACTCGTATTGCGAGCTCGATCGGAATGTGGTCGATCAATGGGGAATTCCGGTGCTGAAGTTCCACTTCAAATGGAGCGATCACGAGTGGAAGCAGGCGCGTCACATGGAGAAGACGTTCGCGGCGATCATCGAGGGGATGGGCGGGAAGGTGAGCGGGTTGAGTGCGGCGCAACGGGAGAGCCAGGGGATTTCGGTGCCGGGCACAATTATTCACGAAGTGGGCACGGCGAGGATGGGCAAAGACAAGCGCGATTCGGTGGTGAATGGATTCTGCCAGGCACACGAAGTGAAGAATTTGTTTGTGTGCGACGGAGCGGTATTTGTGAGCAATCCGGACAAGAATCCAACGTTGACGATCAATGCGCTGACATGGCGCGCGATGGATTATCTGGCCGATGAAATGAGGAAAGGCAATGTCTAAGACGACGCGCCGAACGATTCTGCGCAATATTGCGCTGACGCTGACCGCAGGCGGAGTGCTGGACACGGCTGCGGCGCAACATGTGCATGAAGCGGCGGCAGCAGCCAAGGCCGGCGGAGTGTACAAGCCGAAGGCATTTGGGGCGCATCAATACAAGACGGTGCAGCGGCTGGCGGAGTTGATTGTACCGAAGGACGAGAAGTCGGGGAGCGCGGTGGATGCTGGGGCTCCGGAATTCATCGATCTGTTGTGCAGCCAGAACAAGGATTTGGCGAACATCTATTTCGGCGGGCTGGCGTGGCTGGACGCAGAAATGAGGCGGAGGCATGGGAAGAAGTTCGTGGACGCTGAGGCCGCGCAACAGGCGGGGATGTTGGATCTGCTGGTAGAGGCGGAGCGGAGGGAACGGGCGAGGAGGGCGGAGGAGTCGGTGTACGAGCGCTCAACGGTGTATCGCGATTTCGCAGGGTATTCGACGCACGCGCGCACAGACCTGGCGCCTGGGGTGGTGTTTTTCGATTGGATCCGGAAGATGACGGTGGACGCGTTTTATACGAGCCCAATGGGCGTGAAGGACATCGAGTATAAGGGCAACGGCGCGTATTCGAAGTACGAGGTTCCTGTGGCGGCGCTGGAGTACGCGTTGAAGCGCAGCCCGTTCGGGGCGTAAGCTTCGGCTATCTGGCGGAAGAAGCGGAGAGGCCGGCCGTCATTGCCATGGCGAGCGCCGGGGCGCGGAGAGGCTTGACGTCGATGAGGCGTTGGGCAGGATTGCCGCAGCCGCAAGGAACGGAGCAGAGCCGGCCTGTCAATTCGGTGCCGACACGGAGCAGGGAGTACTCTTCGCAGGCTAGGGCGGTGAGGACCAATTCGCCGTCGCGGGGGAGTTCGAAGACAGCGTTTTCGGAGTGTATGTGGAGGCCGTCGTGGGCTTCGCATTCCCAGGCAAGGAGTTCCTGGGAGAAGCCGCGGAATTGTTCGAAGACGGGGACTTGAAAGGCGCGCCAGAGCAGGTCGCGGTCCGGCGTTTTGAGGCAGCCGTGTTTGAGGCCGGTGAAAACAAGGAGGGCTCCGCGGAGGGAGTCGAGGCGGAGGCGTCCGGCGAGGGCGAGTTCGGCCAGGTTTTTGAGGCGCCAGACAGGTCCTGCGATGGAGTCGGGCTCGTAGTCTTCGAGCTCTTCGAGCGAGAGGCAAGTGAAAGTGCGGAGGGATTCGGACTCTTCAAAGCCGTCGGCGAGCAGGGCGGTGCGGCCGATTGCGCCGAGGGGACAATCGAGGGGGCGGAGAGGGCGGGGGGCGTGATGCCAGTTGAAGAATTCGACGGGATTACCGAGGAAATCGTCCAATTCGACGCGTGGCAGCGACTGGAGGGTGCGAAGGACGAGGTCGTCGGTGAGGGGGCCTTCGGCGGGCAACTGGAGCTGGCGGCGGCGGTAATAGCCGGCTTTTGAGGCCTGTTTGAGAAGCTGATCGAGCCTTCTCAAGCGCTGGCCGCGGGACGGGCACTGGCCCCGCCGGGCCCAGCGGATAATGAATCGCATCTCATGGAATAGGTGAGGGAAAGAAGGGGAAATTCTCGGCTGAAGTTGACTCCGGAGGGCGGCAGCGGAGCTACACTGGAGGCATGGACGTCATTCCGAGTCAAGAAGATGTCGTCAGTCTTCTGAAAAAGACAGGTGCGCTACGGCACGGACACTTTGTTTATCCGAACGGGCTGCACGCCAATGAATATTTGCAGTGTGCGCTGGCGATGCGCCACTACCAGCATTTGAAGACGCTCAGCGTCGGTCTGAGCCGGAAAGTACGATCGAACCCGGAGTTGCGGGCTATGATCGACGAGTTGTCGATTGTCGCGCCCGCGGGGGGCGGAGTCCCGGTGGCTTATGGCATCTGCGAAGCGTTGCGGGCGCGGCAGGTATACTGGGCCGAAGGAGACGACGACAACCATCCACTGCACTTCAGGCAGTATTTCGTGCAGCGGCCGGGAGAGAAGGTGCTGCTGGTGGACGATTTGTTCCGCAGCGGGCGGAAACTTTCGGCGTTGAAGAAGCTAGTGGAAGCCAATGGCGGTGAGGTGGTGGGACTGGCGGTCATTGTGTATCAACCGACGCCGAAATCGCCGAGTTTCGGGGACCTGCCGCTCTACTATCTGGCGAAGCTGGAGGGGCGGTATTCGGACAACGCGGAATCGTGCGACTTGTGCAAGCAGGGCTTACCTCTGGACAGTGTCTGGATCTAAGACGATCACGGTTTGGGTTTCAGCAATTCGACCCGCAAGTAAGCGGGGACCTGAGGACTGGTAGGGATGTTTTGCCAGAAATCGGGCTTGAGCCGGAACAGCGTGAAGTTGAGAGCGACGATGGTGTAGGCGACAGGCTTGTCGTTGGGGCCTTCAAAGCCCAGGTTATCGGCGACGGTAACAATGCCGTCCTTTTCCAAGGCCTGCATGCCGGCCTTGAGAGCGTGGTAGGAGAACTCGCGCTGAAAGAACCGGATGGCCGCGCGGGTTTTGGGGCCGCAGTGCCCGTCGATCTTGAGGTTGGCTACATCTCCGTCTTTGTAGCAGTAACGGAGTAAAGTCTGGACGAGGGCAACATCGGTGCGGCGGTTGGGGCGGTGCGGGCCGACGGATGTGCTGACGTTGTAGAAGTAGTTCAGTTTGCCGTTAGGGAATCGAGTTTCTTTGTAAGCCACGGCGGCGTCCTCCATCACGGCATACGAAAACCGAAGGGCAAAACGATCAACGGAGGGGCCGTGGCCAGCGCCTCTCAGGGTTTCAACAGTTCGACGCGCAGGTAGGCGGGGACATTCGGGCTGTAGGGGATGTTCTTCCGGAAATCGGGCTTGAGCCGCAACAACGTGAAGTTGAGGGCAATGATCGTAAATGCTTTGATATTGCCGCTTTGGCAGTCGAAGCCGAAGTTATCCTGCTCAAACTTGCGGATGGCGGCGCGGTTTTTTGGGCCGCAATCGCCATCGATGAGGAGTTTGGCAGCATCGCCGGTATCGTAGCAGTTGCGGAGCAGGGCCTGTACCAGGGCAACGTCGGTCTTCCTGTTGGGGCGGCATGGGAGGGAGGAGACGCCCTTGCAGACCGTCAGTTTCTGTAAACTAGTCGCCATGATGGTGACTCGACGCTCTTTTCTAGCAACTGCCACGGCGGCCGGCGCGCTGCCGGTGCTTGGCAAATCATACGCATACGAACTTGGGGTCACGGATTGGAATCTGCGTCTGGCGGGTAAGCTGGATGCGGTGGGCCTGGCCGCGCGGGTCGGCTTTGCGGGCGTTCAAGTGTCGCTTGGACGCAAGCCGGTGGATAACAAGCTCCCTCTGGACAACGACGAACTGATCGCGCAATACAAGGCGGAGGCGAAGAAACAGAAGATCAAGCTGATGGGAACGTGCCTGGACATCCTGCATGTGAACTATCTGAAGAACGATAAGTTGGGGGTGAAGTGGGTGGCCGATTCGATCCCAGTGACGAGGAAACTGGGAATTGAGGTGATCCTGCTGCCGTTCTTCGGTAAGGGGGCGCTGGAGACGCAGGCGGAAAAAGACTACGTGGGCGATGCGCTGCGGGAGCTTGCTCCAGAGGCGGAGAAGCAGGGAGTGATTCTGGGGCTGGAAGACACGATCTCAGCCGAGGATAATGTACGAATCGCCGAGCGCACGCGGTCGAAGGCGGTGTTGACCTATTACGACATCGGCAATTCGACAAGAAACGGGTTCGATCCGGTGAAGGAGATCCGCTGGCTGGGGAAGAAACGGATCTGTCAGATCCACTTGAAAGACAACCCGGGGTATTTGGGCGAAGGGAAGATCGACATGCCGGCGGTATTAAAGGCAATGAAGGAGATAGGGTTCGAGAAATACGCAGTGTTGGAGACGGACTCGCCGTCGAAG
>JAEUQG010000316.1 GCA_016789755.1 Bryobacterales bacterium
GCATCGGGATCATCACGTCGCCGGCGGGGGCGGTGATCCGCGACATGCTGAACATTCTGACGCGGCGAGTTCCAGGGCTGCACATACGGCTGTATCCGGCGCTGGTGCAGGGAGACGGCGCGGTGGAACAGATCTGCCGGGGGTTGGAGTATTTCCGCACGAGCAATTGGGCGGAAGTGGTGATTGTGGCGCGGGGCGGCGGTTCGGTGGAGGATCTGTGGACGTTCAATGAAGAGGCGGTGGCGAGAGGGATTGTAGCGTCTCCAGTGCCGGTGATATCGGCCATCGGGCACGAGACGGACTTTACGATTGCCGATTTCGTGGCGGATCTGCGCGCACCTACGCCGTCGGCGGCGGCGGAGCTGGCGATCGGCACGCGGGAGCAGGTGTTGGAACGTGTGGCGGGCATCGAGACGCGGATGGCGCAGTTGGTGCGATACCGGATGGCGATGGCGCAGCGGAGACTGCACCAACTGAGCGTGGACCGGGCCGGAGGCACGTTGCATCGCATCATCGGCAAACAGCAGCAGCGGGTGGATGAACTGAGCGGACGGGCCGAGGCGGTGCTGCGGACGTCGATCGGGGGGAACAACCGGCGGCTGACGGATCTGGACGCGCGGCTGAAGAAGCTGGATCTGCGATTGCGGCTGGCGCACGCCAAGCGGAGGCTGGATGCGGCAGCGGCGAGACTGGAAGAGAGCATGGGGCGAACGCTGGGGCGGGCACACCGGCGGCTGGACCCGCTCGATGCGCATCTGACGCAGTTGAGCCCGCTGAAGATTCTGGACCGCGGCTATGCGATCGTGCATCGGGAAGGCGGGGAGATTCTGAAGTCGGCGGAGCAGGCAGAAGCGGGCGAGAGGCTGCGGGTGCGGCTGGCGGCGGGTGAATTATCGGTGGAAGTGAAGGAATCGAAGAGCGAAGCATGAGTCATCCTATTCTGCGAGTGTGTGTTTTCTGCGGGTCGAGTTTCGGCAACCGCTTGTCGTACCGGGAGGCGGCGAGGGAGCTTGCGGCGGCGATGAACGAGATGGGCTATTCGCTGGTGTACGGGGGCGCGCATGTGGGACTGATGGGGCTGATAGCGGACACGATGCTCGAATCGGGGGCGGAAGTGATTGGAGTGATTCCGCGGCAGTTGCTGGAGAAGGAGATTGCGCACCGGGGACTGACGAAGCTGCATGCGGTGGAAACGATGCATGAGCGCAAGGCGCTGATGGCGGATCTGGCGGATGCCTTTGTGGCGTTGCCGGGGGCATACGGCACATTGGACGAACTGTTCGAAATCATCACGTGGGCGCAGTTGGGGATCCACAGGAAGCCGATCGGGATTCTGAACGTGGAAGGCTACTACGACCACATGCTGGCGTTTCTCGATGGATGCACGGCGAACGGGCTGCTGAAACAATCGAACCGGGAATTGTTTTTGGTGGACACGAACGCGCGGCGGCTGCTGGAGCGGATGAGCGAGCACCATCCGGCGCCGGTATTGAAATGGATGGGGCCGGAGACGCGGTAAGGAGAGGGCGGGCGGGATCAGGCGGGCAGGACGAGGCGGGCTTCGCAGCCGCGGGCGTCCTCACGGTTGGAAAGGGTGAGCGATCCGCCGTGGGCTTCGGCGATCTGGCGGCAGAGGACCAGGCCGATGCCGCTGCCGCCGGGCTTGGTGGTGAAGAAGGGGACGAAGAGGTTGGCGGTGTTGGAGAGGCCGGGGCCTTCATCGGTGACGTAGACCAGGACCTGGGATGGAGCGGCTTCCCAGCGGACGCAGACTCCGCCGGCGGTCTCGCGGGCAGCGTCGACGGCATTGCGAATGAGATTGATGAGCAGTTGCTCCAATTGATCGCTATCGCCCTGGATGACGGCCACGGGCCCATCGTCGACACGGACAGGGATACGGGTTTCGAGGCCGGCGACGCGCTGCACGAGGCGCCCGATTTCAACGGGGGACAACTGCGGGCGGGGGAGTTTGGCGAGGCGGGCGTAGGCGCCCATGAAGCGGCTGAGGGCTTCGCTGCGCGAGCCGATGATGGCAAGGCCGCGTTTCATGTCGTCCTGCCAGTCATCGGGGAGTTCCTCGCGGGCGATCATGCTTTCGAGGCTTCCGGCAATGGACTTGATGGGGGTAAGGGAATTGTTCAGTTCATGGCCGAGGACGCGCACGATGCGTTGCCAGGCCTGCAATTCTTCTTCGCGCAGGGGGCGGGTGAGATCGGTGACGACGAGCAACTGATGGGGCAGGCCGCCTTCGCGAAAGCTGGCGCGATTGATTCCCCAGCGTCCGGTGCCTGCGGGAAAAGCGCGCTGGCGCGTCTGGGCATGTTCGCCTTCGAGGCAATCGGCGAGGCCGAGGGAGTCGGCTTTGAGACCGAGCAGACGCTCAGAAGGCTGAGCGAGGAGGCGTTCTCCGGCACGATTGACGAGGCGGAGGCGCTGCTCTTCATCGAAGGCAAACACAGCGACATTGATTTCCTCCATGACCTTGCGCAGGAGGGTGGTGGCTTCGAGCGCGCCGAGGCGTTGGGCGCGGAGTGTGGCAGCCATGGCGTTGACCTGCTGCATGACTTCGGAGAGGGAATCGCCGCCGCGGGCGCCGCGGGCGCGGATGGAGTAATCGCCTTCGCGCATGGCCTCGAGCAGATTGGCGAGGGTGCGCAGCGGGGAGGCGACCTTGTCGCGCACGGAGACGGCGAAGCCCCACCAACAGGCGACGACGAGCGTGGAGAGCGTCCAGCGCACCTTGGGGGAATAATCGCCCCACCAGAGCAAAGCGAGCAAGGCGATAACGGCGGGCAAGCCCGAGGCGAGGGCCGTCAACAAGACGCGGACTTCATGGAGCGCAAGCCATCTGCGCAGAGGTTCGAGGAGCTTCACAATCCGTAACGCTGCAGGCGGCGGTACAAGGCGCTGCGGCTCAGGCCGAGCGCTTTCGCCGCGTGACTGACGTTGCCAGAATAGCGCGAGAGCGCCTTGCGGATGAGGAAGCTTTCCACTTCTTCGAGGCTCATGTCCTCGAGACGGGGCGCGCCTTCCTGGGCGGGGCGCAGCGACAGATCGGCGGCGGTGATCTGATTTCCGGAGGCCATGAGGACGGCGCGTTCGACGACGTGGTTGAGTTCGCGCACGTTGCCCTGCCAGGCTCCGGAGAGCATGGTCTGCATGGCGGCGGGATCGAAGCCGGCCAACTGTTTGCGGTAGCGCTGGGCATGCTGCCGGAGGAAGTGGGAGGCGAGGAGGGGGATATCTTCGCGCCGTTCGCGCAAGGGGGGCAGGTGAATCTCGATGGTGTTGAGGCGGAAGAGTAGATCCTGGCGGAAGCGGCCTTGGGCGACTTCTTCGTGGACGCGGGCGTTGGTGGCGGAAATGACCCGGACATCGACGCGCTTGGTGCGGGAGGAGCCGACGCGCTCCATCTCGCCGATTTCGAGGACGCGGAGGAGCTTGGACTGCAGATTCATGGGGACGTTGGCGATTTCGTCGAGGAAGAGGGTGCCGCTGTCGGCGAGTTCGAATCGGCCGACGCGGTCCATTTTGGCGTCGGTGAAGGCGCCCTTGACGTGGCCGAACAATTCGCTTTCGAAGACGCCTTCGGCGAGTCCGCCGGCGTTGACGGTGACCATGGGTTTGGCGGCGCGGAGGGAGACGGCGTGGAGGGTTCGGGCGACGACTTCCTTGCCGGTGCCGGGCTCGCCGGTGATGAGCACATTGGCATCGGAGGGGCCGACCCGGGCGATGATCTGGAGCACGGGCTGCATGGCGGCGGATTCGGCGATGAGAGACGGCACGCCGTCGGCACGCAGGAGGCGGTTTTCGGCTTCGAGCTGGAGGCTTTTCTTGAGCGCGCGGCAGAGTTCGATCTGGGTGCGGAGGATGGTCATGAGGCGGGCGTTCTCCCACGGCTTCTGAATGAAGTCGCGGGCGCCACGGCGCATGGCCTCGACGGCGACATCGACGCTGCCCCAGGCGGTCATGACGACGACGGGGATGGCGGGGTCGATGGACTGGATGCGGGTCAGCAGATCCAAGCCTTCCTGGCCGGAAGTGGTATCGCGAGTGTAGTTGAGGTCCATTAGGACGAGGTCGAACTCGCGCGATTCGATGGCGGTGACGATGGCGCCGGGGGAGGTTGCGGCGTCGATCTGATAGCCTTCGCCTTTAAGCAGGAGGCGCAGGGCTTCGAGCACATCGAGTTGGTCGTCCGCGATGAGGATGCGCGGTTTTTGGGTGGACGCAGCTTTCACTTTGTCCATGGTATCGGTTGCGGTCATGAGGATGCCTGACGGATGCGGATATTGCCGTTGACGGTTTGCAGTTTTAGCTGTTTGCTTCCATTGCCGATGGTCGCTTCCACCTGCCGGCGGGCGGCGCCGCCGCGAAAGGTGAGGGGGAGATCGGAGGCGATCTCGCCGTTGGTGACGCGGGCGTTGAGGGCGGCGCCGGACGAGGGATGGAGTTCGAGGGTAATGCCGCCGTTGACGGTGCGGGCTTCGACGTTGCCTTGGGCGGCGACGACGATTTCGCCGTTGACCGTTTCGGCCTTGACGTCGCCGCCGATCTGTCGCGCCTCAACATCGCCGTTGACGGTCTTGACGGTGAGGTGGACGCCGCGCGGCAGGCGGATTTCGAATTCCACATGCACATCGTTGTTGGAGACATTGTTGCGGCCGGCGTTGCCGGGCTTGCATTCGTTGGGGCGGGAATCGGCGCTGGGATAGACGGCGCAGACGGTGATTCCGGCGGGGTGCGGGACGACGTCGATGCGGACGTGGTTGGGATCGTCGCGGCGGCCCTTGCGAAGGGCGCGGAGGGAGGCACCGGTGCCGGCGGATGGGAGGACGCGGACAGGTCCGTTAAGGCCCTTCACCTCGAACGTCTGGTTAGGGGCAATGGCGCCGCTCCAGGTGAAATCGGCGGTGGCGGCGAAGGCCGCGTCGGCGAACAACAGCAAGAGGGCAACGCGGGTCACTGACTCATCTCCTTATCTTTCTTGTAGGGCGAGCTGAAGGCCGAGGGCAAGGAATAGTGCTCCGGTGACGGCCTCGAGGCGGCGGCGAATGGACTGGCGGCGGAGGTAGCCGCCCAGACGGTCGAGAAACAGCGCGAACGAGCCCAACCAAAGCAGGGCGAGCGCGATGTGGATGAACGCGAGCAGCATGCTTTCGAGGACGACGTGTCCTTTCGGGTCGATGAATTGGGGGAGAAAGGTGACGTAGAAAAGCGGCATTTTAGGATTGAGGAGGTTGGTGAGGAGGCCTTCGGAGAAGCTGCGCCAGGGGTGTTGCGGGGGCAAAGGCTTGTCGTGAGGGAGCAAACCGCCGCCATGGCCTTTCCATGCGGCCCACAACGATTGCGCGCCGAGATAGGCGAGGTACAAGGCTCCGGCGAACTTGACGGCATCGAAGGCGGCGGCGGACTGGCTGAGGACAAGGGACAAGCCGAGGGCCGAGGCGATGGAATGGAGGAGACAGCCGGCGCAGATGCCGAGGACGGTGAGCAGGGCGGCGGCGCGCCCGCGGGAGAGGGTGCTGCGGACAACAAGGGCAGTGTCGGCGCCCGGAGTCATTGTCATGAGCGCGGCCAACCCGACGAATACCCACAAGCGGCCTTCCATTTCGTTACTGGTAGCACGTGGCGTGCCACGGTGATTGCATGGAAGTACGAGGGCGGCGAGGCAGCGGGTGTCCGCAATTGGGACGCGATGGGGGGTGAAGTGCCCGCCTATGGCCGGATGGCGGCGCAGGCGGACCTACTGAGCGAGGGCGCGGTCGAGTTCGGCTTCGATGGCAGGGAATGCGGCGGGGTTGCGGAGCACGTTGCCGAGACCGGTGCTGGCTTTCAGTTCGATTAGCTTTTCGGCGCCGTAGAGGGCGAGGGTGTAAGCCACTTCGGCGTGGCGGGAACTGAGGCGGGACCAGTTTTGGCCGAGTTGGGAGAGTTTGGGGAGTGCCTTTTGCTTACGGAGTTCATCGACGGCGGCACGGTGGGCAGAGGACATGGATTCGCCGGAGAATTTCTGGGCGAGGCCTTCGTGCAGCCAGCTTGGCCATTGCCCGAGTTCGTGGAGGCAGGCGTGGACCAGTTCGTGGGCGAAGGTGCGGCGCGTATCGGCACTGACCTGACGCGATTCGGCAACCGGGACGTGGATGCGTCCATCGTAGAGTCCGCCGGACCATTCCGCGGCTTGGGTAGCGGCAAAGTAGCTCTGGCGGCTGGTGGCGACGGCGGTTACTTTCTCGCTGGCGCGGCAGCCGAGCTGGTAGGAGACGCGGGTGTACTCTTCGTCGAGCACCTGGAGCATGGCTTGGGCGAAAGGCTCAGAGAGGGTGGAACGTTCGTAGCGGAGGACGACGCGGTTGCCGACCATGCGTTCCGAACCTTTGTCGGCGGTCTTTTCGCGCTGGGCGCGTTTGAGCATGGCTTCGATGGAGGGGTTGGCTTCGATGGCGATGGACTCCTTCCAGTGGAGGATGGCGCGGTCGAGGTTGTCCATGCGGTAGTAGGCGATGCCGGCGACGGCGTGAAGGTAGGGATCGACGGGATAGCGGAGGAGATCGTTTTCGAGCAGACGCAGGGCTTCGGCGGGCTGGTTGGCTTCGACCAGGGCCCAGGCTTTGGCAGCGGGGTGCTCGCGGCCGGATTTGGCGGTGGCCTGGCGGACGATGGATTTGGCCTGTTCGTTGACGGCGGCGGTGGTAGCTCCGAAGCTGCGGGCTTCGCGGCGGGCCTGATCGAAGGAATCGGTGCTGGCGAGAGCTTTGGCGGGGACGTAGCCGGCGATCTCGCGGCCGTTGTGAGTGGCGACGATCTTGTAGCAGGTACCGCTGCCGCCGGAGAGTGCGGAGCGCACCTCGACGGGGGTGTTGGCGGGAAGCGTGGCAATGGTGGTTTCGCTGGGATCGCAGCCGGACCGGACGGCGGATTCGATTTGGAGGGTGGATGCCGTGACGGCGAAAAGAGCGATCCAGACAGGCATGCCCTCATCGTAGGGCGGAGGGGGCGCAAAGTCCCTCAGGGAAAGACCTGAGCGGGAGAGATGTTTCTCATCCGGCAGGGGTGGGGCGAAACCATCCGGCAGCCGGGTCGGCGGTAGCTTTCATGCGGGCGCGGAGGCGGTCCTGGATGGAGCGGAGAGCGGCGGCGTGGGCGGGGTCGGCGGCGAGGTCTTTCTCCTCGAAGGGATCGGTGCGGAGATCGAAGAAGGCCTGTTTGCCGGACTCCCAGAGGATGAGTTTGTGGGTGGCGGTACGCACGGCACGATAGGGTTCGACGGAGAAGCCGGCGAAGAGGGCTTCGACGCGGCCGTCGTTCCAGGCGGAGAAGGAAGCATCGCGGGGGAAGGCGGCTCCGTTGATGGCGGAGCGGAGGCTGAGGCCGGCGAGGGGATGGGAGGACCGGATGCCGGCGTAGTCGAGAACGGTAGCGGGGACATCGACGGAGGCGGCCATGGCGGAGCTTTTGGCGGGGCGTTTGACGAGTCCACCGGAGGCGATGAAGGGGATGCGGAGGGACGATTCCCAAGGGTGCACCTTGCCCTGGAGACCTTTGGCGCCGCAGAGGAAGCCGTTGTCACCGAAGAAGAGGATGAGGGTGTTGTTCCACTGGCCGGAGGCTTCGATGGCCTCGATGACTTTGCCGATGTTGGCGTCGAGTTCGGAGATGACGGCGTAATAGGTTTCCCAATCGAAGCGGCCGTCGGGACGGACCATGGCGGCTCCGCCTTTTTTCTTCGTGCCTTTGAGGGCGGTGGGCTGGCGGGAAGGCTGGGGTTTGGGGTGATTGGGGGGAGCGAGGGAGGCGTTCTTACCTTCGTAGAGCTTGCGGTATTGCTCGCTGGCGGTCCATGGGGTGTGGGGGGCGTTGTAGGTGAGCCAGAGGAGGTAGGGTTGGCGAGCCTGGCGAATGACGTTGACGGCGTGTTGGGTGAAGATTTCGGTGATGTGGCCGGGGGTATCGGTGTCGGCGGTGGCATCGAGGCCGTGGCGGAGGGGAGGGTTCAGGTAGGCGGTGGCGGCTGGTTCGAGCCAGATGGGGGCTTTGGTGAAGCCGCACTCCTTGGGGGTAGGTTCGATGTGCCATTTGCCGACGAGGTTGGTTTCATAGCCGGCGCGGCGAAGTTGCTCGACGACGGTGGCGCCGCGGAAGAACCGGAAGGTGATGTGGCCGTTGGAATCGAGTCCGTTCTGGTAGCATTCGAGGCCGGAGAGGAGGATGCCGCGGCTGGGGGCGCATTGGGAGGAGGAGATGATGGCATTTTGGAAAAGAACGCCGCGCTGGGCTAGGCGGTCGAGGTTGGGGGTGGAGATGTTGGGATTGCCGGCGGCTGAGAGGCATTGCCAGTGATGGTCGTCGGAGACGATGAGGACGATGTTTGGTTTGCGGGTTTGGGCGGCGAGCGGGGCGGTGAGGGAAGCAAGAAGGGCGCGGCGGGTGATCATGGCAACATGTTACACGAGTGGGGGTTTGGGCGGTGGGAAGGGATGACCCCGTTTTTGCGGCTGAGCCGCATACCTGAGCAAGAGAGTTAGAAAAAACACCTACTCCGAGAGAGAAAAACTCAGGTGGGAAACCACTATTTAAGCAAAGAGAGAGACTGAAGCCGGTAAACCCCGGCAAGAGTGAGTGAAACCTGTTTCCAAAGGGAGGTCCTAGCGAGAAAGCACAGTTCCGTCTTCCGAGAGAAACGACAATAGAGAGACTGCGACGCCGGACGGTGAAATCGTCCGGCGTTGTCAGTTGTGGGGAGGTGTTTCGGCCGCTTGCGGCGGTTCATTTAGCCGACGGGGCGGGTGCTCCAACGCGAGATGACTTCGGCGAGTTGATTGGGGTTGAGTGGTTTGGATAAATAATCGTCCATGCCGATGGCGAGGCAGCGCTCGCGGTCGCCTTCCATGGCGGATGCGGTGAGGGCGATGATGGGAGTGCGGCGGACGGATTCGGAGCGGCGGATTTCGGCGGTGGCCTGGAAGCCGTCCATTTCCGGCATCTGGACATCCATGAGGATGACGTCGAACTCTTCGTGGCGGGCAACGCGGCAGGCTTCGAGCCCGTTGTTGACGGTGCGGATATTGTGGCCGAGCCGGGTGAGGAGACGTTCGGCGACGCGGCAATTGATGGGGTTGTCCTCGACGAGGAGGATGCGGGCGGGTTTGTTGGAAATTGTTGTGGGAGCGGCGTCGGATTTGAGGACGGGCAGGTGTTTGACGGTGGACACATCGAGGGGGAGAGAGAGCCAGAAGGTGGAGCCTTTGCCGGGTTCGGAGATGAGGCCGATTTCGCCGCCCATGAGGTGAACGAGTTGGCGGGAGATGGCGAGTCCGAGACCGGTGCCGCCGTATTTGCGGGTGGTGGCGCCGTCGGCCTGGGTGAAGGGGCGGAAGAGTTTGCCGGCGACATCGGGGGCGATGCCGATGCCAGTATCGACGACGGAGATGCGGACGCGGGCGGCGGTATCGCCGTGTTCGGGGGCTACCACAATGCGGACGCGGCCCTTTTCGGTGAACTTGATGGCGTTGACGGCGAGGTTGGTGATGATTTGGCGGATGCGGTCGGGGTCGGCGCGGACGATGCCGGGAACAGAGGGATCCCATTCGAGGCTGAAGTCGATGCCTTTTTCGACGGCGCGGAAGCGGAGGAGTGCGACGACGCCTTCGATGGTGGAGCGGAGGTCCATGTCGACCTGATTGACGCTGAGCTTGCCGGCCTCGATTTTTGAAAAATCGAGGATGTCGTTGAGGACGGTGAGAAGGGAGGCGGCCGAATGCTGGATGGTATCGACCATTTCGCGCTGCTGGCCGTCGAGGCGGGATTCGCCGAGGAGGGAGGCCATGCCCATGATGCCGTTCATGGGGGTGCGGATTTCATGGGAAATATTGGCGACGAATTCCGATTTGGCGGCGTTGGCTTTTTCGGCGAACTGGCGGGCGCGGCGGGCTCGGAAGGCCTGCACGGCGGCTAAGGCGACAGCGACAGCCATGATCAGGAGGGTAGCCCAGAGCGCCTGGGTGGTGCGGCGGGCTTCGAGACCTTCGAGGATGGTTTGGACTTCGCTGGGGGCATCGTGAAACCACTTGGCCTGGAGTCGGGCAATAGTGCCGTCTTTGGAGAGGCGCTCCAGTTCCTGTCGCAGGGCGTTGGCGGCGGAGGAGGAGGGGAAATTGGCGGCAAGGCCGACGGCGACGGAAGGTTCATCGAGGGGGATGGGCAGCAGATCGATTTCGCGGCAGCCGGGAGGCTTTTGCATGAGTGTGACCATGGCGACGCGGTACTCGAAGAAAGCGGAATCGGCTTTTCCATCGCAGACCGCTTCGACGGCGCTGCGGACACCGGGGAAGACGTGGATGGATTGGGATTTGAAGTGGCGTCTGGCGGTTTCGGTGTTACCGTAGCTGCCGTCGACGGCGATGCGGTCGGGGAAGCGTTTCTGCGCCCAGCGGCTGCCAGGGGCTCTGGGGGTGAGGAGGCAGAAGCTCATGCGCATCCAGGGCTCGGTGACGTGGAAACGGACGCGCCGTTCGGAAGTGGCGGCCATGCGGGGCCAGAGGTCGACTTTGCCGCTGAGAAGGTTGTCGTCGGGCTTGCCTTCGCAATAGACCCATTGGAGGGGGATGTGGAGGCGGCTGGCAGCTTCATCGATGGCTTCGAAGGCGAAACCCTCGGGATTTGCGTCGGAATCCTTGGCGTAATAGGGGAAAGCGTCGTTGAAGCCGATGCGGTGGGGGTGCCGCTGGGCGACGGAGGAACGGGAACAGGAGGCGAAGAAGGGTATACAAAGGCAGGCCGCCAAGGCGACGGCAACAGAGGAAGCCGATAGATGTGGTCTAGACAGAACTGCCACAGTCATGGCTAGTATGGGTCAAAAGGTGGGGGGATTGGTATAGGAAAAAGGTCCTAAGTAAGTGAAGTTTTCACCCATGTGCCGATTTCTTTGTAGGTGAGTTCGCCGACCTCGGCGGTGGCGGCGTGAATGCGTACGGTGTCGTCGAGTTCGATGGCGTAGCCGCCAGCGAGGGTGACGACGACGGGGATATTTTCGCGGGCGGCGCGTTCGAAGACGATGCGGTCGCGTTCGCGGAGGCCGTCGAAAGTGAGGTTAAGGCCGCCGAGCTGGTCCTGACAGTAGGGGTCGGCGCCGGCGACGTAGTGGATGATATCGGGGCGGAAGCCGGGGATGGCGATGTTGATGGTTTCCGAGAGGCGGCGGATGTATTCGGAATCGCCGATGTTGTCCTCGAGATGGATATCGATACTCGACGGGGGTTTGATTTCGGGGTAATTATCGCGTTGATGGATGGATAAAGTGAAAACGGAGGGATCATCGGCGAAAATGGCGGCGGTGCCGTTGCCGTGGTGGACGTCGGTATCGATGATCATGGCTTTGGGGGCGAGGCCGTCGCGCTGGAGGCGGCGCACGGCGATGGCGACGTCGTGGATGGCGCAGAAGCCTTCGCCGTGATCGGGGAAGGCGTGGTGGAAGCCGCCGCCGATGTTGAAGCCGAGTCCACGCTGGAGGGCGAGGCGGGAGGCGAGGATGGTGCCTCCGGCGGCGAGCCAGAAGGCTCGGATGACCTGCTGGCTATAGGGGATTTCGAGGCGGAGGATATCGGTATAAGAGATGGTTCCGAATTTGAGTTTGCGGATCCATTCCGAAGTGTGGACGAGGGCGACATCGTCGTCGGTAGCGGGATCGGGGGTGAAGATCTCCGCGGGGTCGAGGACGCCTTTGTCGATGAGGGCCTGGCGAACGAGTTTGTACTTAACGGTGGGAAAGACGTGGTCGCCGAATTGGAGGTCGTAGAGATCGTGGTATACGAACGCGGTATGAGACATGGCCGAAAGTGGAGGCTGGCTCCCACAGACATCATACTGGAAGCATGCACTATTCCTCACGAAGGCAACTGATTCTGCTTGCGGCCGCGGGCGCGGTGTCCGGCTGGGCGCAACAGCACAAAGCGGACCACATGCAGCGGCGGTTCGACCCGAAGAGTTCGGCGGGTTTCGACAGCCCGGAGCGGGAGGCGTGGCAGAAGCCGGCTGAGGTGATTGCGGCGTTGGGGTTAGCCGACGGGCAGACGGTGGCGGACATTGGTGCGGGCACGGGTTATTTCACGGTGCGGCTGGCCAGGCACAACGCGAAGGTGAAGGTGATTGCCTCAGACATCGAGGCATCGATGGTGGAGCACATTCGCGAGCGCGCGGGCAAGGAGGGATTGTCGAATGTGACGGCAGTGCAGGCGAGCGAAAGCAGCGCGAACCTGACGGGGAAGGTGGACCGCGTATTGCTGGTGAATACGTATCATCACATACCGGGCCGGGTGGAGTATTTCAAGAAGCTGCGGGAGTCGCTGCAAACGGGCGGCAGGGTGGCGATCGTGGAGTGGAAGAAGAACGCACAGGGGGGCGGGCCGCCGCGGGAGCATCGCAAATCGGTGGAGGAGATCACGAGTGAGATGAAGCAGTCAGGCTACCGGCTGGCTGCGCAGCACCAATTTCTGGAGCGGCAGGAGTTTCTGATTTTCGAGTAAGCGCTTTAGACGGCCTGGAGCGCGGTGACGATGGCGACGGAGTAGATGTCGTCTTCCGAGCAGCCGCGGGAAAGGTCGTTGGCGGGCTTGGCGAGGCCTTGGAGGAAGGGGCCGATGGCGGCGGCTCCGGCGAGGCGCTCGACGAGTTTGTAGGCGATGTTGGCGCTCATGAGGTCGGGGAAGATGAGCGTGTTGGCGCGTCCGGCGACGGTGGAGCCGGGGGCTTTGCTGCGTCCGATGGCATCGACGATGGCGGCGTCGGCCTGGAGTTCGCCGTCGGCGTGGAGATCGGGGGCGCGTTCACGGAGGATTCGCATGGCTTCGACGACTTTGTCGACGCGGGGTCCTTTGCCGCTGCCTTTGGTGGAGTAGCAGAGTAATGCGACGGTGGGATCGGCGTCGAGCAGATCGCGGGTGCTTTTGGCGGTGGCGATAGCGATCTCGGCGAGTTCGACGGGAGAAGGCTCAATGACGACGGCGCAATCGGCGAAGGAGATCATGCCGTTGGCTCCGAAGGAGGGATCGGGGACGGCCATGAGGAAGACGCTGGATACGGTTTTGACGCCTTGCATGGAGCCGATGGCGTGGAGGGCGGCGCGCACGGTTTCGGCTGTGGTGTTGGCGGCGCCGCCGACGAAACCGTCGGCATCGCCGGTGGCGACCATGAGAGCGGAAAAGTAAAGAGGCCGCGGAGCGATCATGGCGGCTTCCATTTGAGTCATGCCTTTGGCGCGGCGGCGGTCGTGGTAGTAGCGGATGTAGTCCTGGAGTTTGGGGCTCTTGGCGGGCTCGATGAAGGCGACGCCGGGGGGCGGTTGGGCTGGGGCCGGGCCGATGAGGATTGGGTCGATGAGAGATTCGGCGGCAAGGCGGCGGGCGGCTCCGATAACACGGGGGTCGGTGCCTTCCGGGAATACGATGCGTTTTTTCGGGCGCATGGCACGGACGCGTTCTTTCTGGCGGTCCATGAATGCGAGTGCGGTCTGGGGAAGAGACATAAGTATGATTCGCTTGTATTGTAGCGCCGCGAGGGGTGTGGACTTTGGAGATTGGATTCTGGGTGTGGCGCGGGGGGGGTTGACACTGCGACGGCCGAATCAGATGATCGCGGGTAAGAAGGAGGACTTCAGCCAATGAAGACGATTGCGGCGGTTTGTGCCTTAGCGGTAGCGGCGAGCGGAGCAATGGGCCAGACAGGCGGGCGGAGCGCGTGCGCGGAGGCGGGGACGCTGAGCAGCAGGCTGGAGTTTGCCGATGAGGCGAGGGCGAAGCGGATCCTGGCGCATCGGGACGCGTTCGTGAAGCAAATGAGCAAGTTCGATTTGGGCGCGCGGTTGCGAACAAGCGAGGGGGTTAGCACGCAGGATTTTACGGCGTTTGCGGGCGAGCAGGGATTGGCGTGGACGGCGGAGGAGATGGCCGGGTGGAAGCCGGTGGTGGAGAAGTTGAGCAATGCGATGAAAGGGCTGCGGGTGTTTGTGCCGGGAATCGAACTGGTGAAGACGACAGGGAAGGAAGAGTTCGATGCGGCGTACACGCGTGGGCGGGCGATTCTGCTGCCGGCGTCGCGGGCAGCGGCCCCGGCGGGCAACGCGCGGGGAGCGTATTTCCTGCTGGCGCACGAATTGTTCCATGTGCTGTCGCGGGAGGATTCGACGTTGCAGGATCAGTTGTACGGACTGTTGGGATTCAAGCTGGTGAAGGGGTTCGAATATCCGGCGGAATTAGAGGCGACGAGAGGAACGAATCCGGACGCGTTCGATTATCTGCATGCGTTGAGCGTGCAGGCGGCGGCTGGGCGGGTGGATGTGATGCCGCTGATACAGACATCGCGGAGCTTGCCGGAGGTGTTGCGGCTGAACAGCTTCTTCGAGGCGTTGGATGTGGTGCTGTTGGCGGTTGACATGAACACGGGCAAGGCAGTGCGGGATGAGAACGGGCAATTGGTGAAGTACGGTTTCGCCAACACGGACTGGGTGCCGATGATGAGGAGGAACTCCTCTTACATTATTCATCCGGAGGAATTGCTGGCGGACAACTTCGCGACTTTGATGGAGTGGCGGGCGGAAGGAAGCATGCCGTCGCGGACGCCGGGAGGGGACGCAGTGGACGATACGCGATTGCTGACGGCGTTGCGGGATGCACTGGGGGCGGACTGCGGACAGTAGTTTGCGCGCGCGCGGGATGCATCTCGGCTATAATTCGACTTCAAGCCTTTATTTATTTTTCGGGAAGGAATCCTCATGAGAAAGAAAGTTACGGTTGTCGGCGCCGGTAACGTCGGCGCAAGCTGCGCGGTTTGGCTGGCGGGCAAGGAGATTGCCGATGTGGTGTTGGTGGATATCGCCGATGGGGTGCCGCAGGGCAAAGGGTTGGATCTGCGGCAGGCGGGCCCGGTTGAGGGCTACGACACGGCGATCACGGGGACGAACGATTACGAAGCCACGGCGAACTCCGATGTAGTGGTGATCACGGCCGGGTTTCCGCGCAAGCCGGGCATGAGCCGCGACGACTTGCTGATGGCGAATTACGACATTGTGAAGGCGGCGACGGAAGGCGTGGCGAAGTATTCGCCGAACGCGATTCTGATCATCGTGACGAACCCGCTCGATGCGATGTGCTGGACGGCGTTCCAGGTATCGAAGTTCAGCAAGAACCGGGTCATCGGGATGGCAGGGGTGTTGGACACGGCGCGGTACCGGACTTTCCTGGCGATGGAGCTGGGCGTATCGGTGGAGAACATACAAGCGCTGGTGCTGGGCGGACATGGCGACACGATGGTGCCGCTGGTGCGGTTGACGAGCGTGTCGGGCATTCCGCTGACGGAGCTGCTGCCGCAGGAGAGGATCGATGCGATCGTGCAGCGGACGCGGGACGGCGGGGCGGAGATTGTGAAGTATCTGAAGACAGGGAGCGCGTATTACGCTCCGGCGGCGGCTGCGGTGGAGATGGTGGAATCGATTTTGAAGGACAAGAAAAAAGTTCTGCCATGCGCGGCGTTGCTCGAAGGCGAGTATGGTTATAATGGCCTGTTCGTAGGCGTGCCGGTGAAGTTGGGCGCCAACGGAATTGAGAAGATCTACGAGGTGCAGTTGACCGACGCGGAGAAGGCGATGCTGGACAGGAGCGCCGCGGCGGTGAAGGACCTGGTGGATACGATCAAGCAGAAGACGGGAGCGTAGTTCGGGACGTGGGTTGCAGGTTTAGAAATCTCTCGAGGAGACAGGAACGGCATGAATGAGGAAACGGTAAGAATCATCAGCGGCGTATTGGCGCTGGTGCTGGTGGGCATCATCATGATGCGGCGCAAGTCGAAGAAGAAGTCCGATTCGGGCGACGACTTCTAGGGGCTGAAGTTGCGTATGGCGAAAAAGGGCAAGAAACCCCCAATCGCCGCACCTGACGATCCAGCCGGCAACGGCGATCCAAAGCTGAACGAGAAGTACACCTGCTTCAAGCTGAAGTTATGTCCGTCGGCGATTCACCGCTGGGGGATTTACGCGATGGAGCGGATTCCGCCGCGCCGCAAGGTAATCGAGTATACCGGCGAGAAGATCAGCCGGCGCGAGACCAAGCGGCGCGATGCGCGGAAGCTGCATTATCTGTTCACATTGGATAACTACTGGACGATTGACGGGGCGGTAGGAGGCAGCGGAGCGGAGTTCATCAACCACTCGTGCGAGCCGAACGTGAGAGCGGTGATCCTGAAGGGTCACATTTTGTATTTCAGCAAGCGCTGGATCGAGAAGGGTGAGGAGTTGACGATCGACTACCATTTCCCGAAGGACGTGGAGCGCGTGGAGTGCAAGTGCGGAACGACGGTGTGCCGGGGGACGATTAATTTGAAGTAGCGTTAGCGCGAGGAAGAGGCGCGGAGCTGCTGGAGTTCTTTTTGAAGTTCAGAGACCGCGCCGTCGTCCTTGAGTTGGCGCTGGAGTTCGATTTCGAGTGTCAGCAGGCGGTGGATTTCGAGGAGGTGCCGGTCGCGGCCGGGGCCCTTCATGGCCTGGGCACGGTGGAAGCCGATGGCCTCTTCATAGCGTTTGACGAGTTCGTTTTTCATGCCCGGAGTGGGCATGCGGCGGACGGCGGTTTCATTGCGGGCGATCATGCGGCGGTAGGCCTGTTCGGCGGCGTCGTCGTTGTTGAGCGCGGACTGGAGGATGGCATTGGTGCGCATGGCGGAGTTGAGGTGAGCCATGGTCATGGTGGAAGTGGGATCGGTTTTTTCGGCTTGGGCGACGGCGCGGAGAGAGATGTCGATGGCGATTTTGGCCTGATCGAGGATGCCGGCGGAAATGAGGACACGGGCAAGTTGCTCATTGGCGGCGGCGACATCGTAGTAGCAGAGAAGGCTGTTGGGGTCATTTTCGAGGGCGGCGGTGGCGATGGCGACCTGGCGGCGATGGTGTTCGGCGGCCTGCTGGTACAGCTTTTTGCCGGAATAGGCTTGGCCGAGGTTGCCTTCAAGGACCAGTTCGTCGCGGTCTCCGGTGGCTTCGGCGCGCTGGCGCATTTTGTGGATAAAGGGGCGCGATTGTTCGAGGGTGGCGATGGCGAGATCCCATTCGCGGGTGGCGAGAAAGGACTTGCCGAGTTGGGAGAGGCTGACGGAGCGGTCGCGAAGGGCGATGTATTGGTCCGGGGAGGCGTCGAGCAATTTCTTAGTGAGATCGGCGGCGCGGCGGTAATAGGAGAGGGCCTCTTTGTGCTCGCCTTCCTGGGTGTGGAGTTGGCCGAGCTTGCCGTAAAAGGCGAGCAAGGCGCGCTCTGCGCCCTTGCCATTGGCGAGGCGAAGGGAGTGCTCGGTTTCGCTCAAGGCGTCGCGGTAGTACTGGCGGGTGGCGACGAGATTTCCGTCGAGCTGGGCGAGGTCGCCGAGGCCGGCGAGTGCTTTGGCCTTGGCGTAGAGGACTTTGGGCGTGGGGCCGCGCTGGGCGATGAAGGTGTTGCAGACTTCGACGGAGCGGAGGTAGCTGACGCGCGCTCCGGCGGAATCGCCGAGGCTGTGTTTGTTGCGGGAACGTTGGATGCTGCCGAGCAAAGCGTAGGAGTTGGCGAGGTCGGAGGCGAGTTCGGGATCGCCGGAGCGTTCCGTGGCAAGCAGGGCGAGATACTGCTGGGCCATGTCGACGAGTTTCTTGCGGGCTTTGGTGGAGCCTGGCAAGGGCGCGATTTCGGGTTCCAGCTCCATGATGAAGCGGCCGGCGATTTGACGGATGTCTTCAAAGCGGGCCTGGGCGCGGGCGGCGTTGGCTTCGGCGATGCGGGCCTGGCGGACGGTGGCGGTGACGCCTCCGACGAGAGCGGCGACGAAGAGGGCGGCGGCGACGGCGGCATAGGCGTGGCGCTTGAGGAATTTGGCAGTGCGATAGCCGGCGGTGGCGGGGCGGGCGGCCACAGGCAAACCTTCCAGGTAGCGGCGCACGTCTTCGCCGAGTTGCTCGGCTGAACCGTAGCGGCGCTCAGGCTCTTTGCGCATCGCCATCAGCACGATGTTGTCGAGGTCGCCGGAAAGTTCCTTTTTCACCGGGGGGACGACGGTGCTGGGCTTTGCGGGTTCCTGTTCGCAGACGACGCGCAGCAGTTCCGGAATACCGCCTTCGGTCTGGTGGAAAGGGAGGCGCGCGGTGAGCAATTGATAGAGCACGACGCCGAGAGTGTAGACATCGGAAGCAACGCCGATGTTGTCGCCGCGAATCTGTTCGGGGCTAGCGTACTCGGGAGTCATGGCGTGGAGGCCGGTTTGGGTGAGAGCCGCTTCACCGGGGAGGAATTGGGGAAAGAGAGCTTTGGCGATGCCGAAGTCAAGCAGTTTGACGACGCCTTCCGGAGAGACGAAGATATTGCCGGGCTTGAGATCGCGATGGACGACCAGGCGCTGGTGGGCGTACTGGACGGCGGAGCAGACGGTCATGAAGAGCCGTAGTTTGTCGTTGAGCGGCAGTTGGTGTTCTTCGCAGTAGCGGTCGAGCGGGAGGCCTCCGCTAATGTACTCCATGACGAAGTAGGGCTCGCCGGATTCAGTGGTTCCGCCGTCGATGAGGCGGGCGATGTTGGGGTGTTCGAGTGAGGCGAGGATTTGGCGTTCCTGGCGGAAGCGGCGGAGCATGTCGTCACTGAGGACGGTACTTTGGAGAATCTTGATGGCGACGTGTTTGCGGAACTCGTTGTCGGAGCGGGTGGCGAGGTAGACGACGCCCATGCCTCCGCGGCCGATGATGCGCTCCAGGCGGTATGGCCCGATGTGCCGTGTGGGCGCGCTTGCGCTGTTGTCGTACGGCTCCTGATACATGAGATCCCTCTTCTCTATCGGCGGCTGGTGATGATAATGTTAGTGTTTCTCTATGCTAACTCTCCTGTTGCTGTTTATGTGGGGGCTGCCGGGAATGGGGCAGACCTATGACATATTGCTGAAGGGCGGGCACGTGCTGGACCCGGCGAACGGGGTGGACGGCGTGCGCGACGTGGCGATTCGCGGCAATACGATTGCGAAGGTGGCGGCGAATATTCCGGAGCCGGAGGCTCGCAAGACGATTCGAGTGGAGGGGCGGTATGTCACTCCGGGGCTGATCGATCTGCATTTCCACTCGTATGGGTATAGCGGCGCGATTTTTCCCGACGATACGGCGTTGCTGACGGGCACGACGACGGTGGTGGATGCGGGAGGGCCGGGATACCGGACTTACGCCGATTTCAAGAAGAAGATTGTGGAGCGGGTGCGGACGCGGGTGCTGGCGCTGATCAACATCGCGGGCGGCGGAATGGTGGGATCGCATTCGGAGGACAACGTGGAAGACATGCTGCCGGAGAAAACGGCGGAGGTGATCCGGGCGAATCGCGATGTGATTGTAGGAATCAAGGTGGCGCATTTCGGCAAACCGGGTTGGGATGCGCTGAAACGGGCGATTGCTGCGGGGCGGCTGGCGGGGGTGCCGGTGATGGTGGACGATAAAATCTTCACCAATGCCGAGCGGACGTCGCGCGAGAAGTTGCTGGATGTGATGCGTCCCGGCGATATGCATACGCACATGTACAACGACCGGCAAGTGGAAGTGGTGAGCCGGTTCAACGGCAAGGTGCAGGAGTACGCGGTGGAGGCGCGGCGGCGCGGAGTGCTGTTCGATTTAGGCCATGGCGGCGGGAGTTTTCTGTGGACGGTGGCGATGCCGGCGGCCAAGCAGGGCTTCTTTCCGGACACGATTTCCACGGATCTGCATTCGTCGAGCATCATGATGCAGCAGAGCGATATGCCGAATTGCATGTCGAAGATGATGCTGCTGGGTATGAGCTTCGAGGACGCGGTGAAGAAGTCGACGATGATGCCGGCGAAGGCGATCGGACGGCTGGGGGAGATCGGCACGCTGGGCGAGGGGAAGGTGGCGGACGTGGCGGTGCTGGCGATTCGCGAGGGGACGTTCGCGTTCAAAGACTCGTGGGGGAAGAAAATGTTTGGAACAAAAAAAGTGGAAAGTGTTTTGACGATCCGGGATGGGAAGCTGGCGCACGATGCCGAGGGGCGCGCCTTTCCGGAGTGGACGAAGGCCGGGGCTTATGAGGTGATTCCGTAATGAGAACGCTGCTTCTTTTGGGATTGGCGTG
>JAEUQG010000373.1 GCA_016789755.1 Bryobacterales bacterium
GGTGAACTTGCCGCCGGCGTGCCGGCTCTCGTCCCCGTCGCCATCAGGAGGTTCCGGAATCGGTGCAGCCCATTTCGCCGGCCGGTTCATCAGCCAACGCTTGGAACGGTCGGCGATGTCCGTCAAGGTCTTCCGGGTCACCCGCTTCCCTTCGCGGTAGGCGTTAGAGAAGCCGAGCACGCGCTCGCGTTTGTTGGAATGGTTGGATCAGGCCGTTGAGTAACAGCCGGTCAAAACAACTGCATCCGAACTGAATGCTGTTCTTGTGGTGCTCAACAAAGGCGTTCATGGCACGCTCCTGCCTGTGAGATACCGGCAGCATAACGCCGTGAACTCTCGAAACCAGCGCGGACGTTTCAGGATCTGCTGGTATGGCGGAAGGCTCACGAGTTTCTGCTGGAAGTGTACGCTCTCACTGCTGCGTTTCCCAAACAGGAGACCTGCGGCCTCTCGTTGCAGATGCGTCGCGCATCTGTGTCTATTCCGGCAAACATCGCCGAGGGATTCCGTCGTCGTGTCAAGGCGGATAAGGCTCGGTTTCTGAATATAGCCGCAGGATCCGTCGAAGAAGCAGGCTCCTTGGCGCGTACACCACCGCCATTCTGACTTCCTCGACTTCTGACTCCTGACTCCTGACTTCCATATCCCGAAGGGATACCAAGGCGAAGCCTTGGCTAGTTAGACGGAGTGCGGTTAGCGCGGGAACCGGAATACGGTGCTACGTGGTGATGGGGCCGGTGGTCCCCTTCATGAAGTCTTTGTTCTTGTCGCCGATCCAATACCGCTCGCCGGCGATACACCAGATGAAGTGCACGGGTACATCCTGCGAAAAGACGGGGTGGTAGTTCAGGTAGGGGATCGTGACCATATCGCCCTTGTCCACGCTGTGGACGAAGCTGAGTTCTTCGGGCGATTCGTAGACCTCCATCGCGCCGCGGCCCTGGATGAAGACGTACACCTCTTCCTGGTCGGTGTGGTTGTGCGGAGGCCAGGAGCGGGCGCGGGGCTCAAAGAACGTATAGCCGGCGACAAGTTTGTCGGCAGGCTCGGGGACGTCGTGCATGAGGTAGACATCCTTGCCTTTGAGGCGGCGGATGCGATCTTCGCGGGAGGAGATATCGGCAAACTTGGCATGATGCACCGGATGCGTGTTGGCCGCCGGGGCGGAACACTGCACGATATGGGAGTGCGCGGCGGAGGCATTGGCAAGATGGAACGACGCTCCACGGGGGATGTACAGGGTGTCGTAGTGATCGAGGAAATATCCGGCGCCTTCGACGGTGACAGTGGAGGCGCCTTCCGTTTGAAACAGCAGACACTCTTCGTGTTTCAAACAGAAGCTTTGTGACTTGGAGCCGGGGGGCAAGTCGAACTCGCCACAGCTTAGGAAGTCGAGGTTCGCTTCGGCGGGAGTGAAGCGCTGCTGGAATGTTACGCCCTTGTCGGCGGCGCGGATGAGACGGGCGGGTTTGACCTGGGACATGTTCTGTTAGACTCCGAAAATCGTACGGACGTGACGGCGCGCCGGTTCGACGGCGGCGTCGCCGGGGCGGCCGTCGTTGAGACGCTCCTCCTCGTTGATCAGCCAGCCGCTCCACTGCTTACCGCCGATGGCGGCGGCGAGTGGCTTCAAGTCGTTCACGCCTTCCCCCAGCGGCACCTGGTCGTTGTTCCGGAAATCGCGCAGGTGCAGGCCGTCGATGCGGGCGGCGTGGCGGCGGAAGAAGGCGGGGACATCGGCTTTGGCGAGCCATGCGTGGCCGGCGTCCATGACCAGATGCAGCAGGTCGCCGTCGGTGAGGCGGAGCATGGATTCGATCTCTTCGCCACCGCCGAGAAACTCCTTGTCGTGGTTGTGATAGGCGAGCTGCAGCCCATGCTGCCGGCACAGTTTGCCCGCGGCGTTGAGGGCGGCGGCTTTGCGGTTGAGCGAGGCCGTGGTGCGGACGCTGGCGCCGCTGAGGATCAGGCGCCTGGCGCCGAGGGAAGATGCGCCGCGGGCGACCCGCTCGATGAGATCCGCGGGAGCAATGGCGGTGTCTTTGTCGTATTCGAGCAGGAAGATGTGGCAGCCGAGGAATTCGAGGTTGTGCTTTTCCAGCGCGGCACGGGTGGCGGCGGCTTTATCGAAATGCGCTTGCAGATTGCGGAAGCCGGTTTCGTAACCCTGATATCCGTAGTGCCGGATGCGCGCAAGAACCGCGGCGAGCGAGTCGAGGTTGGCGGCATCGATGCGCCAGGCGTTGGTCTGGCAACCGGGACGGGGCTTCGATTGGGCAAGCAGCGGCAAGGCGGACATCCACAGGCTCCGGCGCGTCAGGCTATTTCGGTTCATGGCAACTGTTGCAGTCATTCGGAGCGCTCTTTTCCTGGTGGCAGCGCATGCATGCGCCCATGGAGATATCCGTCTCCTTCCACAGCGCTTCGCGCGTTTTCACCGGGCCGTGACAATCCTCGCAGGTGAGCTTGGCTTCCGTGTGAACCTTGTGCGAAAAGAAGACGTAACTGGGGATCTGGTAAACGCGGTTCCAGGGAATGTTGCGCTTTTGCTGGGCGAAGGCGGTGAGTTTTTGAATGTGCGGAGAATCGGTCTTGACGCTTTGGTGGCAGCCCATGCAAACGGTGGCGGCAGGGATCCCCATCACTTCGCCGGGGTCGGGATTGGTGTGGCAGTTCTTGCACTGCAGCCCCATGCCGATGTGAAGTTTGTGGCTGTAGGGAAGGGGTTGCGGCACGGGCTTGCCTTGAAACATCAGCAACGCGAGCAGCAGAGTCTTCACAGGTTGCCTTTCTTGCGCTGTTCGAGAATGTATTCGCCGGCGCGCAAAGAGAGGGCAAGGATGGTGAGGGTGGGGTTCTGCACGCCGCCGCAAGTGAAACTGCTGCCATCGACGACGAACAGATTCTTCACGTCGTGACACTGGTTCCAGCCGTTGAGGACGCTGGTCTTTGGGTTGGCGCCCATGCGGCAGGTGCCGAGTTCGTGAATGCTCTCGCCGGGGGGCGCCATCTGCGAGTGCTGCGCAATTACCTGGAAGCCGGCGTCCTGGCAGAGCTGCGCGCCCACCTCCATGGCGTCTTTGGCCATGGCGTGTTCGTTGGCGCTGTACTTCTGCGAAATGTGGAGCACAGGGATGCCCCATTCGTCTTTCAGCGTGGGATGAATGCGGACATGATTTTCGTAGAGCGGCAGGGCTTCGCCCATGGTGGTGATGCTGAAGCCGGAGCCTGCGGTTTCATTCATCTCGTTGAGCAACGCTTCGCCGTAGAGCGGGAAGTAGCGGGCGGCGGGAGAAAAGCCGCTGCCGAAATCGAGAGCGTAGCCGCGGATGAAGTTCTTCTGCTTTTCCTTGACGTTGCGGAAGCGCACGACGTAGCCTCCGCCGCCCATCAGTCCGCGTCCGCCTTTGCCCCCGCGCGCTTCGGGGACGGTGGCGATGACGCTGCCTTTAACGTAGAACTGATCGAACAAATAACGCCCAAGCGTCCCGCTGGAGTTGGCGATGCCGTTAGGGAACAGGCGCGATTTCGAGTTGAGCATGAGGCGCGTGGATTCGAGCGTGGACGCGCCTACGATGACGATTCCGGCCTTGGCGTGGTAAACGCGCTTGGACCTGCGGTCGAGAAAAATAGCGCCGTTGGCGAGGCCCGTCTTAGGATCGACGGTGATCTCGCGGACCACGGCGTTCGGTGTTAGCGTAAGATTGCCGCTTTCAAGCGCTTCGGGCAGCAGGATGTTCGAGGATGCGGCCAGCGTGCCTGTGGCGCGGCGCATCTTGGTTGCGGTGATACCGCGCTTTTTGCAGGCATCGGAGAAGCGCTGCACGCAGGTGGAATCGCGGGAATCGTCGTTCAGGTAGATGCCGTCAGGGAGTTGCGGCAGACCCTCGCTACGGCCTGAGACTTTGAACATGGGCTCAATGCGGTCATAGAAGGGAGCAAGATCGGAGTAGGAAACGGGCCAGTTTTCACCATGGCCGTCGTGATCTTTGCATTTGAATTCGTAGTCGCTGAGACGCCAGGATTGGCGGCCCCAGCGCAGCGTCTTGCCGCCGATGGCGCGGATGCGGACCCAGTTGTATTGCTCGCCGGGCGAGTAGCTATACGGATTCTGTTTTTCGTCGGCCCAGAGATTGGCGTCGAATTCCGAGGCTTGCACGACGTGGGGAAAACGGCCGGGCTGTCCGAAGCCGCGGTAGGGCAGGTCGTAGACGGCCTTCATGACGCGCTGCTTGTCGTAGTCGACCAGCGGGCCGGCATCGAGCATGAGGCACTTCGCACCTCCCCGGGCGAGAGCCCATGCGGCCATGCCGCCGGCGGCTCCGGAACCGATGATGAGGACATCGTAAGTTTCTTTCATCGCGGGTGTTCCTTGTCAGTCGAGCGGGAGCCAGTAGGCATTGACCCCGGAGGCCGAGCGGCTGCGGCGGGACATGGCCTGGGCGAATTCACGGGAATTGACGGTGGCCTGCAGCAGATCATCTTGAGCTTCGCGGAGAAAGCGGGCGAAGGGGTCGGCGGGCGGCGCGCTGGTCCAGGGCTTGCGAAGCGGCGCGAGGATCGGGCCGGCGGCGGGGGCGTCGAGTTGGGCGAACGCTTTTTTGTGAAGGCGTTGCGATTCGGCCTGCAGGCGATCGAGGCCGTTGCGGTAAAGTGTTTGGCGAGCCGCGGGGGATGCCTTCAACAGGAAGTCGAGGAACTCGACAGCGCCGCAGTCCACCGCGCCGGGACGTTCCTTCAGAGCCGGCACGAGAAGTTCGGCAAGGCGGCGAAGAGTGGCCAGTTGTTCGGAAGTGAAGAACGTGCGGACGCCGTCAGCGGCCGCTTCCGGCGCGGTCTCGCTGAGCTTCGGCAGTTCGGAAGCAACGGCGCCGGCGCCGCCGTACTGGGCGGCAGCCGGAAGCGCGGGCAGCACGGCCGCGCCTTGGAAGAAGCTTCTGCGTTTCATAGACAATCTTTCACAATATCACTCGGGAATCGCCGTCTCGCCGCGTGATGCGCTCCCGGTCAAGGTATTCCAGCAGCGGGATGGCGTACTTGCGCGAGACTCCGGTCCAGTCTTTGAACTCGGGCACGCTGAAGCGGGTTCCTTTGCGCGCGGCCAGTAGTTGGCGCAGCGTATCGAGGGCGGATGGGTGGAAGAGCAGATCTTCGGCAACTTTGATGACCCGTTTGTCGCGGAACAGGATCTGCAGCAGCGAACGTGCGCGCACGGCATCGACTCCGCAGGCTTTCAGTACTTCCTGCGCGGAGGGAACAGTGAGTCCGGCGCCGGCAAAGGCGTCCTCGATTTTCTTCAGCGCCTGCTCCTCGTCGCCCTTGAGTGTGAGTTTGTGGGACGACAGGCGGATGACTTCGCCATCGGCGGCGATGCCGGGGGTGATGCGGAGCAGAGCATCGACGAAGAAGGGAGGAGAGCCGGCGAGATCGCGGCTGCGCAGCACTTCCTTGGAAAGGCCCGGTTGGAGCGGGTTCTGCGAATGAAACGCCGATAGTGTCTTCTTCACGCGCGCCTGTATGCCCGCAAGGATCTGGGGATCGAGCACCCACTGGTGGTCTTCCATGGCATGCAGTTTTGCCGCGGCAATAGCGGCCCGCAGTTCCTTTTCCGTGAGGCCCGTTCGCGCAACCAGTGCGGCGATACTCGCTCCCAGCGGGGCTTCGCGAACGAAGATACGAATGCGTTCCGGGATGGATGCCGATTCGAGCGCGGAGAGGCGTTCCGGAGCGTTGCTGAGCTTGCGCGGCGGCGCGATATCGAGCACGGCGCCGCCCGCGATGGTCACCACGGGAGAGAACATGCGGAGGATGAAGCGGTCGCCAGGGAGCAGCAGCGCGGCCTCGCGGAGTGCGAGACGGGCATAGCCTTTCGTTCCGGGCTCGATCCGTCCGCCGCTCGGGATGCGCACTTCAGCTTCGATCTCGGCCGTGCCGGAATGGAAGTGCACGGGAGCGCGATGACGCAACGGCTTCGCCGTGGGAAGCAGGTCGATGGAGCAATCGACGATCGCGGCGGCGCTGAAGCGCTGGGGATCGGTGAGAACCATCCCTCGATGCAGTTCGCTGTGATCGATGCCGCCGAGGTTGACGGCAGTGCGTTGTCCGGCCAATGCCTTCGTGACAGGTTTGCCGTGCACCTGGATGCCTCGCACGCGGACGCGGCGGCCGGTGGGCTGGATTTCCACTTCCTGTTCCAGGCGCAGCGAACCGGAAACAAGAGTCCCGGTGACGACGGCGCCGAAGCCTTTCATGGAGAAGGCGCGGTCCACGGGGAGGCGAAAGTGGTGTGAAACATTCTTGGCCGGGATTGTTTTGGCGAGCCGCGCGATCTCCTGCTTGAGACCGGCAAGCCCGGCGCCCGTGGCGGCGCTCACCGCGACTTTGGGCGCGTTTTCGAGGAACGATCCGGCGGTGAACTCATCGATTTCCAGCTTGACCAGTTCGATCAGGTCAGGATCGGCGAGATCGGATTTAGTGATCACGACGATGCCCCGCGGAATGCCGAGAAGGCGGCAGATATCGAAGTGCTCGCGGGTTTGCGGCTTGATGGATTCATCGGCGGCGACAACCAGCAGCACAAGGTCGATGCCTCCCACTCCGGCGAGCATGTTTTTCACAAACCGTTCGTGGCCGGGGACGTCGACAAAGCCGCAAGAGAGATCCGAGGCGAGTTGAAGATGGGCAAAACCGAGATCGATGGAGATACCGCGGCGCTTCTCTTCCTCCAGGCGGTCTGTGTCGATGCCGGTGAGGGCTCGAACGAGCGCGGTCTTTCCGTGATCGATGTGTCCGGCAGTCCCAACGATGGCGTGGATCATGAAATCCCAATTCTTCATGTTACCCTTTGGTACCTTTGTCTCTTATGGCCATGAATCGCTGGGAGGAGGTGCGCCGGCGCCATGCCGCCGCCGAGGCGGGCGGGGGCGAGGAACGCCGCAAGCGCCAACACGCGGAAGGGAAGCTGTCGGCGCGGGAGCGGATTGAGTTGCTGTTGGATGAGGGCACCTTCGAGGAACTGGACAAGCTGGTGCGTCACCGCTGCCGCGATTTCGGCATGGAAGAACAGGTGATCGACGGGGACGGATTCGTCACCGGTTACGGCTACATCCATGGCCGGCTGGCCTATGTGTTCGCGCAGGATTTCACGGTCTTCGGCGGATCGCTCTCGGAGACGAACGCGAAGAAGATCTGCAAGGTGATGGATCTGGCGCTGAAGAACGGGGCTCCGGTGATCGGGTTGAACGATTCGGGCGGGGCGCGGATTCAGGAAGGGGTGCTGTCGCTTGGCGGATATGCGGATATTTTTCTCCGCAATACGCTGGCGAGCGGGGTCGTGCCGCAGATTTCCGCGATTCTCGGCCCTTGCGCGGGAGGCGCCGTCTATTCGCCGGCGATCACCGACTTCGTGTTCATGGTGGACCAGACGAGCTACATGTTTGTCACGGGTCCGGACGTGATCAAGACAGTGACCCATGAGGACGTGACCAAGGAACAACTGGGCGGGGCGATGACTCACAGCTCGCGCAGCGGTGTGGCGCAGTTCATGGCCGGCGACGACCGGCATTGCCTGCAAATGATCCGCAGGCTGATGAGCTTTCTGCCGCAGAACAACCGCGATCTGCCGCCGCGCGTCGAATGCTCTGACCCGGTGGACCGCATGGACGAAGCTCTGGACACGCTCGTGCCGGAAGAATCCAACGTCCCCTACGACATCAAGGACATCATTCATCGAATTGTGGACGATGGCGATTTTCTGGAAGTGCACGAGCATTACGCGAAGAACATCGTGGTCGGCTTTTCGCGCATGGATGGCCGCACTGTGGGGATTGTAGCCAATCAACCCGCCCATCTGGCCGGGTGCCTGGATATCGACTCATCCACGAAGGGGGCGCGGTTCGTGCGGTTCTGCGATGCCTTCAGCATCCCCATTCTGACGTTGGAAGACGTTCCCGGATTCCTTCCCGGCACGGCGCAGGAGTTCGGCGGCATCATCCGCCACGGCGCGAAGCTGCTGTATGCGTACGCGGAGGCGACCGTGCCGAAGATCACCGTGATCGCCCGCAAGGCATACGGCGGCGCGTATTGCGTGATGGGATCGAAGCATCTCCGCTGCGACATCAACTTCGCCTATCCGGCGGCGGAGATCGCCGTGATGGGCGCCGAAGGGGCGGCGAACATCATTTACCGGCGCGAGTTGAACGGCGCTTCCGACAAGCAGGCGCTGCTGGCGGAAAAAGTGGCGGAGTACAAGGACCGGTTCGCGAACCCCTTCATCGCCGCCGAACACGGGTTTGTCGACGATGTGATTGAGCCCCGCGAGACGCGGCCGCGAGTGATTCAGGCGCTGCGCATGCTGGAAAACAAAGTGGACAGCAGCCCGAAAAAGAAGCACGGAAACATACCTCTTTAATTCATGAAACCTTCTCCGAATTACAAATGGCACGTGGTGGCGATGTTGTGGGCCATCTCGTTTTTCAACTACGCCGACCGGCAGGCGATTTTCTCGGTGTTCCCGCTGTTGCAGAAAGAAATGTCGTTGAGCAACACGGAGCTGGGAATGCTGGGATCCTCGTTCGCGATCGTTTACGGGCTGGGGGCGATATTCGCCGGCACGTATGTCGACCGCATCAAACGCAAAACGGCGATTCTGGGCGGACTGCATGCCTGGAGCATCATCTGCATGGCGACGGCCCTGTCGCGGAACTTCCGGCACCTGGTGTTCTTCCGCGCCGCCGAAGGGCTTGGCGAGACGTTCTACTTCCCCGCATCGATGTCGCTGATCAGCGATTACCACGGCAAGGAAACCCGCAGCCGGGCGATGGGATTCCATCAGACCAGCGTGTATGTGGGAACGATCGGCGGTGGATTCTTCGCCGGGTTAATCGGCCAGTATTACGGCTGGCGGCTAAGCTTCATCGTGTTCGGCGGATTGGGGGTGTTGCTGGGCATTGTGCTGTCGAAGTGGCTGGAGGAGCCGCGGCGCGGGGCAGCGGAAAATTTAACGGCGGGCAAGCCGATGACGATGGGCGAGTTTCTGGCGTTCGCCTGGCGCACGCGCACCGTGCGTGTGCTGGTGGGCGCATTCGCCTGTTCGAACTTCGTGGCCACGGTGATGCTTTCCTGGATGCCGAAGTTTCTCTACGACAAGTTTCAATTGAGCCTGGCGATGGCGGGTTTGACGGCCACTCTGTTTCTGCAACTGGCCAGTCTGGCCGGGTCGGCGTTGGGCGGATATCTGGCCGACATGCTGCGGCGCCGCTCGCCCGGCGGGCGAATGATGGTGCAATCGGCGGGCCTGCTGTTGGGCGCTCCGTTCGTGGTGCTGTGCGGGATGACTACGTCGATCCCAGTGTTGATTGCGGCGCTGGTCGGCTGGGGCTTTTTCAAAGGCCTGTACGATGCGAACATCTTCGCCTCTGTGTACGAAGTGGTGCGGCCGGAAGCGCGCGGGGCGGCGGCCGGATTGATGAACACCATCGGCTGGCTGGCCGGCGGCGGGACCGCTCCGGTGATCATCGGATTCCTGGGCGATCAATACGGGCTGGGTCCGGCCATCTCATCGGCGGCGATCGTGTATATCCTTGCGGGCCTGCTGCTGCTGGCTGGAATCATCTGGTTTGTACGCGAAGATGTGAAGGCGGTATCGGTTTCATGATCCTGTGGCTGCTGCTGATTTCGTGCTTGCGCCTGCCGGGGCAGGAATCGGCAACCGCGCAGTATGCAAAGCGCGTCGCCGCGGTTCGAAGTACGAAGGGGTTCGCGGCGCTCTGGGATTTCGTGAAGCGGGAACAGAACGGCGAGCGCTTCGATGCCTGGAAGCCGCCCAGGGAACGGGCGGACCTGCGATTGGACGTGCTGAACTATGTGCGGCAGTATTGGGCGGAAGGCCGCGCCGCCGCTTATGCCGACATTCCCCTCCTGCGCGAAGGCCCCTTCGGACAGGCGATTGCCCTGCGCGCCGAAAGCGACGCTACGTTCCGGCCTCTGTTGCTGGTGCCGCGGGAGAGATTCCACGGCAGCGGCATCGATGTTCGCGGAAAGGGCAGAAGCGTCACACTGGTGGTTTGGCTGAAGCGGGCCGGGGACAGCGGCACGCACGCGGTCGCAGGTATTTGGCATGAAGGCACGGACCTCAAGAACCACGGCAGCGAGGCCAAGCGCGTGGAACGCGGACGCCGCCAATACGCCTTGTTCGGAGGGTTGGCTGCGAATCCCGGCGCGGCCGCTGGGCACATCTCCGAGAACGGCGCCAGTTCGTTCGGCGACAAATATGCCCGTCACATCGGAGTGACGAGAACGAAAATTCCCGTGGGCGAATGGGCGGCCATCGCGATGGTGTTCGATAACCGGCGCGACCGCGTCACCTGCTACGTGAATGGCGCCGCGGAGGAGCACTGGATCGGCAACCCCTCGCAGCACCCGTTTTTTCAGTGGGCGGCGAGAGCGTGGGAACGCGGCGAGTATCGTCCGCCAAAGGAGTTCGTGAAGGTGGCCAACGGGCGGCTACAAGCGCTGCGCGTCAATCCCTATTGGTTTCCCCACGATCTGTACTCGCCGCAGGCGGCGGAAGACGGCGGCCCGTTCACCATCGGAAGAGTGATTCACATGGGGCGCAATGCCAGCGCTCCCGGGGCGATCGGCGGAGTGGCTGTCTTCTCGCGGGCGTTAGGTCAAAAGCAATTACGGAAGTTGACGTTCAACAGCGCGCTTCAATGACGAACGCCGCACCGCCTTCCGGCCGGTTTTCCGCGGCGACCGCGCCGCCGTCGAGTTCCACCAGCGATTTCACGATGTGCAGTCCAATGCCGCTATTGGCGGGCTTGGTGGAAAAATGCGGCTCAAAAATGCGGGAGAGAATGCTCACCGGGATGCCGGGCCCGTTGTCTTCCAGCCGCACCGTTGCTTTCGAGCCTTCCTGTGCGGCGGCCAGTTTGACCCATCCGCCGCAGGGCATCGCTTGAGCGGAGTTGAGCAGAAGATTGACCAGGATGCGTTCCCAGGCGACTGGGTTTCCACGAATGCGCAGACTGGCGGGCACATCGGACTGAAATTCGATGGGGTGATGCTTGGTCGCGTAGAGGTAATCGCGGGCGAACTGAATGGCAATATCGGCGATCACGCCAAGCGGAAACGTGGAACGCGTGGCCTCTGAGATGCTCTGCGAGAGGCGGTGGCCGCGTTCGGCGGTGCGCTCAATGTTGCCCGCCAGCGCAGCCCATTTCGGATCCTGGGCAAGCAGGTCTGCGGCATCGAGGATGGTTTGAAAAACGTTGTTGAGATCGTGAATCAGGCCCCGGAGGGTGAGGTCGCGGCCGGCGTCTTCGCTCATGCGGAGAGCGATCTTAGCATGTTGTAGAACTCGGGGAAAGACACGGAAGCCGCGCCCGGGTCGTGCATCTCACAGGGGCCGTCGGCGGCAAGCGCGGCCACGGAAAACGCCATCGCGATGCGGTGGTCGCCGAAAGAGTCCAGTGCGGCGGCGCGGAACTTCTGCTTGCCTGGAACATCGAAGCCGTCTTCGCGAACGGCGACCTCGATGCCCATGCGCTTGAGATTCTCGGCTACCGTGGCGATTCGGTCGGTTTCCTTGACGCGCAGTTCCGCGGCGTCCCGCACGATCAGCCCTTCTTCAGAAGCCGCGCCAAGCACGGCCAGCACGGGGATCTCATCGATGAGCGCCGCTGTCATGGATTTTTCAAGGATGCCGCCGCGCCAGCGGGAGTGTTCGATGAGGATGTCGCCGATCACTTCACCGGACCCTTCGGCGATATTCAGAACGCGCAACGAAGCGCCGCCGGCAGCGAGGAAATCCATCAGCGAAGAGCGGGTCGGGTTCAGACCCACTCCCTGGATCGCAATGCGGGATCCGGGCCGCAGCAGAGCGGCGACGAGGAAGAACGCAGCGGAGGACAGATCGCCGGGAACGGTGAGGTTCTTCGCCTTCAGCGCGGCGCGGCCGGCGATCGAGATCTCACCGCGGCGCGATTCCACTTCGGCGCCGAACTCGCGCAGAGCGATTTCCGAATGATCGCGGGTAACGATGGGTTCGCGGACGATCGTCTTGCCGTCGGCGTAGATGCCCGCAAAGAGGACGCAGCTTTTCACTTGTGCGCTGGCGACGGGCAGCGTATAGTCGATGGGGCGCAGCGTGGCCCCGTGGATGGTGAGCGGGGGAAACTTGCCGTCCTGCGCATCGATGGCCGCCCCCATTTCGGCCAGCGGTTTCATGATGCGCGCCATGGGACGCTTACTCAGGGACTCATCGCCGCCGATCTTCGATACAAAGGGCTGGGCCGCGAGAATGCCGCTCAGCATTCGGATGGTGGAGCCGGAATTGCCTGCATCCAGCATGGCGGCGGGCGCTTGCAGACCTTCGCGCCCCACGCCGTGGATGGTGATCTCCGTGCCGTTCTTTTCGATGCGGGCGCCCATTGCTTGCATGCAGCCAAGCGTCGAATGGCAGTCGGCGCCGGAGGAATAGTTGGAGATGACGGAAGTGCCTTCGGCGATCGAGGCCAGCATTCCATAGCGGTGGGAGATGGATTTGTCTCCAGGGAGGCGCACTGTGCCCCGCAAGGCAGAGACCGGGTGAATGGTTTCAATCATGGGGAATTCTTCATTGTAGCGTGTGGCTAACGGCGGACGAGCGTTTCCAGCCTTTCGAAAGCCTTCTCCAGACGCTGGGGTTTATCCAGAACTCCCGCAAACAGATCGCCGGCGCGGGCAAACCGCTCGAGGACATTGCGGATGTGGAACTGCTGGGGAGTCAGTCCCGGGCGCACTTCGCGCCATTCGAGGGGAGTGGCGACGGGGGCTCCGGGATATGCCCGTAAAACATAGGGGGCCGAGATTGTTTTGCCGCTCGATAGCTGCGCGTAATCGAAGTAGACGCGGTTCTTCTCGCGTTTGGAGACGGCGCGATGGGTGGTGAACAATGCCGGGCGCTCCATGGCAGCCAGGTGATAGAGCACTTGCGCGAAGCCGCGGACCTGTTCGTAGGTGTAGATGGGCTCCAGCGGGACATAGATATGCATGCCGTCGCCGCCGGTGGTTTTCGGATATCCGGTAAGGCCGACGGCATCCAGTTTCTGGCGCACAAGCTGCGCCGCCTCGACGATCTTGTCGTAGTCGCATTCCTGCGGGTCGAGATCGATCAACAGGAAGTCTGGATGTTCGATGGATTCGATGTGGCTCATCCAGGGGTTCTGATCGATGCAGCCAAGGTTGGCGAGGAAGAGGAGCGCGGCGCGGTCGTCGGCCACCACGAAATTGATGGGCGCTTCATTGTGGGCGGAATAAACCGGTTCCACACGGAGCCAATCGGGAAAATGCTCCGAGGCCTCCTTCTGGAAGAACGACTCGCCGTGGATGCCGTCGGGATATCGGCGCAGCGATAACGCCCGCCCGCGGAGATAGGGCAGGATCAGATCGGCCACCTGATGGTAGTAGTTGATGACGTCGCGTTTCGTGTAGCCTTCGGCGGGGTAGTAGACCTTGTTGAGATTGGTGAATGTGAGGCGGCGTCCTTCAATGTCGAGGACAACTTTGTCGCGGTCATCGGTGAGCAGCGGAGGAGGGATCTGGAACTTCGCTTGCCCCGCGGCGGCCAACTCCTGCTCGGCCATGCAGTCGCGTGGCGCGATGTCGTTGCGCAGCCCGAGAAACACGGGAGCGCGAAGCCGCTTCTCGTGCGTCCAGGAAGAGAACTTCACTTCGCACACCAGCTCCGGCCTTGTCCAGACGGGCGGCAGCAGCATCTCCGGCTGCGCGGCAAACGGCATGATATCGGTGACCAGCGGTTGCAGCAATCCGTAGATCGCGGCCAGCGAATCCTGATCGAACCCCGAGCCGGCGTTGCCCACGTAGACCAGTTGCTCGCCTTCGTAGAGCCCGAGAATCAGCGACCCGAAGTAGTCGCGTTCTCCTTTGCCGTAGCCGCAGATGACGAATTCCTGCCGGTGCGTGACCTTGATCTTGATCCAGTTGGGGCTGCGGCGCGATTCGTAGACGGAGCCCATGCGCTTGGCCACAATGCCTTCCAATCCGCTCTGGCGCGTCAGCGCGAACAGTTCCTTGCCCTGGTCGACAAAGTGATCGGAGAGTTTGATGCGGTCGTTCGCATTGAGAATGGTGGACAGCAGCCGCTTCCGGTCTTCGAGCGCCACGCCGCGCAGATCGTATCCATCGAGATAGAGAACATCGAAGAGATAGAGCGTGACCGGAAGCTTGCGCGAATAGGCAGCCGCGCTCGATGGATCGGAAACATGCATGCGGTGCTGCAGTGCGCCGAAGCTCGGCAGCCCGCGCTCGTCAAGGGCCACGATCTCTCCGTCGAGAATCGCCGTGTCGGCGTCCACGGCCTCGCGTAGCGCGGCAAGCTCAGGATACTGTCGGTCCATCGCGTTGCCGTTGCGCGAGATCGTGCGCAGGCTGTCGCGATCGAGAAAGCACAGCGCGCGCACGCCGTCCCACTTCACCTCGAACATCCAACCGGGGTCGGAAGGGGGCTGCGTCGCGGAGAAGGCCATCATGGGCGAGAGCATCGCGGGCATGGGCGCGGGGACCGCGCCGGCAATCCGGTCGAGTTGCTCCGGATCGCCATCGAGGGATGCGGCGATCTCCTCCTGCGTGCGGCCTGTCTTGATGCTGCGCGCGTATTGGTTGACGTCCCAATGGTCGATGGTGTGAGCGTCGCGCTTCTTGATCAGCAGCCAATCGTTGCCCTTGTTCTGCTTCGTGCGGACAAGAACGAAATCGCCGCGGAGCTTCTTGCCGGTGAGCCGGAATTTGAAATCGCCGCGCTCGATCTGGCCCTCGGCCGCCGGGTCGCCGATGACTTCGTAGGTCCCGTGATCCCACAGCATCATGCTGCCCGCGCCATAGTTGCCGGGAGGAATCACGCCTTCAAACGTGGCGTACTCCAAGGGGTGATCTTCCACGTGAACGGCAAGCCGCTTCTCGTTGGGGTCGAGCGTCGGACCTTCGGGGACAGCCCACGATTTCAGCACTCCGGCCACTTCCAGACGAAGGTCGTAGTGCAGACGGCGGGCCGCGTGGCGCTGGATGCAGAACTCGCCCCCGCGCGTGCCGGTGGACGCGGCGGCCGCATCGCCCGCCGGTTCAGGAGTCTTGTCGAAACTGCGTTTTCGCGCGTATTCCTCGAGCGCCATCTACCCGGATATGATAACGAGTTATGCTTCGCCGACAGTTTCTGGAAACCTTCGCCATGGCGGCCGCGCTGCCCGCCCCCGCTCAAACCGTGAAGAAGCCGAACATCATCACCATCATGGCCGACGATATGGGCTTCTCCGACATCGGCTGCTTCGGCGGCGAAATCGAGACGCCGAATCTCGACCGCCTGGCCAAGGGAGGCGTGCGGTTCACGCAGTTCTACAACACGGCGCGCTGCTGCCCGACGCGGGCCTCTCTGCTGACGGGTTTGTATCCGCATCAGGCCGGCATCGGACACATGGTCAATCCGCGCCCGCAACCGGCCTACCAGGGGTACTTGAACGACCGCTCGGTGACGATCGCCGAGGCCATCCGCGGCGCCGGGTATACTCCGCTGATGGCCGGCAAATGGCATGTCGGAGAGAACCGGCCGCACTGGCCGACGGACCGGGGCTTTGAGCGCTATTACGGATTGATCAGCGGCGCATCGAACTACTGGAAACTGGACGGGCATCGGAAGATGGCGATGGACGACCAGCCTCACGTGCCGAGCGCTCCCGGCTTCTACATGACCGATGCTTTCACCGAATACGCCGTACGTTTCGTCGATGAGTATGGCCGCAAGCCAAATCCCTACTTCCTGTATCTGGCCTTCACCGCGCCGCACTGGCCGTTGCATGCCTGGCCGGAAGATATCGCGAAGTATCGGGGCAAGTACATGAAGGGCTGGGACCGGCTTCGCGAAGAGCGCCATGAGCGCATGAAGGCGATGGGAATTGTCGACAAGAAGTGGCCCATGACCAAACGCGATGCGAAAGTTCCCGCCTGGAGCGAGGTATCGAACAAAGAGGAATGGGACCTGCGCATGGCCGTCTATGCGGCTCAGGTGGACCGGTTGGATCAGGGCGTGGGCAAATTGCTCGACAAAGTGAAGGAGTTGGGACAGGAACAAGACACCCTGATTATGTTTTTGGCGGACAACGGAGGGTGCGCCGAGGAAAATATCGGAGGCGAACAACCCGGGATGCCGGGCCCCGCGGAATCGTTCACCAGCTACCGGACTCCGTGGGCCAACGCAAGCAACACGCCCTTCCGGCTCTACAAGCACTGGGTGCATGAGGGCGGCATCTCGTCACCCTTCATCGCTCACTGGCCGCGCGGGATTCCACAACGCGGGGAATTGATCCACCGCCCGTCGCATCTCGTCGATTTGATGGCGACTTGCATGGATGTATCGGGCGCCACGTATCCGGCGTCGCACAAAGGGAAGCCCGTCCAGCCGATGGAAGGCGAGAGCCTGATGAAAGCCGTGAAAGGGCAAAAACAAAGATCGAAGCCTTTGTTTTGGGAGCATGAAGGTAACCGCGCCGTCCGCGATGGAGACTGGAAGCTGGTGTCGCGCTTTCCCAACGATTGGGAGTTGTTCCATATCGGCCAGGACCGCACGGAGCTGAACGATCTTGCCGCGAAAGACCCCTCCCGCGTCGCGAAAATGAAAGGCATGTATGAGCAGTGGGCGTCGCGCTGCGGCGTGGTCGAATGGGGGCGCCTGCAGAAGCGGGGCTAGAGATCGGCCCATCGCACCGTGCCCGCGCCCGCATCGTCCGGGTGCGTGCAGTGAATGACGCTGTTGCATTGAGAGCAGGAAAGGCTGGCGTCGTACGACGGTCCCGAACGCTCGTCGAAATACTCATCTGCCTTGTACATGAGCGGCGCGGGGAACTCCCGCAGCACGGCCGCGGCGTAGATTGCGCCAGGGATGGGAGTGTAGTTCCAGGCGTGGATGAGCCAGACGGTGCATCCAGCCTGGCGCAGCCGTTCTTCGATAGGACGCAGATGGGAACAGGTCCGTAGCTCGGCCGCATCGGACCGGTAGACCAGGTCATCGGCGGACTGGATTTCTCCGCTTTCGATTTGGCGGCGAAAGCGAGCAAGCGCGGGGGTGCCAGCCACATGGGCAAGCAGTTTCGCCTTGATTTCACCCGCGATGCGCTTCTGCTCCTTGCCGCGGTGCGCGTAGACCTTGAGCCGTTCGGCATAGCGCTTTTCCTCTTCCGTGGGAAGGAAGGTGACGCCATTCTGCACCACGATCCAGAAGGCGACGAACGCAACGGTAGTCACGGTGACGATGGGAAACGCGATGGGCTTCGAAAGCCTGTAATGCTCCAGAGTAAGGTAGGCCGTTGCGATGAAGACAAGCGAGCTGAGGAGTAAGAAGGCCGCTGTGCGCACGTTGATAGTGTAGTAGATGATGAACGGGACCTCTCAACTCACCCGCCGCGAATTCGGCTTTCTCGCCCTGGCGCAATCCGCCCGCCGAAAGCCGAACATCCTCTTCATCCTCATCGATGACTTCGGCTGGAACGGACTGAGTTGCTACGGGAACAAAGACGCCGCCACCCCCAACATCGACAGGCTCGCCGCGCAAGGCATGCGATTCACCGCCGCCTACGCCGAGCCGCAATGTTCCCCGACACGCGCCGCCCTGCTCAGCGGCCAGTATGGTGCGCGAACCGGGGTGTTCAAGGTCATCCACGAGAAGGAGCCGGAAAACACCTACCTCACCATCCCGGCGCCGAACCTGGCGATGCAGCCCTCTATGGCCACCCTTGCATCGGATCTGCGAGCCGCCGGTTACTCCACCGGCATCTTCGGCAAATGGCACATCGCCGATCAATACGCCGCCGCCGATGTGCGCGACCGCGACGGCGGCCGCTATTTCCACAACTACGGCTTCGATTTCTCCAGCCCGGTCTCGGAGAAAATGTACGCCGCCGACAAAGCAGTCACCGCCCTCACCGATGACACCATCGCCTTCATCGAACGCAACGCCGGCCGGCCTTGGTTCGCCTACCTCGCACACTTCACCACGCACACGCGGCTGGCGGCGCCCAAGGATCTCGTGGACAAGTACGCAGCCAAGGGTTACAAACGCACCTCCTCGCCCGTGGCGCGCTTCAGCGAGCGCCCCACCGCGGAGTACCTGGCGATGGTGGAACATCTGGATAACGAAACGGGGCGCCTGCTGGCCAAGGTGGACGCAAACACGGTGATCGTCTTCACCGCCGATAACGGAGGCCTTTCGCGCATGGCCAGCATGCTCCCCCTGCGCGAAGGCAAGGGCGCTCCCTACGAAGGCGGCACGCGCGTTCCGTTGATCGTGCGCTGGCCGGGCAAGACGAAGCCGGGATCCACCTGCGCCACTCCGGTGCATACCATCGACCATTACCCGACATTGATGGACATCGCCTCGGCCAAGCCGGCCAGGAAGCTCGACGGCATCAGCATGACGCCGCTTCTGGAAGGGAAAGCCATCCGGCGCGAGGCGTTGTTCTGGTACACCCCCACCTACACGCTGATGTATGGCCGCACGCCGTGTTCGTGGATGCGCGCCGGCGATTGGAAGCTCATCCACTGGTACGGCGACTACCTGGCGCCGCAGGGATACACGCCGGACTTTACGCCCTACGGAAAGCTTCAGACCGGCCCGCGATGGGAGCTGTACAACTTGCGGGAAGACCCCGGCGAGCAGAAAGATCTGGCCCGCGAACGGCCGGAAAAACTCACCGAGTTGCGCAGGATGCTGGAAGTATGGTGGAAGGAGACAGGGGCCAGAGCGCCCACGTTGAATCCATCGTTCGACCGCGGCAAATGGCCCAGCCCGCGCGGGCCGCGCGCCTAAACCGGCATCGCCGCATGCACCAGGCTGACGACGGCTGCGATGCCCGCAGCCCCGTGGATGTGTTCATGCTTCCAGGCTTTGTAAGCGTTGCAGAACCGGCTGTAGCAGTAACCGTGTGGATGCTCCTGCCGGTACACCGCATAGAGATTCTGCAGCGTCAGCGAACGGTCGGCCTGCAAACAGGCGTGGACAGCTTCAAAGTCGGGCAACGGCCGCTCAGCAGGAACGTCCTTGCTTGGGATGGAAAGAGCTTTGCGGAGATCGTCTTCGGTCCAGTTCACGGGTACGGGCCAGGAGACCCCGGCGGCGTGAGCCCGGGCAATGCACTCATGCACACGGCGCGAGGAAACGTTCAGCTTCTCTCCGATTTGCCGCGGTCCCAGTTGCTCTTCATGGTGCATCCGCAGAACATCCTTGATTCCCCAGGTGGCTTGGCGCATACCTGACGCCGGTGCATGCCAGGGGCCGCAACCCGTGCCCTTTGGCTGCAAACAGTTACACCGCGGAGTCTATATCGCTGGTGATATAGCGCCATCGTCGGTGATAGTATCAGGCATGCGGCGTTCTCTTTTTCTTCCACCCATCCTGGCGCTGGCGGCTCTGCTTTCCTGCGGATCGAAAGGCAACAACGAGCAGGCGCGGCTCGAGGCGGATTTGGAGAAGACATTGACGGGCGCGGTGCTCGCCGGCAAGTTCCAACTGGGCGACAAGATTCACGAAGACAAGTACACAATCTCGAAGGCATCGAAGCTGACCGGCGAGACATGGCTGATCCAGTCGCGCATTCAATACGGCACGCACGACGTAACCGTGCCCATCCCCATTACCGTGAAGTGGGCCGGCGACACGCCCGTGCTCACCTTGACCGATGCCGGCATCCCGGGCATGGGCAAGTTCACCGCGCGCGTGCTGGTCTATCGCGGCAACTACGCCGGATACTGGGCCAATGACAAGGGACGCGGCGGGCAGATGTGGGGAAAAGTGGAACGGGCCGCCGCGAACTGATCCCCTGTGCTTGTCCTTTACTTGAATCTGGCCGGATTGGCGTTGCTGGCGCAGCGTTGGACGGGTTCGTACGCGCTGGCTCGCGTGTGGTCCCCGGTGGCCTTGTGCCTCGCGCTGTTCTTTGCCGAACACATCGCCGGGCTGGGCGATCTGCGCTGGCTCGGCTATGCGTGTTCGCTCGCTTCGCTCATTCTCTGCTACCGCGGGCGGGCGTTGCTGCGGCGGCACTGGCCCATCGAAGCGGCATTCGCCGCCGGCTTCTGCTATTCCCTGCTGTGGCGTTTTCATTTCCCCGATCTCGATGGCACGCATTCGGAAAAGCTCACCGATTTCACCTTCATCCTCAACTATTCCCGCGGCGAAAAGCTGCCCCCGGTCGACTCCTGGTTTCCCCCGCATCCGTTCAGCATGTACTACGCGCTGCAACATTACGGCGCGGCCTTGCTCGGCCGAATGCTCGGTGCCTTGCCCGGACAGGCGTATCACCTCGCATTCAGCACGATGATCGGGTTGACCAGCGCGGCGGCGTGGGCGGCGATCGAGCCAATCGCCAGGCGGACCCGTTGGCGTCTGCTGTTGATGGCCGCTCTGCTCGCCGGAGGCACGGGAGCGACGCTGGTCATCCACGGCATGAAGCCGGAAGTGTATCCCTACGACACGATGCGATTCATCGGAGGAACAGCCACTCCCGCGCAGGCAGTGAAGCCATTCGGACAATGGCTGGTGCGCGGCGTTCCGCGGCAGGACGCGCTGGAGTTGCCCATTGAGACGTTCGGCTATCTGATTCAGTTGGGCGACTACCATCCGCCGCTCAGCGGCTTCCTGCTGCTGATGGGCGCCCTCGCCGCGATTGCAGCCATCGAAACAAGCGGAGCGCCAGTGGCGTGGGCTCTGCTCGCCGCCGGCGTGCCCCTCACCGTTGCGTCCAACACATGGTCTTTACCCCTGCAGGCGCTGCTCGCCGGGGGTTACGTGCTGTTCCGGTTGTGGCGGCGGCAACGCGTGGAATGGCTGCCTGCTGCCTGCGGCGGATTCGCGGTTACGGCGCTGCTGTCGCCGTTTCTCTACCACTTCCTGCGCACCTCCAGCGGCGGGAAGATGGCGCTGCGCTTTGTGCCATGGGATGCCCACACTCCACCCGTGCTGGGCGCGATTCTGCTGTTGCCTCCGCTGCTGATCCTGGCGGCAAGCCTCTACGATAAGACGCTGCCTCCTCTGGCACGCTTCTTTTCCCTGCTCTGGGTGCTGTGCTTTGTTTTCTCCGAAGTGTTCTATATCGACGACCTCTACTCCGGCCGCTACACGCGTTTTAATACGACTTTGAAGTGGTGGGGTTGGACGATGGCCGGCGCCATGACAGTGACCGCGGCAGCATTGCTCGAATCCAAGCGTCGCATGGTGAGATGCGTGACCACGGCAGCATTGCTGATTTCGTGTGCCTATTATTACGATCTCGCGGGCTTCTTCTTCCGCACGCCTTCGCCGCATTCGGGTAAGCTGCAGGGCTGGTCCACGCTCACCGGCGATCCGCCACATGAGGCCGTGTTTGCCTATCTGCTAACCAAGCCGCGCACCACGATGCTGCAACGCCTGGACAAGGGGTCCTATACCCTGTCTCCCGGATTGGTGCTGTTTGCCGGCCACACTCCGTTCCTCGGCTGGCCCGATCACGAAAAGGTGTGGCGCGGCGATCTGCCGGAGATCCTGGAGCGCGACGCCGAAGTGCGCTTCTTCTACTTCGCCCAAATGAACGATCCCCTGGCGTGGCTGAAAAAGCACAACATCACCCACGTGCTGTGGCTGCGCACGGAACATTCGTTGCCTGCCGGAACGTGGGAACGGCTCAACGCTTCGATCGGCATCAACTACCGCTGGCGCGAATTCTTCCGCATGGACGACTGGCGCATCGGAGTTTGGGAGCGGGTAGAATAAGGTCGAATCGAGGTTAGACAAAATGCCAGGTGATCGCATTTCGCGGCGGCACTTTTTCTTCGGCCCGCTGCTCGCCGGCGCTGTTCCCGCCGGCGGATTCGGAAGCAGCGCATCGCTCAAGACTTTGGGCTACAAATCGCCCAACGAGAAGTTGAATCTGGCGGCTATCGGAGCGGGCGGGCAACCGGCATCGGACCTGCGCGCCGCCCATGCCGGCGTGGAGAATGTCGTCGCGCTCGCCGACGTCGATTGGGTCCGCGGCAAGCCGTCCTTCGATCGCTTTCCCAACGCGGCGAAGTTCAAGGACTTTCGCCAGATGCTGGACAAGGCGGGCCGCGACATCGATGCGGTAGTCATCGGCACGCCCGATCATATGCACGCCCATTGCGCCGTGGCCTGCATGCAGGCGGGCAAGCACATTTACGTCGAAAAACCGCTCACCCGAACCGCGGGCGAGGCGCGTCTGCTCACGCAGGTTGCGGAAAAGTACAAGGTCGCCACGCAAATGGGCAATCAGGGTTACTCGCATGACGCGACACGAGTGGCCTGCGAGATTTTCTGGTCCGGCGAAATCGGCGAGGTAAAGGAAGTTCACGCCTGGACGGGGCGCCCGAGCTGGCCGCAGGAAATGACGGCGCTGCCCGCCCCCACTCCGGTGCCCGATACGCTCGATTGGGATTTGTGGCTCGGCGGCGCCGCGGCTCGTCCTTTCAGCGCCGGCGACACCGGCTACACCTCTTTCGTCGAAGCCCGCAATTCGCGCTACGGACGTTCCGGCGGCGCGGAGTTCGGCTTCTACCTGCCCTTCAACTGGCGCGGGTTTTACGATTTCGGCAGCAGCCTCATCGGCGATTGGGGCATCCACATTCTGGGTCCCGCCAATTGGGCGCTGCAGCTTGATCCGCAGCACCTCGTCAGTGTCGAATGCATCCGGAAGAATTCGCTGCCGCCGTTCACCTTCCCCGATGAACTCGCCATCCGCTACGATTTCGGACCGCGGCCCGGGATGCCTCCGGTCAGCGTGTATTGGTATCACCACGGCGGAGGAGAGCCGTACAAGCCCGAGGGAATGACCGCCGAGCAAGCGCGAAAGATCCCGGGCCAGGGTCCGCAAGTGGGCCCGCCGAGTCCCAATCGCGGACCGGCCAAAGGCGGCGGACGCCCTCCCAGCGGCACGGGCTACAACAGCATTTTCGTGGGCTCGAAAGGATACATGGGCACCAGCGGCAGAGGCGAGGGAGTGGGCCTGCTCCCCGGATCCCGCTGGGCCGAATACAAGCTGCCCGACCCCTACTTGCAACGCTCCCCCGGAGCAAGCACCGGTTCCAACCACGCCGCCCACGCCCGCGATTGGGTGCGCGCCTGCAAGGGCGGAGCTCCCGCCTGTTCGCACTTCGGCATTGCCGGCCGCTTCACGGAGTGGCTGGTGCTGGGCGCAGCCGCCGTCCACCACGAAGGCAAACTGCTTTGGGACAACGCCAAGGGCGAGTTCAGCAACGGCAAGGATGTCCACAAATGGGTGAAGCCCACGTTCCGCAAAGGGTGGGAGATCAAGCTCTAGCAGAGGAGAGACGCATGGTTTTTTCAAGACGTGAGATGGGTAAGATGGCGCTCGCGGCCGGCTCCGCCGGACTGTTGCGGGCCAAGCCGAACTCCAACTTCGGCGGCGTGCAGATCGGCGTCATCACGTATAGCTTCCGTACCTTGCCGGGAAGCGCCGAACAGACCTTGCAGTATTGCCGGGATTGCGGCATCAGCGCCATCGAGATGATGAGCAATGTGGCCGAGGGATACGCCGGCGCGCCGGCCATGCCTGGCCGTCCCGGCCGCGGGCAGATGACCGCTGAGACGAAGGCCGCCATGCAGAAAGCCGCCGAGGACGTGAAGAAGTGGCGCCTCTCGGTTTCCATGGACAAGTTCAAGGCCCTCCGCCGCATGTATGCCGACGCCGGCGTGAAAACCTATGCCTTCAAGCTGCCACCCACCATGGCGATGTCCGACGCCGAATACGAATACATCTGGAACGTCGCCGAGACCGTCGGCGCCAATCACATCACCATGGAGTTGCCCACCGACGACGCCTTGCTGCAGCGCGTCGCCGAGTACGCCGCCAAGCGCAAGCTGCGAATCGCGTTCCATACCCACGGCCAGGGCGGCTCGTCGGGCTTCGACAAGGCTCTCGGCGCCTCCCCATACACAGCGCTCAATCTCGATGTCGGCCACTATTTCGGAGTCACCGGCGAATCGCCCGTGCCCATCATCGAGAAGTATCACGACCGCATCGCCAGCCTTCATCTCAAAGACCGCAAAGCCCCCGGCCCGAACGGCGGCGGGGCCAATGTGCCCTGGGGACAGGGCGGTACTCCGCTCAAAGAGATTCTCCAAACCATGAAGAAGAAGAAGTTCAAGTTCCCCGGCAGCATCGAGTACGAATACAACACGCCCGAAGGCTCCAGCGTCGTCGCCGAAGTGAAGAAATGCGTCGATTACTGCCAGGCGGCGCTGGCCTAGCCCCTCTCACGGCGCGCCTACGTGTCGGCCGGCACGGCGGCTGTCCAGTGGTCTAACAGTTCGTGCAGTTCCGATTCGCGCACCGGCTTGGTGATGTAGTCGTCCATCCCGGCCTCCAGGCACCGTTCCCGGTCTCCCGTCATCGCGTGCGCCGTCATGGCGATGATGGGGGTCCGCTTCTCTTTCTCCCGCCGCCGGATTTCCGCCGTTGTCTGGTAGCCGTCCATGTCGGGCATCTGGCAATCCATGAGGATTGCGTCGAAAACGGTCTTCTCCAGTTCCAGCAGCGCAAGCCGCCCCGATTCCACTACCGTCGTGGTGAACCCTGCTTTCTCCACCAGGCGTTCGGCCACCAGTTGGTTCACCTGGTTGTCCTCCACAATCAGCACCCGGCCGCGGTGCAGCATACGGGTCGCAGGCCTGGCCGCGGACGGCGTGGCCGGTGTCTCCGGCGCAATGTCCAGAACCACGCGGAACCAGAACGTGGACCCTTCCCCTTCCGTGCTCTCGAACCCGATCACGCCTCCCATTCGCTGGATCAGTTCCCGGCAAATCGCCAGGCCAAGCCCGGTGCCGCCGAACCTGCGGGTCGTGGTGGAATCGGCCTGCTGGAAGGGCTGGAACAGCCGCAACTGCGCTTCCCTCGGAATTCCGATTCCCGTATCGCGGATGCGCACATGGATAGCGCGCGAACGGTCGTCGATCTCCAGACCTTGCACGGAGACCGTGACGGAGCCGGCTGAGGTGAATTTCACCGCGTTGCCCACCAGGTTTGCCAGCACCTGACGCAGCCTCGCCGGATCTCCGAAGAAGTTCCCGCGGCTCTTTGCATCCACCGCCACCCGGAAGTCCAACCCCTTCGATTCCGCGCTCGTCCGGAAAGGTTGCAGCGCCGCCTCAATCACCTCCTGGGCCCGGAACGCCAGGCGTTCGATCGACAGGTGTCCGGCCTCGATCTTCGATAGATCCAAAACATCGTTGAGGATGCACAGCAGCGATTCCGCCGAATCCAACGCGATCAGCGCCCTCTTGCGCTGCCCATCCTCCAGCGGATGCTCCAACAGCATCGCCAGCATGCCGATCACCCCGTTGAGCGGCGTTCGCACTTCGTGGCTCATGTTGGCCAGAAACGCGCTCTTCGTGCGGCTGGCTTCCTCCGCCCGAAGTTTGGCGTTCTCGAATTCCGCGGTGCGTTCGCGCACACGCTCCTCTAACTCGCTCAGCAGGTTGGTCAGACGCGCGTTGAGCGCATCGCGCTCTTCAATGGAGCGCTCCAGCCCGCTGTAGGTCGTCTGCAACTTCGCCGTCATGTCACGGAAATCGCCCAACAGAATCTGGATCTCTTCCGGCCCCGAATCCTGCTCCACCACCACGCCGCGATAGTGGGCCGGCTCATCGCGCAGGCGGCGCACCTGACGCATCAGCGAATCGAGCGGCTTGGTCACCTGCCGCGCCAGAACACTGGCCGCGATCACGCTCAGCAGCATGATCGCCGTCACCAACAGCGTGCTTTCCGTGAAATAGCGGTGCAGCCCCGCGGTCAAAGCTGCCTCTGGAAAAAGGACGCAAACCACCCAGCCCGGCGCGCCCGCCTCATGGGACGCCGCCTGGTAGGCCGTTCCCCGCAACGATACCCGGAACGGCGCGGATCCTGCCGCCCGTTCGCGAATCAGGCCGTAGATCTCACTTCCTCCCACATCGTCCAGCGGCGTGAACCCTGTGCCCGATGTCCCCGCCACCACCCGTGACTCGTCCAGAACCACCAACTCGGCGTCTCGCACCTCGGCCACCGTCATCAGTGAGCCTCCCAGAACGGCCAGATCGAGAGAGCCTTCCACCACCCCCGCGAATTTGCCCTCCGCGTAGTAGGGAGCGCTGATGGCGACAATCGGGTCCGATCCGAATCCCCGGCCCCGGAATGCATGCGAGACGAACGGCTTGCCGCTCGCCCGGGGCTCGCGGAAGTACGCGCGGTCGCTCACTACATGCGCCGTTCCACCCAGCGTGGGCGGATGCGCCGCCGTAATCACCCCTTCCGCATCCGTCACGATCATGGTCAGAAACCCAGGAAACCGGCCATGCCAGCTTTCCAGAACCCGGTTCAGCCGTGCCCGATTCCCGGCGCCAACCCCCTCCACCTCCGAAGCCGCCCCGATCACCGCGTCCAAATGCCGGCGCTGATGCCCGCCCACCACACCGGACACCGTCCTGGCCGCACCCCGCAACTTCGCCTCCTGTTCGCGCCGCAGATTCTGCTCGAATTGACGGCCCTGGAACAGGAACACCAGAATCAGAGGCACCATCGAAACAGCCAGAAAGCCCGCCAGCAAGGACGCGCGCAACGGGTGCGGTGCGCTCTCACGGGACTTCGGCAGCCATCCCGCGGCCCCCGCCGTCTCCACAATCAACAGCGCCAGCGAGAGGTTGAGGATGGAGTTGATGGGGATCTTCAGCAGATTCGCAAACCGCAGCGAGTCGGCAACCCCCACATACCGGTGCAGAATCAGGATCACCACCGGCGCGGCCACTGAGAGCCCCAACAACAAATCGAGAAACAGCTTCCGGGCGCCCGCCGTTCGGGCATAAGTGCCCAGCAATGCCAGCACCGCAGACCCGATCATCCCATAGGGATGGCCCGACAGGTACAGCGTCACCAGGTACACCGGAACGGTAGCGAACGCCCCTTGCAACGGGTTCGCGTAGAGGATGGCGATGCACAAAAACACCCCTCCCAGCCACAGGTCCAAACCCTCGTAAATGTGGATCGGAAAAAGATTGGCGGCTATTGACAAAGCCACCACGACGGGCGCAACAGCGTGCCGTCGCGCGTACTCGTGGATCGAGCTTGAGAGCGCCACTTGTCAGAACGGTACACTTAGACCACTCTATTCATCGGCGGAATAGGGCGGTAACTGAAGACCCTGATATCCAGAAAAGCGCAAAGGGCACGCTCCCGCCGCCAGTGTCCCAGGAAAATGCGTCTGCACCAAGGCGCGGGCGACCTCCGTTTTGCGCGTGTTCCTTGGGATCGCCATCGCCGCCCCTCAACCGCGCGCCCGCTCCACATCCCGGTTCATGAACGCCGCATAGCCCCACAACAGAACGCCGCCCGCAATCACGAACAACCCCGCAATCGCCGCGAACACTGCCTCCATCCCGATGTGCGCCTTCAGCCACCCCGCTGTCAGCACCCCCATCCCGCCCGCCGCCGTCGCTCCCAGATTCATCATCCCCAACCCCGTCGCCCGCAGCCGCTCCGGCACCACATCGCACAGCGTCGGGCTCTCGTTCGCTCCGCCCATCCCGCGGAACAACGAAAACACACCCACCGCCACCGCCGTCACCCCAAAACTCACTTCTCCCAAGAACAGCAGCAGAAACGGAGCCGCAACCAAATAGCACACCGCCTGATACAACATCCTCATCCGCGGACTCCGCCGTGCCAACTGGTCCGACACCGTGCCCCCGATCGCAATCCCCGACACCGTCGCTGCCTGCAGCAGAAACGTCCCCGCAAATCCCGCCGCCGCCAGGCTCATCCCGAACCGCTCCCGAAAATACAGCGGCAGCCAGTTCAGAAAAATCCACACCCCAACCCCTGCCAGCATCGTCTTTGCCAGCAGAATCAGAAAACTCGGGATCGTCACCAGCTCCCGCAGATCCGCCCACGCATCGCGCCGCTCCGCAGCCTTCCGCGCCGGCCCATCTTTCACTAGATTCCATCCCAACGCCCCGTACAACACGCCAACTCCGCCCAGTATCCAAAACCCCGGCCGCCATCCGAAATGGTCCCCTAGATACCCGGCAATCGTCCCACCCGCTACTACCCCCAGGTTCAACCCGATCGAATGCACCGCCATCGCCTTCGCCCGCGTCTCCGGCCCGTGATGCTCCGCCAACAGAGCAATCGCCGCCGGCAGGTACGCGCTCTCCACAATCCCCAACAATAGCCGCAGTACGATCAGCGTCGTCACATCCGCCGCGAATCCCGTCACTGCCATCACCGCACTCCACGCCAGCAAACTCAGCAGCACAATCCGCGACCGCGAATGCCGGTCCGCCAAATACCCCGCCGCCGGCGACGACAGTGCATACCCCCACAAAAACACCGATCCCAGCGCCCCCAGTACAACGTCCGATGCTCCCAGGTCGCTCTTCAACAGCGCGAACACACTCGACACCGCCGCCCGGTCCGCGTAATTGATCCCCGCCGCCACGGCGAGAAACAAGGCCACTATCCATTTCACTGGCATCTTCTGTAGAGTATCTCCAGATGCCCACCGTCAGCGCTCCCGGCCGTGTCAACCTCATCGGCGAACACATCGACTACCATTCCCTGCCCGTGCTCCCCATGGCCATCGGCCAGCGCGTCACCGTCCACTTCACCCCCATCGCCGGCCCGCGCATCGAAGCCATCGGCGCCGGCGGCTTCCCCCCGCGCACGTTCGCCTGGTCCCCATCCATCGCCCCCTACGAATCCGGCGATTGGGGCAATTACCTCAAAGCCGCCGCCCAGGCCGTCGCCCTCCGCTGGGGTGTCCGCAACGGTATCGCCGCCGAAATCACAGGCAACATACCCCCCGCCGCCGGACTCTCCTCTTCCTCCGCCCTCCTCGTCGCCTTCACCCTCGCCCTCCTCGAAGCCAACTCCATCCGTCCCACCATCGGAGAACTCATGGAAATCCTCCCCGACGGCGAACAATACGTCGGCACCCGCGGCGGAGGCATGGATCACGCCATCTCCCTCGCCGGCCGCGCCGGCCACGCCCTCGAAATCCACTTCTCGCCCTTCCACGCCCGCCCCATCCCCATCCCCCCCGCCTGGGCCTTCCTCATCGCCCACTCCCTTCGCACCGCCGAAAAATCCAGCGCCGTGCGTGAAGAATACAACCAGCGCCGCTTCGCCGGCCAGCGAGCCCTTCACCAACTCGGCTTCACCAGCTACCGCCAAAATCCATCCCCCGAACTCGCCGCCCAACTCACTGACCCTCTCGAACGCCGTTGCTTTCTCCACGTCGTCACCGAAGCCGCGCGAGTCCGGCAAGCCATCGCCGCACTCGAATCGCAGGATGCCCCCTCCTTCGCCCGCGTCCTCAACGAAGGCCATCGCAGCCTGCGCGATCAACTCCAGGTCAGTTGCCCCGAACTTGACCGCCTCACCGAGTCCGCACTCCACGCCGGAGCCCTCGGCGCGCGCCTCACCGGAGCCGGATTCGGCGGCTGCGCCATTATCTTCACCACCCACGACGCGCTTCCCGCTATCCAACAAAACCTCATCGAAACGTTCTATAACGGCGACCCCACCCGCATCTTCCCCGCCGTCCCCTCCAACGGAGCTATGGCAGCCGGTACATCTTCACCGTCTTAGCGTCCTTCACCAACAGATTCTTCCCTAACACCACCGGCTGCGCCCACGTCGCTTCCTCCGATACCTTGTACTCCACAACGGAATCGTACTTCGCCGCCGACCGCCGGATCACTTTCAAATCCCCCGTCTCATTCAGCAAAAACAGCACATTCCCCGCCGCCACCAGCGACAGATTCGTCCCCTCCCGCCCCGGCGTCGACCACAGCACCTTCCCCGTCTTCACATCCATCGCGAACACGCTCCCCTTGCGCTTGTTCGTCATCCCGTACAACACGTCCCCATCCACCACCGGCGAGCTCATGTACATCGAGTACTCCGCATTCTCCCAGGCCGTCCTCGCCGTCCACCCCGCACCCTGCCGCACCACATCCAGCGCCACCGTCCCCTTCCGCACACCCGACAAAACCACCCGGTTCCCCACCACCACCGGCGTCACGATGTTCTCATTCCATTGATCCACGAACGGGCTCTTCCACAGCAGCGCTCCGTTCCTCGCATCCAACCCCACCGCATGCTTCAGCGCCAGCGTCACCACCTGCCGTACCCCGCCGATTTCCGCCACCACCGGCGAAGCATAGCTCGGTCCATCGCCGTCCCAACTCCACTTCACCGCCCCCGTCGCGGGATCCATCGCCATCAGCGATCCGCCGCGGTCATCGCCGATATGCACCAGCACCAGCCCCGCCTCAATCAAAGGAGACATCGCCGTCCCCGTGAACATATTCTGGCTATCCACCCGCGCTGAATAATCCTTCTTCCACTTCACCGCCCCCGTCTTCGCATCGTGGCAAACCAGCATCCCCTTGATCCCCAGCGTGATCACCTTGTCCTCAAAGAACACCGGAGTCGAATGCGGCCCGTGCCCCATTTGCGTTGCATACTGATTCTGCTGAAACGGCGCCCGGTACGCCGCCCGCCACATCTCCTTCCCCGTCCCCCGAGCCAGCGCCTGCACCACCTCCTGATCCCCCACTCTGCTATGCACGAACACCTGATCCCGCGACACCGCCGGAGTCGAAAATCCGCCCCCCACCCCCGCGCTCCACTCCATCTTCAGCTCCCTCGGCCACGCCGCCGGCGCCACAAACCCCTGCGCCACCCCCCCTCTCCCCGCCCCGCGCCACTGCGGCCATTCCTGCCCCCAGCACGCCGCCGCCAAACCTAACACCGCGCAAATTCGATGCACCATGAGCCCAGCGTAGCACCGCAACCGCCAAGGGAGGATTCCGCCGCCGCTCCATGGTCGGATACACTTACGGCTATGGACGTCTCCCAACCGCCCGACCCGGCAACGCCGCCCACCACGGTTTCCGTTCTCGACAAACTCCTGCTCCTCGAAGGAATCCTCAAGGAAACCTATCGAGAACTGGGAGGGGCCGAAGTCGCGATTCTAGAGGAACGGGGCGGCTACTCTCG